>CAYFQN010000110.1:0-3765 GCA_964345285.1 uncultured Rhodothermales bacterium
GAGCCCCTCCGGCTGGGACGAGCTCGACGACTTCGACTGGGGCGAGCCGTTTTGACAGGGCTTTTCGGAGTCCGGTTGCCTCTGCATGACCGGACGCATACATTCAGGCGATCCCGCCATCGCTTGATTAATTATTCCCGTCGTACATGTGTCGCTTCGTGCGCGTGCTCCTCATTCTTTTCCTACTTGGATCCCCACTGGAAGCGCTTGCACAGTCGCCCGCATCGCTTCCCCGCATCGACGGCGCGTCCATCACGATTGACGGGGTGGTGAACGAGCCAGAATGGGAGACAGTCAAGCCGTTCCCGATGACGATGTACCAGCCCACCTTTCGAGGCGGCGTTTCGCAGCGCACCGAGATTCGCGTAGCCTACGACGATCGTCACCTCTACGTCAGCGGCCAGCTCTACGACGAGAATCCCAGCGGCATCCGCGCCAACTCACTCTACCGCGATCGCTACAGCGGCGACGATACGTTTGCTGTCATCATCGACCCCTTCAACGACAACGAGAATGCGCGCTGGTTCTTCACCACGCCCACCGGCGTGCGATTCGACATGGCCGTATCCAACGACGCGGAAGGCGGGTTCGGACGCTCGATCAGTGACAGCTGGGACACGTTTTGGACGGCGGCCGCTACGCGGAACGATGCGGGCTGGTTCGCCGAGATGCGCATCCCGCTGTCCAGCCTCGGCTTTCAGGCAGAGGGTGGCGACGCGACGATGGGCCTTACCACGTACCGCTTCCGCGCGCAGTCGAACGAGCGGTACATCTACCCGGCTATCCCGCCAAACTGGAGCCGCGGCTTCGCCAAGCCGTCGCAGGCGCAGGATGTAGTGCTCCGCGGCGTGGAGGCAGCCCGGCCCGTGTACCTCACGCCCTACGTGCTGGGCGGCGTGGAGCAGACGGCTCGGCTCAACGCGGCGGAAACGGGCTATCAGCAGCCTCGCGACTGGACACGCGAGATCGGCGGCGACCTCCGCTACAATGTGACGAGCAACCTCACGCTCGACCTCACGGCCAACACCGACTTCGCGCAGGTCGAGGCCGATCCGCAGCGGGTCAACCTGACGCGCTTCTCGCTCTTCTTCCCCGAGCAGCGGCGGTTCTTCCAAGAACGCGCCAGCACGTTTGCGTTCGGCACAGGCGGCACCGACCGGCTCTTCAACAGCCGCCGCATCGGGCTCGTTGAGGGCGAACCCGTGCGCATCGTAGGCGGCGCGCGCCTGGTGGGCCGCGTGGGCGACTGGGACGTGGGCCTTATCGATCTGCAGACAGCGGAGAACAGCCGCCTCGGCGCCCCGTCGGAAAACTTTGGCGTGGCGCGGCTGCGACGGCGCGTGGTCAACGAGACATCGTACGCCGGCGGCATCGTAACGAGCCGCCTCGGGATGGACGGCAGCTACAACGTCGCCTACGGGCTCGACGGCGTCGTGCGCGTGGTGGGCGATGAGTACCTCACGCTGAAGGCCGCGCAGACCGTCGACGACCAGCTCATGGACGTCAGCGGATTTGATCCGGGGGCGGCGTCGCTCGTATTGGCGCAGTGGGCCCGCCGGCGCAGCGAAGGCGTCTTCTATGAAATAAGCGGCATCCGGTCGGGGGCCGACTACCGGCCGGACATGGGCTTCGTCACGCGCCGCGACTTTACTGAGCTGAGCGGGACCCTGGCGTACGGGCGCTATCCGGGCGCCGAGTCGGCCTTTACGAGTGTGACGCCCGAGGTGAACGGCTCCATCGCCCTGCGCAACGTAGACCGCACGGTGCAGTCCGCGCAGGTCGCGCACGAGTGGGGCTTCGCGTTCAAGTCAGGCCGGTCACTCAACGCCGATGCCGAAGTGCGCGTGGAGGACCTGCGCGAGCCGCTTGCATTCCCTGAGAACACGACGGTGCCCCGTGGGCGCTACACGTTCGGCACCGTGGGGCTGCGGTACGGTGCCCCCGATGGCCACCTGCTTCGCGTGGGTGCCAACGCCTCAGCCGGCACGTTCTTCGACGGGTGGCGGGGGCAGCTCGGCGTAGAGCCGACGTGGAACCCGTCGCGGCACCTGGAGCTGGAAGGGTCCTACGAAGCCAACCTCGTGCGCTTTCCAAATCGCGATCAGCGGTTTGTGGCGCATGTGGCGCGGCTGCGCACGCAAGTCGCGCTCAACAAGCAGGTCTCCACGAATGCGTACCTGCAGTACAACAGCGCGGCGCGCCTTGCCATCGCCAACGTGCGCTTCCGCTACGCCGTTGGCGAGGGCAACGACCTGTGGATTGTCTACAACGAAGGCGTCAATCTCGACCGCGAGCGCACCCTGCCCGTGCTGCCGTGGACGGACGCGCGCAGCGTGCTCGTCAAGTACACGTACACCTTCCAGATGTGAGGAGCGCGTGGGCAGGGCTCACGCCGCAGCGGGCGCCTCGTCCTCGAAGTGCTCCAGCCCAGGCAGGCCGTTGGGCTCCACGTCGATCACCGAGCAGTGCCAGCGCGACTCCTTCCAGCCGTCGGGCGTCTGCTTCCAGATGATCGTCGCCACACAGAAGAAGTGCGCCGTCGTGTCGCCCATCGTCAGGTTCTGCCGGAAGTCGACCACGCTGTAGCCGAGGTCGCCGCGGCGGAGCGCTTGATAGTCGAGGATGTCCGTCGTCGTTTCCGCATCCATCGCGTCGAGCTGGTCGAACAGCGTGTGGAACCAGTCTTCCCATTCGGCACGCGTCTCGATCACCACGCTGCCGCCCTTCGGGTCAATGTCGATGATGCCGAAGTCGTCGTCGCACAGATCGGCTAGCGTGTCGAAGTCGTGCGTGCTGACGCTCTGGAAGAGAGTCTTCGTTTCGTCGAGAAAGGGTTGCGTCTCCATCGTACAGATAAACTAAGCGGCGAGAAAACGAAGGCGTATGCTACCACGTCGCAAGCGGTTACATATTCCCAGCGGGATGCAACATCGGCGTCACGCTGCCTCGGCGGACGGTGCGCGGCGCAGCCACCGCGCGTCGAGCGCAACCAGCAGGAGAATGGCAACGGCGGCCATGCCGAGCAGCGGCCCCTGCGGCGATTCGTAGGCTTCCAGCGACTCGGCGGTGGTCACCAGCGACTGCGTCACGCCGTACAGGCCCAGCATGGTGTGGAAGGCGATGGTGCCGTACACGTTGCGCACCTTCAGGAAGAACACGCTCGTCCCGAGGCCCACGGCGGTCAGCAGCAGCACCATATCCCATGTGTTGAACGGCGGACTGTGTGCGAGATGGTACACCCCGAAGAGCCCGCTGGCGATGAGCGCCGTGCCCGTGTACGCTGCGCGCGACCCGAACCCGTGGAGCAGCAGGCGCTCGCCAAGCGTAGCGATTACCGCCCAGCACACCAGCACCTCCGCGATCGACACGACGAGCACCTGTGCGAGTCCGTTGATAAGCAGCCCCGGTTGCCACACGGGCGCCGGCTGCACGGCGTAGATGACGCCACCTAGGGCGAGACCCGCCGCCACGCTGCCTAGTGAATGCCGCCATCCCCGGAATCCGGCCGCGTTGAGGCGGATGAGGCCCTGCCCGTACAGCCACCGCACCACGCCCATCGCGCCGATCGTCCCGATGAGCAGGTTGGTGCCCACCGCGTACGTTAGGCGGTCCACCGTGTCCTCGGGCCGGAGCAGCGTAAGGAGGCGCCCCTCCAGCAGATACGTCGCCGCCGTCCACGCCACGTACAGCGACGCGGCCAGGGCGAGTGCACGCCACAAGATGCTGCGAGCGAGACGTTGCGTGTCGGAAGACATGGAATTCAAA
>CAYFQN010000110.1:3865-6546 GCA_964345285.1 uncultured Rhodothermales bacterium
CAAACAGCCGTCCAAAACCATCTGGTTATGCGTCGTTGGCGAGGCGGAGGGCGCGGGCCTTGAGCTGGAGCGACGTGCGGCCCTTCCACGTGTTCGATTCCAGCGAGAAGAGCAGCTCCAGCGGCCGGTCGGTGCGCTGGCTGTCGCGGAGTGTCGGCAGCTGGTCGCCCATCCCGAAGCCGATCACGTCGATGGCCGGCCCGTTCGGCGCGTCGCGCTGGCGGACCTTGAACTTGAGGTGCTTGCCACTGCTTCCCACCGTACGCGGCTGGCCAACGACCGTCACATCCGCGGCGTGAAAGACGGGCTTGCTGTTGGCCGGCCCGAACGGCCCGAACTGCTTCAGGATCGCCCAGAACCGATCATCCACCGAGCCGATCGTGCGCAGATCCAGCGGCGCGTCGACCTTGATAGCGGGCGTCAGCAGCTCCGGCGTTACGACCTCGCCAATAGCGTCGTCGAGCCGGTTGCGGAAGGCGTCCACGTTGTCCTCGGGGAGGGACATGCCGGCCGCGTAATCGTGCCCGCCGAACTGGGTGAGCACGTCCTCGCACGCCGTGAGCGCGTTGTAAATGTTGACGCCGCTGATGGAGCGCGCCGAGCCCTTCACCGCATCACCGTTGCGGCAAAGCATGACGGTCGGGCGATAGAACTGCTCCACGATACGGCTCGCCACGATGCCGATCACGCCGAGGTGCCAATCCGGCTGGTAGAGCACGAGCGCGTGTGGGTTGCGGGCCGTGATCTGCCGCTCGGCCATCGTCTTCGCCTCGCGCAGCGTTTCTTGATCGATCGAACGGCGCTCCTTGTTCAGCGCTTCGAGCTCAGCGGCGAGTGCCTTGGCCTCGTCCGGGTCGTCGGCCAGGAGGAGGGCGACGGCCTGTTCGGCATGGGCCATGCGCCCCGCGGCGTTGATGCGCGGACCGATCTTGAACACGACGTCGCCGGTCGTCACGTCCGCTAGCTCAAAACGTGCCGCGTCGGCCAGGGCGCGGACGCCGAGGCGCGGGTTCGTCTCCATCGCGCGGAGCCCTTCGCGCAGCAGCACCCGGTTCTCGCCGTGGAGCGGCACGATGTCGGCCGCCGTGGAAATGGCCATGAGGTCGAGGTAGTCGAAGGCGCGCTCCGGCGGCTCGCCGAGTCGGTCGAGCGTGGCCTGCACCAGCTTGAAGCCGACGCCGCAGCCCGACAGCTCATCGAACGGATAGCTACAGTCCTCGCGCTTGGGGTTGAGGACGGCCGTAGCAGCAGGCAGCGTGTCTTTCGGTTTGTGGTGGTCGCAGATGATGAGGTCGATGTCCTTCGAGCGGGCGTAGTCGGCCTCCTCATGCGCGGTGATGCCGCAGTCCAGCGCGATGATGAGCCCAGCGCCCTGCTCGGCCGCCGTGTCGATGCCACGCTCGCCGAGGCCGTAGCCGTCCTCGTACCGGTCGGGGATGAAGTACGCGGCGTCGGCGCCGTGGGTGCGGAGGAAGTCGGTGAGCAGCGTGGTCGCTGTGGTGCCGTCCACGTCGTAGTCGCCGTAGACCAGTACGCGCTCGCCCTGCTCCACGGCCGCGGCCACGCGGTCGGCGGCGCGGTCCATGTCCTGCATCAGAAACGGATTGTGCAGGTCCTCGCGGCCAGCGCGGAAGAAATGGCGGGCCGCATCGAACGAGTCGATGCCGCGCAGCACCAGGACGCGTGCGAGCGGGTCGGGCAGGTCGTTCAGCTCACGCTGTAGGCGCTGCACGGTCTCGGGGTTATCAACGGATCGCGGGATCCAGCGGTATGTCATAGCATCAGCGGGTTAAAACGGAAGAAGGGCAGCGTCGTCAAGACAGACACCGGCCTTTCAACGTAACGATGCATGGAGTGGTGAACAACGCATGACCGGAGAGGGCACCGCTCCGCCCGCCTTGATGGAAATTTCCCCAGGGTGGGTTCCGGACTGTCTTTTCGCGGGGACATGTTTTACCATAACTCCGTACACCTCTGCGCGTATTGTGTCGTTACGCATGTTGTGTGGTTGCATCAGTAGGCACATCCGTTCCCTGCGCAGGCCACCGATTCACACATCTGTACCCACGATTGGGGTGTCGGTATCCCACCCACAACGACGCCCCACTGCAAACAATGATTGCTGATCCACTGAACGCGCAGGACATGTGTGCGGCGCTGTGCGTATACGCGATGTTCGGGCTACTCTTCTCTGCTGTCTCTGCCGAATTGTACTGACACTATGAATATTTCGACGCTGCAAGAAAAGAAACTCGACGAGCTTCGGGAGATTGCCCGCGAACTCGGCTTGTCTGGCTACTCCAAGCTGCGGAAGCAGGACCTCATCTACCAGATTTTGGAGGCCAAGGCCGCCGAGGCAGCTAGCGGCGGCGAATCGGGAGAGAACGGCACGCCGGAGGCGCAGCGGGACGAACGCCAGGCCGCAACGAGCCAGCAGGACCAGGCCTCCGAGGAGCGCAGCCCCGACGAGAGCCGCCAGGAGGGCGACGACGCATCATCACGTGGCGGCGACCAGCGCCGGTCGCGTGGCAGCCGGTCGCGTGGCAGCCGGTCGCGTGACGAACGGTCCCGTGGCGGGCGCAGCGGCGGCAACGGGGGACGCCGAGGCCAGTCCCGGCGTGGCGAGCGATCCGGGCGCGGCTCATCGGGGCGCGAAGGATCGGGGCGCGAAGGATCGGGGC
>CAYFQN010000110.1:6646-10709 GCA_964345285.1 uncultured Rhodothermales bacterium
ATCGGGGCGCGAAGGATCGGGGCGCGAAGGATCGGGGCAGCAGTCCCAAAGCAAAAAGCCCAGCCGCGAGGAGCGGCTTTATGGCGACCGGCCCGACTACATGGCCGAGTACGACAAGAATGAGACGGAACTGCAGGGCATGATCAGTAAGGTGGGCATGCTCGAGGTGCTCCCCGACGGCTACGGTTTCCTCCGCTCCGACGAGTACAACTACGAGTCAAGCCCCGACGACATCTACGTCTCACCCTCGCAGATCAAGCGCTTCAACCTGCAGGAGGGCGACACCGTGAATGGCCGCGTGCGCCCGCCGAAGGAAGGGGAGAAGTTCTTCGCGCTCATCCATGTCGACGAGATCAACGGAGCCGAGCCGAGCACGATGGAGGAGCGTGTCGAGTTCGACTACCTGACGCCCATCTACCCGGACGAGCACCTGCGGCTGGAGACGGACGCCGACGAGATGAGCACGCGCATCCTCGACCTGTTTGCGCCCGTCGGCAAGGGGCAGCGCGGGCTGATCGTCTCGCCCCCGAAGGCCGGGAAGACGGTGCTGCTCCAGAAGATGGCGAACGGCATCACCACGAACCACCCCGAGGCGCACCTGCTCGTGCTGCTCGTCGACGAGCGGCCCGAAGAGGTCACCGACATGGACCGGCACGTCGACGGCGAAGTCATCGCCTCCACGTTCGACAAGGACCCCGAGGCGCACGTCGCCATCGCCGACACGGTGCTGCTCAAGGCGAAGCGGCTCGTCGAGGCCGACCAGGACGTCGTCATTCTGCTCGACTCCATCACGCGGCTGGCGCGGGCGCACAACGCGGTGGCGCCCAGCCAGGGCCGTACGCTGTCGGGCGGCGTAGAGGCCGGCGCGTTGCGCGGGCCCAAACGCTTCTTCGGGGCGGCCCGCAACGTGGAAGGCGGCGGCTCGCTCACCATCATCGGCACGGCGCTCGTCGATACCGGCAGCCGCATGGACCAGGTCATCTTCGAGGAGTTCAAAGGCACCGGCAACATGGAACTGGTGCTCGACCGCGAGATGGCCGATCGCCGCCTGTACCCGGCCATCGACCTCATCAAGAGCGGCACGCGGCGCGAGGAGCTGCTCCTCGAAAAGCCGACGCTCAAGCGCGTCTGGGTCATCCGTAAGCTGCTGGCCGACATGGATCCCGGCGAGGCGATGGAATTCCTGCTCAGCAAGATGGACGGCACTGACGATAACGCCGACTTCCTCGAGGCCATGAACGCCTGACGGCAGCACCCCCCGACGATTCATTTGCCACGCGCCGTGCCGGAGCCCCTCCAGCACGGCGCGTTGCTGTTTGTCTTCTTGATGAGGGCATGCAGCGAGCGGCGGCGACGCGGACGGTTGTGCGACACAGATCGACCCGGATTGCTCGGATGATGGAGGTGATAACCCGCCGCCCGTGATCGCCCGTCCGCTCTTCGGCGCTGTGCTGCAGAACGGTTGCATCGACTGCCCGGGCGACGAGGAGCCGCCGCTGACCCCGTGGGCCAAGGCGATGCAGATCGGCCGCAAGATGCTGGACGCTGCCGATCGCGGCGAGGACCTGCTCGACGCCCGAACGTGGAGGAACATGCTGCAGAGCGAGTGGGCCGACGCCGTACAGGCCGGCCTCGACACGCAAGCGGCGCTGAACGGGGACGTCGTTGCGCTCATCGGCGTGCTGGATTACATGGCCGATCAGGTCGTCGGCATAGGCTTTTTCGACATGCTGCAGGGGCTGAAGATTGCCGACCGCCTCGGGCTCTCGGGGACCGACGATGCCATCGGCACGCTGCACAGTTCGCACACAACGATTGATCTTTGCCCGTCCGGCTGCGTAAGGAGAAAACGACGAAGACCAACCGGCCTGTCATACGTCCATCCATCACCCATGCAACGTTCTTCTGCCATGTCCTACCGTACCCTGCTTCTTGTCACTGTTGCGCTGCTGGTCGGAATCGCTCCGGCTGCTGCCCAAGACTCCACCCCGCTGATGCGCCATCCGGCCGTGAGCCCGGACGGCTCCGAAATCGCCTTCTCGTACCAGGGCGACTTGTGGACCGTGCCGTCTGACGGCGGGCGCGCCTACCGGCTCACCGTGCACGAGGCCTATGAGGCCAGCCCGCAGTGGAGCCCGGACGGATCGCAGATCGCGTTCACGAGCGACCGCTTTGGCAACGACGACCTGTTCGTGATGGACGCCGCCGGCAGCACGCCGACGCAGCTCACCCACCACTCCACGGGCGACGCGCTGAGCGGCTGGACGCCCGACGGCCGCCTCCTCTTCACCACGGAGCGCACATGGCAACAGGTCGAGCGGGACGACGAGATCTTCCACGTGCCCGCCACCGGCGGCACGCCCGATCGGCTGCTCGACGCGCTTGGCTACGAGCCCGTGATGTCGCCCGATGGCCGCTTCATCGCGTTTGTGCGTGGCAACAACCGCACGAGCAAGAAGGGCTACGACGGCCCGGCCAACAAGAACGTCTGGCTCTACGACACCGAAAACGATGCCTACACGCAGATCACGGCGTTCGACGTGAACGACTATCACCCGCGGTGGGGCGGCGACCGGACGCTCTACTTCATCAGTGAGCAGGACGGGACGTACAACCTGTACCGCCAGGCGATCACCGAGCAGGGCGCCGGCAGCGGCTCACCTGAGCAGATTACGACGTACGACGAGGACGGCGTGCGCTACTTCACCGTGAGCCAGGACGGCCGCACCATCGCCTTCGAGCGGCAGACGAACGTGTACGTGCACGACGTCGCCGCGGGCACCACCGAAACACTCGACGTGACCGTGCCGGCCGATTACCGCTTCGACCCCGTGGAGCAGCAGACGTTTACGAGCAACCTGGAAGACTACGCCGTCTCGCCCGATGGCGACCAGACGGCCCTCGTTATCCGCGGCGAAATCTTCTTGATGGAGAACGACACGGACGAGCGCCGCACCGCACGCCTCACGCGTCACGCCTACCGCGACCGGGACGTCGCTTGGATGAATGACTCGACGCTCGTCTTCGTCTCCGACCGCGAGGGCGGTCAGTACGACCTGTACCGCCTCGAGTCGGCCGACCCGGAGCACACCGATCTGTTCGACGCGCTGCAGCATCGCGTCACGCGCCTCACCGACACGCCGGAAGACGAGCGCATCCTATCGATAGCGCCGGACCGCTCGCGCATCGCCTTCCGCCGCGGCTCCTTCGCGGGCTACGGCGGCGGGCAACTCCTTACCGCCGCACTGGACGAGGGCGAGCTGGACGGTGAGACCGTGCTGATCGACAGCTGGTCGACGCCCGGCTCGGTCTCGTGGAGCCCCGACAGCCAGTGGCTTGCCTACAGCCGCGACGACCTCGACTTCAACGAGGAGGTCTATATCCACGCCGCCGACGGGTCCAGCGATCCCGTCAACGTCAGCCAGCACCCGAAGGGCGACGACGACCCCGTGTGGAGCGCCGACGGCTCGAAGCTCGGTTTCATTTCCGACCGTAGCTCCGGCGACGCCGACGTGTGGTTCGTCTGGCTCCGCGAGGAAGACTGGGAGCGCACCGAGGAAGACTGGGAGCAGATGGCGGAAGACGCGGCCGACAACGGCGCCTCGGACGATGACGAGCCGGCGCCGGTCACCATCGACTTCGAGAACATCCACGAGCGGCTGGAGCGCGTGACGGCGCTGCCCGGCAACGAGGGCGAGCTCGCTATCTCCGAGGATGGCGACACGTTCTTCTTCGTCGCGGGCCGCGGCGGCCGCACCGGGCGCTACGACGCCGACGTGGATCTCTACAGCATCCAGTGGGACGGCAGTGAGCGCAGGCGCCTCACCGAAGGCGACCTCTCGCCCTATGGCGTCCAGCTTGGCCCGGACGGCAGCACCCTCTTCTTCGTCCACTCCGGCGGGCGCCTCGCCACGGTGGGCACCTCGAACGGCAGCGTGGAGCAGAAATCCTACGCCGCCCGCATGGAGGTTGACTATTCCGCCGAGCGCGAGCAGATCTTCCACGAGTTGTGGCGCGCGCTCGACCAGGGCTTCTACGACCCCAACTTCCACGGCGACGACTG
>CAYFQN010000111.1:0-10505 GCA_964345285.1 uncultured Rhodothermales bacterium
TACGACATGATGGACTTTTCAGACAGAACCTAATCAGACGGTCCAGTGGGGGGCCACTGTGCCATCAGGTGCTGGCCCTGCTCGGTCACTTCAAACGTCTCCTCTAGTGGATCCAGGAGCCGTAGGTAGCCTTCCTGCACGAGCCAGTCGACCAGGGCGCGGCGCCGATGCGGTGAGGGGGCGGCAGGCCCGCTATCCACCCAGGCTCGCCCGTCCTTGTTCTCGGCCACGTGCTGCAGGATGCGCCGCAACACAGACTCGTCACTGGGTGTGATGGATGGCGGCCGATGGCGGCCCAAGCACACGTCGCATGCACTACACGGCGGGGAAAAGACCTCACCGAAATAGGCCAGCAGGAAGTGACGGCGGCACGTGGCCGACCGTGCATAGCGCAGCATGTGATCCAGCCGCCGCTCAGCCCGCTGACGCGCCTGTTGCACTGCTTGGTCGTCTACCGGAAAGGCACGGCTTCGGGGCACCGTGAGTAACACCCGGCGGGCGGTTCCGGGCGGGCGCCACTGGATGAGGTCCTGCTCGCCCAGAAACGCCAGGCCGCGCAGCAGCCGCTCGCGATCCACCCCGGTCCGGCGAGTGAGCTGCCGCACGTCCATGCGCCACCATCCGTTAAACGCGTCGGCGTGCACGGTGCGCAACAGTGTTCGGATGAACCGGCCAAGGGCCCGGTTCGACTGATTCTCGGCGTACCGGCGCGTCGCCCCGGCCGACTGCTCGAAGCGAATAAACCCGTAGTGCTTATGGCGCGGCATCACCTGCCATGCCTCGTGCCGCTCGAGCAGTTCGAGCGCGGTGCGGATCTTCCCCCGCGTCAGGCCGGTCACCCGCACCACGGCGTCCATGTTAACGAGCACGGGCACCTCAGGCTGTACGCCCAGCGGCACTTGGCCGATGTTACACACCGCATCATACACCGACTGAGTCTCTGCCGCACTCGGGTGCGACGTCTCGATCAGCGCCTCCTGCGTAGACGCATCCGACGCGTGGTACAGCAGTACAGCGTACGCGCGGTGCCCATCCCGACCAGCCCGGCCAGCTTCCTGATAATACGCCTCCAGCGACGACGGCGGCGCCAGGTGGATCACAAATCGAACGTCCGGCTTGTCGATGCCCATTCCGAAGGCGTTTGTCGCCACGATCAACCGCGCCGCGCCATCGACCCAGGCAGCTTGCGCATCGCCGCGTGCTTCCGCGCTCATTCCAGCGTGGTAGCCGACCGCCGCTTCGCCTGCGGCATTGAGCTGTTGCGTCCACGTTTCCACGTCGCGCCGGGTGGCTGCGTACAAGATGCCACTTCCGTCGACGGTGCGCAGCACGTCGCGCACCTTTGATCGCTTGTTGTCCGTCTCGAACACCGACCAGACGAGGTTCGGCCGATCGAACCCACGGATGACGCGTACCAGGTCGTCCAACGCCAGATGCGTCTCTATATCACGGCGCACGGCGGGCGTAGCTGTGGCTGTCACCGCGATGGTAGGGGGATCACCGAGTTCAGCCCGCGCCTCGGGGATTCGCAGATACGAGGGGCGAAAGTGATGCCCCCACTGGCTCACACAGTGCGCCTCGTCCACGGCGAGCAGGGCGACGTCCAACCGGCCGGCACGCGCTAGGAACAGCTCAGACTCCAACCGTTCCGGCGCTACGTACAGCAGGTCGTACTGCCCGTGCTCGGCGTTCGTCCACCGCTGGTCGACTTCGTGGTGCCGCAGCGTGCTGTCGATGAAAGCGGCCTCGATGCCACGCGCCCGAAGCCCTGCCACCTGATCGTGCATAAGTGCGATGAGCGGCGAGACGACGATTGTCAAGCCGTCCAGCAACAGTGCGGGCACTTGGTAGCAGATCGACTTACCGCCGCCGGTGGGCATGATGGCCAGCACGTCTTGACCACCTAGCACCGCTTCGATCGCCGCATCCTGCCCCGGCCGGAAGCTCGCATGCCCCCAGTGCCGTTGCATGGCGGATTGCGCCTGGTCGAGTGAAGGAGAAATCATGGTCAAACTGCAGATTGGGACGCGTAGCGCCGGTGGATGGAGTGGCCGTCGTGTGATGCAATGTACGAGGGACGACGGAGTATTCCCGACCATTACTCTTTTTTACCGCTGCCTATCATTTACCTAGCGGCCCGGAGGCAGAAAGGGGCCTATAAAATTTTTTACGATTCGACGTTATGATTTTCGGGGGTGTGTGTCTATTGAAACGTCAACTCTTTTGGAGGTCCCAACGTCATCTCTTATAGACCTCCTTTGATGGTGGGGCAGCCGGCGCAGCAACCCTGCGCCGGCTGTTTATTTTGGCCCTCGTGTTCTCGAAGCGTTCGTGTGCGGCGCATCTTACCCTGAACCGTCTGCGACATGGCCTGTACACCCACGTCAGTGGCTCCCCTATGCCGGTGGCGGCCGCCTCCTGTTTTACCTTCCATCCCTCAGACCTCGTCATGCCCCGCGTGTCCATCATCATTGTCTCGTGGAACGCGCTCCCCCTCCTGCGCCAGTGCCTCCCCTCCGTGGTTGCTACGGACTACCCGGACGTCGAGATTATTCTGGCCGATAACGCTTCTACAGACGGCTCGGCCGCCTGGGTGCACGAGCACTACCCCACGGTCAGTGTGGTGCGGCACCCGGAGAATTGGCTGTTCTGCAAGGGGAATAACGAAGCCGTTCCGCATGCCACGGGCGACTACATTCTCTTCCTCAACAATGACGTGGAGGTGCCGCGCGGATGGCTGCACCCGCTCGTCGAGGCGATGGAGCAAAACGAGCAGGTGGGGGCTGTACAGCCCAAGGTACTTCAGTACGACGACCGCGGCCAATTTGAGTACGCCGGTGCAGCAGGCGGATACCTCGACCGGCTCGGCTACCCGTTCGCTCGGGGACGCATCTTTTTCAACACGGAGCCTGACGAGGGCCAGTATGACGCGCCACGCACTATTTTCTGGGCGACGGGTGCGGCCATCATGCTCCGTCGCTCGGCCCTCAATGAGGTCGGGTTGTTCGATGAACGCTTCGAGATGCACATGGAAGAGATCGACCTGTGCTGGCGGCTCCAGCGCCACGGCTACCGCGTGCGCTCGATACCGGCCAGCACAGCCTATCACATTGGCGGTGGCTCTTTGCCCCAGGGCAACGTCCGGAAGGTGTATTATAACTTTCGGAACAGCCTCCTAATGCTGTACAAAAACCTGCCTCCCTCGGCGTGGCGTCGTGTTTTTCCGCAGCGCGTGGCTTTTGACAGCATGGCGGCCCTGCGTGCGCTGGCCTCCGGCCGGCCGCGGGAAGCCTCCAGCATCGTCCGCGCCTACCGCGATGCCCACCGCATGAGCCGCCACTACACCCTCAACCGGCCGCGCCGGACGGAGGACATCGTGCCTTTGCCATACCGCGGACGCATCGTCGTCGATTACTTCCTCCGAGGGCGGCACTGCTTCCAGGACCTTCCGGCGGATCAGTTTCATCCGGCCTACCGGGCTTAGTCACTCGGCGTTCGGCCGCGCTCAGTCCATACCACTGTAGCCACGGCGCTCAGCACAATGCCCATCCCCGCAATGGCAAGCCCGTTGGGCACCTCGCCAAACAGCACGACCGCCAGCGCGGAGGAGCCCACCGGCTCCAGCAGCGCCAGCATTCCCACCAGGGCTGCCGGCAAGTAGTGCAGCGCATAATTGAACGAGCCGTGCCCGAGAAGCTGCGGGCCGATAGCCATGAGCAGGCACAGCCCGTAGAAGCCTGTATCGTAGCCCCACAACGGGATGCTCTGCCACCAGGCGGTCCCGAGCGTTGTCAGCGCCGCCACTGTGTAGAGCGGAAAGACGTAAGCGAGCCAGTCGACCTGCTGCCGCACGACCCGGCCGATCAGCAAATACAGGCTGGCGAAAAGCGACGCGGCCAACGCGAGGCTATTGCCCCACAACGGGTTCGGCCCCACACCAATGCCCTGGGCATCGCCCACCCCAATGAGGACGGCACCGCCCACGGAGATCACAATGGCCGTAACCGTCGTCCACGACAGCCGTTCATTCAAGACGAAAAAGCCCAGCACGACGAGAAAGATGGGGCTCGTAGTGACCAGCACCGACGCGCTCGCCACCGTGGTGTGGTAGAGCGACTCAATCCATGCGATAAAGTGAACGCCGAGTAAGATGCCCGCCCCTGTGATGAGCAGGACATCGCGGGCGGAAAACGACCGGACAGCCGGACCGATACGCCACCAAGCTGCAGGCGCCAACAGCAAAACGGCAAACGCCGTGCGCCATACGGCAACCGCCAGCCCTGGCGCCTCACTCGCCCAGCGTACTAGGATTGGGCTGAACGTAAAGCTGATCACGCCTAGCCCGAGTGCCACATATAGGAGTGCCGGACGGTTGCTCGCCACGTGCCTGTGCCGTTAAGAAGCAGAGTGCCGCCGCCGGGCTGCACGTGCAACTAATCGCGCAGCCGGAAGCTGTTCATGTCCTCGACCTTCTTGATATCCCGCTCGATGCCGCGCCGCGCAAAGTAGAAGAATCCGTACGCGACCACCGGAAGCAGCAGGGCGATGATTTTGGGCACATCGTACCCCGCTCCGGCGCGGAGGTCGAGGCCATCGCTCATGAACAACCCGCCATAGAGCGCCACGAGCAAGAGCACGGTAATCATCTGCGCGCCGATGACGACCGTGCGCTGCCGGTCGCGCGCGCCGAAGAGAAAGATCGAACCACCTCCCACCGCAATGGCTGCAATCGTGAGCGCCATGAGCGACGGAGTAAACCAGGGCTGGGTGGCAGCGGCCTGGCTTTGCCAGATGCTGTCGAAGAAGAACAGGGCGCCCAACGTGATGGCGCCAAGCAACAAATACAGGGACTGGATGCGCTGAATCATAAATGCACTACGTTCCGATCTATAAACGCTTCACGGACAAGTGGCCGCTCAGTCTGGCCTCGCTATGCTGCGATAAGGGCCGACACGCGGTCAGCAAGGTGGTGGGCAAACTCTGTGGTGGATGCCGAGCCCCCCACGTCGGCCGTCAGGCAGCCGCCCTCGCGGTACGCATCAACAACGGCTTGGGCTACAGCATCGGCGGCATCGGCTTCGCCGAGATGCCGTAGCATCATCACGGACGTGCGGATGAGCGCGGTCGGGTTTGCCACGTTCTGTCCGGCGATGTCCGGCGCGCTGCCGTGTACGGCTTCAAATACGGCGTATTCATCGCCGATGTTGGCACCAGGCACCACGCCCAGTCCGCCCACGAGGCCTGCCGTCAGGTCGCTAATGATGTCACCGAACAAGTTCGTCGTGACGATGCAGTCGTACTCGCTCGGATTGATCACGAGCTGCATGCACATGTTGTCGATAATCCGATCGTCGAATGTGATATCCGGGTACTCTTCCGCGATGGAGCGACCGATGTCGAGAAACATGCCGGACGAGCGCTTCAGAATATTCGCCTTGTGGACGAGCGTAACCCGCCCGCGACCGTTCTGCTGGGCATACTCAAAGCAGAAGCGGATGATGCGCTCCGAGCCGCGCCGAGTGATCCGGGCGATAGAGTCAGCAATCTGCAGTCGCTCATCGAAGTTTTCGATGCCGGCGTAGAGGCCCTCCGTGTTCTCACGAAAAGTCACGAGATCGACGTCATCGAATGGCGTCTTAACGCCCGGCAAGGTCTGGCACGGGCGCACATTGGCGTACAGATCCAGCTCTTGCCGAAGCTGCACGTTAACGCTGGTGAACCCCTCCCCCACGGGCGTGGTGATTGGTCCCTTGAGCGCCACCTTCGTGTCCCGGATCGATGCGGGGACGTCGGGCGGCAGCGAGGGGCGTGCCTCCTCCACCGCGAGCGTCCCGATGATGCGATGCTTGTCCCAGACGAAGTCGACGCCCGTAGCGTTGAGCACTTCGATGGTCGCGGCGGTCACTTCAGGACCGATGCCATCGCCGGGGAGCAGTGTTACGTGATGAGCCATAATGGGTGCTAGTTCGCAGACAGATTCGACACCGTGGCCGGTTGGGATGATATGGATCCACCGGCGCTACACATAAAAAAAGCCCTGCCGGGGCAGAGCTTCTTTTATACGATGCGAAATAATGATTAGGATTCGCGCGACGATGAGTAGTTGATCCGCAGCGTGCCGGCTTCGCGCAGTTCCTGCTGCACCTCGTTGACCACACGCATCGGCGACTGACGGTCGACCTTGAGGGAGACGATCAGTTTGGGCTGCTCCTGCAGCTTGCTGTACATGATCTGCCGGATCGCCTGGCGGTTCTCAATGAGTGCGTCATCGATCTGGATTGCCGTCTCGCCGCTGTTCTCGCCCGACTTGAGCGGGCCAACGTAGATGTACGAGATCAGCCGCTTCTGGTCGATCTTTGTGAGCGCTTCGGCCTGTGGGAGCCGCGTCTGCACGCGGATGTCCGTCTCCCGCAGCACGGTCGTCACCATGAAGAAGATCAGCAGCATAAAAATGATGTCCGGCAAGGACGCCGTCGTGATAGCAGGATCGGTGTCCGACGACTTTTTCTGAAAGCGTTCAGAAGACATAGCGTGGTGGGGGTTGAAGGTCCGATAGTGTGCGAGGCGCTATTGGCCCAGGTCGGGCTCTGCAATCGAAATCTGCGCCCCGATCTGGTCACGGATGATGTTATCATCTTCCGGGCCCAGTGACGTCGAGTACGCCCGGTAGCTCGGGTACGTCCGGCTCAACCCGGCCGACTCACCGTTGGGTAGGCTGTTGGACGTGACGATGCCGTCCCAAATCTCGCGATAGGCCATCCATACTTCATCCAGCACGCGGATGTACGTATCGTATGAGGTCTCCTGATCGGTCTTGATCGAGATTACGGCCTTATCCGGGTTCTCCGCGTAAGCAGCGTCCTGGCCATAATTGAGCACGTGGGTCTTGACTTCGCCTCGGATCTGATTCACGGACGAAGGCTCGTCCTCGAGCAACACTTGCCCCTCAGCGTTCACGTTGATTTTGAGCATATTGCGCTCCTTCACAGGAGGCGGCTCCTGATCCTCTAGCTTCGGCGGCAGCGTCATACCGATGCCGGTATCCACGTTGATTGTGGTCGCTACCAGAAAGAAGATGAGTAGCAGAAACGCGATGTCAGCCAGCGACGCGGTATTGATTTCCGCCTCGTCGCGTTCGCGCTTTTTGTCGAGTAGTCCAGCCATTGTGATCTAGCCTGACGATACAGGTGGATGTACGAGTGATACCGAACGGAAGGTGGCAATCTGTGTGAATAGCTCCATGAAGCTATATAAACAGGCTGCGCACGCCCGAAACCAAAAGCCCCACCAGTGTGAGGCCGAACATGATGAGGAAGGTAAGCATGGCCGCCTGAGCCCAGCTCGACATGGTGAGGCCAAGGATGAGGATGATCGCGCCCGGAACGGCAAGGATGGCCACAGACAGGGGCTGCACCTTGCCGTACATGAGATTTCGGATGCTAAAGGCAACCATCAACAGCGCGCCAGCACCCGCGAGGATGATGGCCGCCCAGATGGCGTAAGGGACGATGGATTCCATAACAGTTCAGTCGTTGAGGGTGGCAGGAAAAACGCACGGAAACGAGCGGCGTCGAGGGCTCGCTCCGGCGCGTTACGGCGCCGGAGCGATCCGCGAACCATCCTAGCTCGTCGGTCGGCTGGTCGATCCTTCCTCGCCCAGCGACTCCGGTACGTCCTTCTCGCCCGTAATCGAGCGGCCGGACTGCATCAGCACGAGCGCGTCGATCAGTTCGATGGAGGCGTCTTCCATCTCAACCACGATGCGGTCAATTTTCGATACGGCATAGTTGTAGAAGAACTGCAGGATAACCCCCACGATGAGCCCGAAGGCCGTCGTCAGGAGGGCGATTTTGATTCCGCCAGCCACGAGGCTTGGCGAGATATCACCAGCCGACTCGATGGCGTCGAAGGCGGCAATCATACCGATCACCGTACCCAGGAATCCGAGCATCGGGGCGATACTAATGAAGAGCGAGAGCCACACCAGCCCGCGCTCTAGGAAACTCATTTCAATCGATCCGTACGAGACAACCGCTTTCTCAACGGCTTCAACGCCTTCGTCGGCGCGGAGCAAGCCGGCCTGAAACACCGAGGCGACGGGGCCGCGCGTCTGAGCGCACACTTCCTCGGCCTGTGCGATGCCGCCCTCTTCCAGGGCCTGCTTCACGTTCGTCAGGAACTTGCGCGTGTCAATGTCAGCACGGTTCAGCGTAATGATGCGCTCGAAAGCGATGGCGAGACCAATGATCAAGCAGATGAGCACCGGCCACATGAAGTTGCCGCCCTCATTGAAGCGCTCGACCAGCGCGTTGATCACGTCATTGCTTCCCTGCTGGGGGAGCACCAATAGCAGATTTACCGTTAACGAATTAAGCATGGATGGCTTCCTCCACACGAGGAGACTAGTTAGGGATTTAAACGACTCTGGTGGGCCACATCTAAGGCTGTTAGGGCCTGCACGGGCGTAGCATGTTCAGGGGCATTCAGCTCGCCATGCAGGGCACGACGTGGGAAAATGATTTAAACGCTCCCACATCCGGAAAATATATCTAAATAATTCCCGACCCTTTGTCAAAAAGCGTTGACCCGGTTTATGCGATTTGTGACGGATCATCCCACGATTACGTTAAAAACGGTAGATCACGGAGACGTCAAGCAGTGCGCGGGGTCCCCTTTCGATAACTCAGGGGGTCCCAACCGGATACCGCGCCACCAATGACTCAGCCGCTGGCCAAGTATGCAAAGCTTTTGTAAAGACTGGATCAACCTGCAAATAAGCAGGATACCAGGCGGATCGGCCGAACAGTCGCTCTGCCAGATGCGCCTTCACGAACGCTTTTGCGACGGCGGGGTGATGGGCAATGGCGCGACAGACTGCTCCGCCCTCCTCCGCAAGGTCGCGCGGCCCCCCTTCGCAATACCCTTCCTGAGCGGCGAAGCGCTGAAGCGCCGCGTACTGCGCATCCTCAATGGTGTATTGCTCGGCGAAGGCGTCGCTGCGTTCGCGCCACGCCGCCCGCAGAAAGGCCCCGTGTTGGTCGAGCCAGTGCCGGGCGAAGTGGTTGGCCAATCGGCTACGGGAAAGCGCCCGGCGTGCACCATTGGTGTCCGCTCGGACCACGCGGTCTGGGACGATGCCCCCTCCGCCTACAACGGTGCGGCCGCCGTCCGTGCGGTACCTTAGCGAATCTGGAGCGCTGGCGATAATCTCCGCTCGGCTGCGCGCTGAGTCCCGGGCGTGGGATATGGCTTTGGCGTGATAGTACGCCGCGCGGTCCTCGCTGTATGGCGTCTGGATGAGCCGGCCAGCCGGCGTGTAAAACCGCGATATGGTGAGGCGGAGGGCGCTGCCGTCATCCAACCGGTATTGACGCTGCACGAGGCCTTTGCCGTACGTGCGCTCGCCGATGATGAACGCCCGGTCGTGATCCTGCAGCGCCCCGGCTACGATTTCACTAGCCGAAGCCGACTGCTCATCGACGAGCACAATCACGGGGCGGTCTTCAAACGCCCCCCCGCCGGTGGCATAGTTGGATCGCGTAAACTCCTCATGTCGGCTGCGGGCTGATACGATCAGCTGGTCGGCACTCAGGAACTCATCGGCCACCTGGATTGCGGCCTCCATGAGCCCGCCCGAGTTACCGCGCAGGTCCAGGATGAGTCGCTCCATGCCGCGTTCGTCCAGCCGCGCGAGGGCCTGCACGAACTCGCGGTACGTCGTCCGTGCGAAGCGATTGACTTTGATGTACCCCGTCCGGTCGTTCGCCATGAAGGAGGCCATCACGGTACGCAGGGGTACGTCCCCACGCTCCACACGGCGCTGCATCTGCCCGTCAGAGCCCGGCCGGCGGATTGTTAGCGTGACGGCCGTTCCGCCCGGCCCCTTGAGGGTGGACTGGACGGCCTCGTGCGTGTAACCGACCGCGGAGGTGCCATCGATCGCCACGATGCGGTCGCCCGATTGCAGGCCGGCTGCAGCGCTGGGGCCGCCTTCAATCACGGTGCGAACCGCCAGCGTATCGTGCCCGTCCGAGTCGTCGATAAACTCGTAGGTGATCCCGATTCCCTCGAACGAGGCGTTGAATGCTTCGCTGACGCGCTCCATCCGCTCGGCGTCAATGTATACCGAGTGCGGATCGAGTTGAGCGAGCATGCCCGTGATAGCGCCCTGCGTGAGCGTTTCGGTGGAAACGTCATCCACGTACTGGCTGGCAGCGGTCCGGTACACCTCGTCTATCTTGTCCATTGCCGCCCGGGCGGACTCATCGACCGGCGCGCCCGTGCCGAGCCCCATCCCCACGGCGATGCCCACCGTGAGCAACATCGCGCCGCCGAGGGCGAGGAACGTTGTCTGCCGCATGACCTTCATAGCTGATCGGTGGAACGCTGTCTACACGGTCCGTGATACCGTGCGGATCTGGACTTGGTTCTCCGTGCCCGTCAGAGCCAAGGTGCCTCATGGAGCACTGCGGACGCCTCACCCGGATGATTCCAGCGGGACGGTC
>CAYFQN010000112.1:0-5771 GCA_964345285.1 uncultured Rhodothermales bacterium
TGGTGCGAAAGGAGGGACTCGAACCCCCACGGGGTACTACCCCACGAGATCCTAAATCTCGCGCGTCTACCAATTCCGCCACTTTCGCAGGATGAGGTCGCTCCAGCATTGACAACACGGCTTCCTATCGCCTGTATTACGAAGGAGTTCCCCGTGGATCTGTCGTCGGCATGCTGAGTATCGCATGATCGACTGCTCTTCCTCAAGTATTCTCCGCCTGCCGTGCCTATCCCCTGTCTCACCAATGGATTGCTTCATTCCGCGACGCGCGTCCTGATTCGTGCACTGGGCGCCATCCTTGTCGCAGGTACGCTCGGCGTGTGCTCGGCCGATTTAGTAGCGGGGCAAGCCTTGGAGCGCGATTCCGTAGAGCTCAAGCAGGCACCGCCGCGGGCCGTTGCGTTTCCTTTGCCCTCTAAGCCCGCGATCGGTCCTATTCTTACCGATACGGTGGAGGCCCGGCGGTTCGACAATGGCAAGATGTGGACCTTCGACGCGCCGCCCGTCAACCATTTGCAGCAGTCATATGATATTGACCCAGACTCAACGTGGTTTCGGCGAGCGCGGCTCGGGGCACTGCGCATACCAGGTTGTACCGCCTCGTTCTCGTCAGCCCATGGCCTCATGCTAACAAACCACCATTGCGCGCGCGACCACATCACAGCCGTCAGCGGGCCGGATGAGCGGCTACTTCAGAATGGGTTCTATGCGGCGTCGGTCGATGCAGAGCGGGCCGTGCCGGGCCTGTACGCCGATCAGCTCATTGCCATCGAGAATGTAACGACGCGTATCGAGTCAGCCGTGGCTGAGGCGCAAACCGATGCGGAGCGTGCCGACGCGCGACAAGCCGCTATCGAGCAGATCCAGCAAACCCTTGCTGCCGACTACGGTGGCGAACAGGCCAACATGCAGGTGGAGGTAATCCCTCTGTACAACGGCGCTCAGTACTCGGCGTACGTATTCCGCCGCTACACCGATGTTCGGTTGGTCATGGCCCCCGAACTCCAACTTGGCTACTTTGGAGGCGACACTGACAACTTCACGTACCCGCGGTACAGTTTGGATATGACGCTCTTTCGCGTCTACGAAGACGGAGAACCGCTCCGCACCGAGCACTATTTTTCGTGGGCCGAAGAGGGGAGCCAACTGGGCGATCCGGTCTTTGCCATTGGCAACCCCGGAAGCACGCTTCGTTTGGAGACGGTCGCCCAGTTGGAGTTCCGGCGCGACGTGCGCGAGCCCGCCTTGCTAACCTTCTTATCGAGCCGTGCCGAAGCGCTCGAAGCGTACCTCGCAGAGACTCAAGCGTCGCCCGACGCGGTAGAGAATACCATTTTCGGCTTGCGGAATGGCGCCAAGCTGTATCGCGGCCGAGTGCGGGCCCTTAATGATCCCTACGTGATGGCACGCCGCCAGGATGCCGAAGACGATTTCCAGGATGCGCTCTCAACGACGGCCGCCTATCAGCAAACCTACGGCGGGCTTATCGACAGTATGGCCGCCATCCAAACCCAGAAGCGCGACTATGCCAATGCCTACCGGGCCTTCCTGCTGATGGGCAACCCGTCTTACAGCTCAGCCACTTTACAGCGCGCGCTGATAGCGTGGCAGTACCTAGAGCGCCAGCGGCAAGGGGCGCCGGTCGAACAGCTGGAGCCCCTGCGCCGGCGGATGCAGGGCGTTGGCGCCCAACCCGACGGGGTCGACCGCCGGTTTCTGCGGGCCCGCCTCCAGGACTTCGAGACGTACTTCGGTGAGGACGATGACATCGTGCAGGCCGTCTTGCAGGGTCAGTCGCCCGAGGCGGTGGCACGAAGCATCATGACGAACTCGGTACTGGCCGACTCCGCCCGGTTCGCCGCTGCACTGACACGCGACACGTTAACGACTGACGATCCGGCGGTGCAGCTGGTTGAAGCGGTTTGGCCGGCGTACCAGACCTATCGGAGCGCCTGGGCGGGGCTCACGGCCCGGCAGCAGGCCGTGGCGCGGCAGCTCGGCCAGGCTCGGTTTGCGCTGTATGGCACCGACGTACCTCCGGACGCTAGCTTCTCACTGCGCCTCGCCGACGGCGTTGTCCAGACTTACGAGTACAATGGCACCATCGCGCCGCCGTACACGACGTTCTATGGCTTGTACGAGCACTTTGCGACGCATGGTGCGGGCTCGGAGTGGGATCTCCCGAATCGCTGGCAAAGCCCGCCAGATGAGTTCGAGCGGTCCACGCGCCTCAACCTGGTGTCAACCAACGACATCACGGGAGGAAACTCCGGGTCCCCACTCTTGAATGCGGACCTTGAGGTCGTAGGGCTGATTTTCGACGGCAACATCGAGAGCTTGGCGGGCGACTACATCTACATGCCCGATCAGGGAATGCGTACGGTGTCAGTCGACGTGCGTGGGATGCTGGAGGCGCTGGATGTAATCTACGACGCCGATCGGCTCGTACTGGAAGCGACCGGCCAGGCGTTCGTCGAGTCCGAATCCGCCGCCGATGCGACCGCCTCGACCGCTCAATAGCCGTCCCTCCGCCTTGCCGCCCATGCCTCTAGCTTCAACATCCATGATATGATGAACCGATTATCCCGCGCATCAGGCCTGCTGCTGTTCGCCACGCTACTCGTTCTGACAGGGTGCCTCGGATCCAGCGAAACCGTAACTGTGACGCAGCGCCCTGAGCCGATCCCATCCACCGAGGAGGATACGGTGCGCCAGGCAGAGCAGCCGGTCGTCGCAATGCCAGCCGGATTTGATACAGTCCGCGCACAGCGATTCGACCAGGGGAAAATGTGGACCTTCGAAAATCCCCCTCGGACCTATTTCGAAACCCGTTACGGCTTTGAGCCCGATACGGCGTGGTTCAACAAAGCTCGGCTTGGTGCCCTGCGCTTCGGCGGCAACTGCTCGGCGTCTTTCGTCTCGCCCAACGGGCTCATCATGACAAACCATCACTGCGGGCGCGAAAGCATCTCGGAAGTTAGCCGCCCGGGCGAGGAGTTGCTGGACACCGGTTTCTACGCGCAGAACGTTGAAGCAGAGCGCCGCGTGCCTGAGCTCTACGTCGAGCAACTCGTTGCCATCGACGACGTAACGCAGCGCGTGTATGAGGCCGAGGAGCAGCGGAGCGTACAAAGCGGCGACGCGACCGCGCAGTTTCGCCAGCAGCAAGTCCAGCGGCTTCAGGAGCTGCTGACGCAGGAGGCCAAGCAGCGCGACGAACGCCTCCGCGTGGAGGTCACCGGCCTGTACAGTGGCAGCCGGTATTCCGCCTACACCTTCCGCCGGTACGAAGACGTGCGGTTGGTCATGGCGCCCGAGCTGCAACTCGGGTTCTACGGTGGCTCGCCCGATAACTTCACCTACCCCCGTTACAATCTGGACGTGGCCTTCTTCCGGGCATACAACGACGAAGGGCAGCCGCTCCAGACGAACAACTACTTTTCATGGGACACCTCGGGCGCCGAGGCGGGCGATGCCGTGTTTGTGATCGGCAACCCGGGATCGACCAGCCGGCTCAACACGGTGAGCCAGTTGGAGTTCGAACGCGAGTTCACCCTACCGTCACAGCACGAGGCCTTGCAACACCGCGCCGACATTCTGCAGTCCTACGTGCGCAGTCAACCAGACAGTGCCTCGGCGTACGAACTGCGCAACCTGTATTTCTCGATCGAGAACTCGATCAAGTCGACGCGGGGACACCTACGGGGGTTGCATGATCCCTACCTGATCGCGCGCCGCGCTGCTGCTGAGCGTACCCTGCAACGCGAAATCATGGCGACCGACTCGCTGCGCAGCGCGTACGGTGATGTCATCAATCAGATCGACCTGCTGCAGCAGTCCAAGGAACCCACAGCCCGGAAGTCAGCGGCCTTTAGCTTCTTTACGAGCTCCCAGCTGGGGTCTCGCATTCTCACTCGCGGCGTGTACGGCTACTACTACGCGCTGCTTCGTCAGCGTGGCGCACCGGCCGATCAGCTAGACGATATCCGAGAGGATGCCTTGGACATAGAGGACTGGCCGGCGGCCGTTGAGGAGGCGTTCATCGCCGCTCGGCTCCGTGAGATGCGCGATGCGCTTGGCAGCAGCGATCCAACCGTACGGCGCGTCTTGCAGGACCGCACGCCCGAAGCCGTGGCGCAGCGCCTCGTCACCCGGAGCGCCCTTACTGACTCCTCCCGGTACGCGACCATTTTGAAGGATGGATACCTGGGCAGCAAGGATGCGTCAGTCCCAATCATCCAGGCCATGGCCCCGCTCTACTTTACGGTGACCCGTCAGTTGCAGGACTACCAGTCATCCGAAAACAACCTAAACGCCCGGTTGGCGCGGGCCCGCTTTGCCGTCTTTAAGTACACGATTCCACCCGACGCAACCTTCACGCCCCGCATTGCCGATGGGGTGGTGCAGGGATACGAGTACAACGGCACGCGCGCTGCGGCTTTTACCAACTTCTACGGGCTGCTCGACCATTATCACAGCTACCAAGTCCCGGATTGGGACCTGCCGGAGCGCTGGCAAAACCTGCCTGATGACTTCGACCCGAGCACGCCGTTAAACCTGGTAACGACCAACGATATTTCGGGAGGCAATTCGGGGTCACCGCTATTGAACCAGGACTTGGAAATCGTCGGACTGATCTTCGACAGTAACTACGAGGCGTTGCCCAACGAGTACCTCTACACGAATCGCGCGGCGCGGGCTGTCTCCGTCGATGGGCGTGGCATTCTAGAAGCCCTGGAGCACGTGTACAACGCGGACCGTGTCGCCGTCGAATTGACCAGCGGACGGCTTATCCCCGGCCAAGCGACCTCCGAGGTCGGCGCGGACGCTGATACGCGCTGACGCGTCCTCTGGCAGCTACCCGGCAGTCAGGGTGTGCACGATACGCGGGGTGACATCGGTGAGGCTCGTCGCGCTCGCGAAGTGGTGGGCTCCCCGTCCGTACGCCACCAGGGGCACGGGGTTGCGCGTGTGCGTGGTGCCCTCGCCATCTTCGAGGTTGCCGTGATCGCTGGTGATAACCAATAGGTCACGGGTTGGATCGAGCGCCTCCAGGATACCCTGTAAGAACTGGTCCAACGCGCCAACGATGTCCGACGGCGCCGCGTCGCTGAGCCGGCCGTGACCTGCTTTGTCGGTCAAGAAGTACTCGAAGACGGTGAGGCTGTGGTCCTGTGCCAGCGATACGAACCGGGTGCCCGCCTCGCGTTCGTCAATGATGGGGATGTCGTGTCCTAGTGGCTGCCACCGGCGCCCCGTCAGGTCGGCGGTGAGCGCCCGGCCGGCGCGGAGGTCGCTCACGCCGCGTACGGGCACGTCGGCCTCCACGCAGCACCGCGTCGTCACGGTCCAACGGCTCCGTTTGCGTACCATCTCGAAGAACCGTGGTGGATAGGCATTGAGAAAGGCCGGGGCAGGCAGGTCGGTGCGGCGCTTCACTCTGGCGAACACGTTGTCGGACGCCAGCGCGCCGTGCGTCGCTGAGTGAGGAAACGGGCCAAAGTGCCGCCCGACAAGGGCCGGGCAGTTAACGCCCGTAAAGAGCGAGGCCTGGCCGGTACCACTCTGAGGCAACCCGTCCATGCCGAGCGTGGCGTCGATCGGACGGAACACGTGGGTTGGTTCGGCGACGGAGACGGCATCTGCCACCCAGCGCTGAGCGCGAGCCAGGTGCATGAAGCCCGGCCAGTCGGCCGCCAGCGGATTGGCCGGGGTGGCCGCTCCCAACCCGACGCCATCGACAAACAGAAAGAGGACGCGCGGCATGTAAT
>CAYFQN010000112.1:5871-10420 GCA_964345285.1 uncultured Rhodothermales bacterium
ATGGCGCGAGCAAGGTGGAATGATATTGGATCGGTACCCGCTACGAGCGGCGCAGCTCAAGGTTGCGCTTCCGGACGGCGCGTCGCATTTTTGCACCGATCATTTCACGATGGAACGCAGGCTCCCGTGGCCCTCTGGCTCGAACGACTTAAGGAATGGCTGTCGCCTCAGCCTTCGCAGCCCACCGACTGTGCGCTTGTGCTGAGTGGTGGGGGAGCCCGCGCTGCGTACCAAGCGGGCGTGCTTCGCTACATTGCAGAGACATTTCCATACAAAGGCTTTCACATCATCACCGGTGTATCGGCCGGGGCGATCAATGCGGCGCAGATGGCCAACCACACCGGCTCGTTCGTCCAAGCTGCCGAGCACTTGGAGCATAGCTGGCGTAAGATCCGCACGGAGAAAGTATTTGAGGCCGAGTCGGGGCTCAGTATGCTGTGGGGCATGATCCGCCGTAGCAACGGAGGGCTCCCCGACGGGGACGAGGTCACCACGCTGGATGTTCGGGGCACGCATGGGCTCGTCGACACGACGCCGCTATGGGGGTTTCTGGAGCAAGAGCTTCGGGCCCCAGATGGAGACTTATCCGGCATCGAGGTGAACCTGCGCCGGAACCGACTGAAGGCGGCCGCTGTGATTACCACAAACTACGCTACCGGGCAGACAGTGACGTGGGTGCAAGGCAAAGACTTTGATCTGTGGGAGCGCTCAGATCGGGTCAGCATCAACACGACGCTTACCATTGAGCATGTCATGGCATCCACGTCCATTCCGTTGCTGTTTCCTGCCGTCCGCATTGGCGACATGTGGTACGGCGATGGGGGCATCCGCTTGGCCGCGCCGCTTGCCCCCGCCGTGCACCTCGGCGCCGATCGCATTATTGCCATCTCCACGCGCTACAAACCATCCCGCGCCGAAGCGGACGAGCCCAGCGTGCAGGGCTATCCGCCCGCTGCTACCATCGTAGGTATGCTGATGAACGCGATCTTTATGGACGCGCTCGACCAGGACGCGTTTACTTTGGAGCGCATCAACAAGCTAGTCAACGAGTTGCCCCGGTCCATGCAGCACGGCATGCGGTCCATTGAGCTGCTCCAGCTTCGCCCGTCGGTAGACCTGGGACGCCTGGCGAGCACCCGCGAGCCGTCGTTGCCCGGCGGGCTTCGTTACCTTACGAGTGGACTGGGCACCGAAAAGACCCTGAGCCCCGACTGGTTGAGCGTTCTCCTGTTTGAAGAGGAGTACGTCGCTCGGCTACTGGAAATTGGTTACGAAGATGGGCGCAAGCAGCACGATACCATCGAGCAGTTCTTCGAGGGCGTGTCGTTTGGCGACGCTGACGCGGGCCCGTCGGCGCCTTGAGCGCACGCTTACTCCGTGGAGACGACGACCCGGAGGCCCACAAATGCAGGGGGTGGGGCAGCCTGTGTTTCAGCTTTGGCATCGCGCACGGTTACAGCGGATGCGTTCATCGGCTGCAGCCTGCCCTCGTCGATGCGGCCCCATTCGGCCACGTTGCCATCCAGGTCGAATAGCAGTGGCGCGTCACTCTCACGGGCGTGGCCGGGTGGGCGGCTACCCACCGGCATCAGAAGGGCATCCGGAGCGGCGGCATCGAGACGGGCACGGATCGGCGCCATCTCGTCGGGCGTGGGCGTGTGGCCTACCCAGTACGCCAAGTTGTTTTCGGACGACCCAGCCGCTTGCCGAAGCCGCCTCATCTCGGCCGCTGTAGGCAGGCGCACGTCCAGCTCCGTTTGGTCTTGCAGCCAGGCGACGTACGCGGCGGCCTCGTCCTCAGTCAGTCCATTCGCCGGGTAGTTAGCTGTGCCGGGAGGTATCGCGTAATCGCTCCGGAAGGCCTGGTACTGCGCGCGGGTCAGCTCGAAACGGCTGACTTGTAGTCTGTCGCCCAGAGGTACCATCTCAGGTACGAGCACACCATGTGCCATCACGCCGTAGTGCCCCTCCTGCTTCGCGATGGCGGTGTGCCGGCTCAGCCGGGCAAGCGGGGCGTCGTCGGGGATGGGGCGCGACGCTACGCGCGTTGCCATAGAGGTGGTGCCGAACAGGTACGTATCGAACCAGGCCAGGTCCTCTTCAATTTTGCGGCGCTGGTGTGAGATCTCACGCAGGCCATGCGGCTCGCCGGGGTAGAGGAGGAAGCGGACCGGGGTTTGGTCAATCTGCTGCATGGCGCGGTAGAACTCCCAGCCCTGCTGCGTGGGCACCGCGCGATCCTCCTCGCCGTGGTGGATCAGCGTCGGGGCCGTGACCTGATCGAGGCGGAAGAGGGGGCTCTTTTCGATGTAGTGATCGAGGTGCTCCCAGGGTGGGCCGCGGAAGTACGAATTGTCGAAGCGGACGCCGAACGCGCAGTTGCCATAATCTGAAATCCAGTTGACGTCGCCCGCACCAGGAGCCGACACTTTGAACAGCTCCGGATGCTCGACGGTCAGCGCGATGGCCAAGATGGCGCCGTTCGACCAGCCCATGACGCCGAGCGAGTCGCGATCCACCAGCCCGCGATCCACGAGGTGCTCCACGCCGTTCACGATGTCCGGCACCTCCAACTCGTAATAGCGGCCCTTGATGGACTCAACAAACTCTAAGCCGTGGTGGCCGGAGCCGTGGTAATTCGGACGAAAGACGAAGGCGCCGCGCTGCGCCCACAGCCCAGGGAAGACCGTCCAACTGAGCCGCCACACATCGAGGTCGACGCCACTGGGCCCTCCGTGGATGGTTGTCACGAGCGGGTATCGGCGATCCGGATCGTAGTTGAGCGGGTAGTACAGAATGCCGTTGACTGTCCTGCCCTCGGCGCCGGTCCACGCTACGACCTCGGCGCGCGGCATCGGGCGCTCGTTGAGATACTCGTTGATCTGAACCCATTCCTCGGTGTCAGTGACGTTGCCGCCCTCATACGTACCGATATGATAGGTGGGCGGCCGGTCGGGGCGCGAATCGTCAAAGACCACCGTTTCGCCGTCGGGGCCGATGGCAAGAGACGTGGCATGGCGGAAGCGCTCATCGGAAACGGGCCGGTGCGTCCAGCCCTCGCCGTCGCGCTGGTAGAAGCGCGGCGTCATCCGCGGCCCGTTAGCAATCTGCGCGTGCACGCCGTTGGTGGTGACGGCGAAGCCGCCCGTGCCAAGTCCCCGATCACCTGCATCGAGGTCGACCTGTTGGTACGAGCGGCTTTGGATGTCAAAGTAATACAGGAGGCTGATACCAGCACCTTCGTACTCCGGGTCGGACGAATACTCATCGGTAGCATAGAAGCCACTGCCGTCGCGGGTCCACTGGAAGGCGCTCGGGTCGAAGTATTGCTTGGCGAAGATCTCCGTGCGTGACCCGCTCTGTAAGTCCAGCAAGTATTGGCGATACTGATTGCGCGCGTCGGCGTCCACCGGCGAAGGGTCGACCGCGTACACGACATAGCGCCCCGTGGGATCGGCGGCAAACTCGGTAATTGGGAACGTATTGCTCGAGACGCGCTCGACGGCTTGCGACTCTGTGTCCACCGTGAAGAGGCGCACCGGGTGATAGAGCGTGGTGTCCTCGACGACGCGGGTATGGTCCTTAGCCTCTTCAAGTGCATCTTCGTGCTGCGTATCGTCCTCCCGCGCGCTGATAAGGAGGCGATCGGCGTCCAGCCATTGCGCGCTGCGCACCCCGTTTTCCAAAGCCGTGAGCGGGGAGGGTGCGCCGCCGCGTGGATCGAGCAGCCAAACCTGCTGGCCCGAGGCGACATCGTTGGACGGGTGATCGCGGCGGGAGGAAAAGGCAATGTGCGTTCCGTCTGGGCTCCACATTGGATCCTGGTTGTCACCGGTGCGGGTAAGCTGCACGGTGGCCGGCCCATCACCCCCGTGCGGATCAGTCCGGTACGTCAGATACAGGTCGGTCGTGTAGCGGTCGGCGTCTATGTCCGGGACGCGCTTGGTCCACAGCAGGCGGTCACCGCCGGGATGGATCGCCACATCACTGATCGAGGCCTGATTGATGATGTCTTCGACGGTCCACTCGGCCGACTGCCCCAGGAGGGGCGACGCGATGATGAGAGACAGCGCGAGCAGAAGGGCAAATCGGCGGGCCATGGGCCAGGGCAGAGACATTAGTAGAGCGCGGGGCTCTCAAGATACATCCGATGCACAGAAACGCCAACAGCTGCGTGCCGACCCGCCGCAGCGTATTCCGTGCATCGGGGCCGCTCCGTACAAGGAGGCGCTGTACGCCATACGCGATGAACTGCCGGAGCCGTGGACTACGTTTTACGCGGTAGAGTCCGATCCCGTGCTGGCGCAGCGGCACACGTTCTTGCGCGCGCCGCGCTTCTACAGCGCCTCGGCGGGCGGGCAGTTGCTTGCCGCGTGGATCACGGATCTCATCGACGGAACCGCTTGGGGGTGCGGCTCACGCGCCGTGAAATAAGTCACGGTCGGGCACCTCCAGCCGATTCCATGGTGCTAGCCCAACCTCCGCAGCTTTCGTCATAGAGCCTCCGTAGCCTGCCGGTCGGAAGATCCGCGACCGTGGATCTCTTATC
>CAYFQN010000113.1:0-10392 GCA_964345285.1 uncultured Rhodothermales bacterium
AGCGCTGCGAGGTTCACGAAGCGAAGCGGAGCTAAATGACTTCCTTTCATGCACAATGATTTCACAGAATCGGTATCACTTGTTGTGCGCGGGCTGGAGCTGCCCCACGAATCCGCTGCCTCACTCCACGCGGGCAGTGAGCGATATATACAGCCAGCGATGCGGACAGTGAGCGAGTCCGACGGGGTCGGGCGGAGGGCGCGCTGATACAAAAACTGCCGTCCGGCATCGTTTGTGATTAGAATGCCTTGGCGCTCGGTAGGGCTCACCGGGCGTACCGCCAGCCCACGAGCCCAGGGCCCCATCGTGGTTGGTTGCCAACCCAAGCGAAGAGGGCTCCACAAAGAGGGCGGAGCCCAGCTTGTGAGAGTAAACCGGGCGGCCCGCGGCGTCCAGCGCCATGACGGCATCAACCTAGCCGTTGGGGCTTGTCACATGTATGACGGTAGAGGTATGCAACGCGTGGTTCAGCGCGGTCCCGCGCGCCGCCCTCGCGGCCTCGGTCCCCCAGAGGAGGAGCCGGCCCGCTGTTGCGACCAGTATGGCGATCTTTGCTACATTGCGTTCGGATTCTTTTCAGGGAAATCCTCAATGCGCAGATTCTTGGTAGACGACGGCTTTGATGACCTCATCGTCGTAGCGCGCCTGAAGGGCGAGTGCATTGGGGGCATCCTCCAACGGGAAACGGTGCGTGACCAGCGGGTCGAGATCCACGCGGCCGCGCGTGACCATCTGGATAGCGCGGGGATAGACGTCGCCCATGCGTCGGCACCATTTGACCGTGACGCCTTTGCGCCGCGCAGTGGAAGCCGTCAAGCCGTACTCGTTGCCCGCGGGGATGCCCACGAGCACCACTCGTCCTCCAATCCGCACGCTCTCGATGGCGTGCTCAAATCCTTCGGGGCGGTTTGTGGCCTCAAGCACCACGTCGGCCCCGCGGCCGTCGGTCCATTCTTCGAGAGCAGCGGGGTGATCGGCGGCGCAATCAGCGCCAAGACGCATGGCTACTTCGGTGCGGTAGGGCAGCGGATCGATGACATAGCAGGCGCCTGCCCCGGCGGCCTGCGCCACCTGAGCCAGCAATAGGCCAATTGGCCCTCCGCCCAGCACGGCGACCGTTTCCATAGGCCGGATTTTGGCGAGGTCTGCGCCATGGATGGCTACGCCCAGCGGCTCAAGCAGCGCCGCGCGGTCCGGGCCGAAGGAGTCGGGCACGGGGATCACTTCGTCCGGGTGTACGCTCACGAGTTCTGCGAGGCCGCCCGGATGCCCGGCGACGCCCATGAACTGCACGTTGGGGCACAGGTTGCGATGGCCGCGCGCGCACCACTCGCATCGCCCGCACGGATGGGCAGGATCGACAGCGACGACCGTGCCCGGCGCCATGCGCAGCGCGTCGGCGCTCTCCTCGGTCACCTCGGCCGAGATTTCGTGACCCAGCACGAACGGATCGGCGTCGGTAGCATCGCCGGTGCTGCCTTCGCGGTAGTGGTGCAGGTCGCTCCCACAAATGCCGACGCTTCGCATGCGGAGCCGGACACGATCGCCCTCTGTATGAGGGCGCTCGATGTGCTCAACACGGATGTCACCAGGGCAATGAAAGCGCGCTGCGCGCATTGTGTTGTGCGCTGTATTCATATCGGATGTAAACGTGAAGCCTTGCAGAAGCGAGACGAACGTAGGGGCGCCAGCCGTGCTGCAGCGGTGCGTTCCGTCCCGTGGCCCAAGATCGGGGGAAATGTCTCTCCCATAGCGGTCCGGAGGCGCCCGGCGGGTCCGCATCAGTCTTGACCGTAGTACGCGTCCGCGCCGTGCTTACGGAGGTAGTGCTTGTCCAAAAGGACCTGATCTATGGACTCTGCGCTGGGATCGAGGAGCTGCGTGTGCAACGCCTTGCGTGCCACCGACTCCAACACGATGGCATTCTCGACCGCGTGCTCGGCGTCATTGCCCCAGGCAAACGGTCCATGGCCAGCGACGAGCACGCCGGGGATGGCGGCCGGATCGGTGTCCGACGCCCGGAAGCATTCGACGATAACCGCGCCCGTGTTGTGCTCGTATGCGTCTTGGATCTCGGAAGCTTTCATGCGCCGCGTACAGGGAATCGGGCCATAAAAGTGATCGGCGTGCGTCGTTCCCAGGCAGGGGATGGATCGCTCGGCCTGCGCCCAGCTGACGGCGTGACTGGAATGGGTGTGCACGATGCCACCGATGCTGGAAAACTGGCGGTAAAGCTCTCGGTGCGTGGGCGTGTCAGATGAGGGCCTGAGCGCGCCCTCTACGACCTCGCCCGATTCGAGTGAGACAATCACGATATCGTCTGGGGTCAGGGCGTCGTAGTCCACCCCGCTCGGCTTGATAGCGAGCACGCCGGCATCTCGGTCGGCGGCACTGGCATTGCCCCATGTCAGCTCCACCAGTCCAGCCTCAACGATGTCCAGATTGGCTTGGTGGACCGCCTGCTTCAGCGATTCGTATCCCATTATCCTCTCACCTCTTCGCGAATGTCGAGTAGCGTTTTCATGATGTCGTAGAGATCGTCTTCGTCTCCTTCCACCCCGAAGGCGTCGTGGACGCGCCGGTAGAGTTGGTAGAGCCGGTCGTAGGTAGCCTGGTGCTCAGGATTCGGGGTAAAGACGGTATCCATCGTGCCCGTCATGGCGTCGATGCCGGCGGCGAAGTCTGGGTGTCCCCCAGCGTCGGGGCCGGCGACCACGCTGCCGGCGATGGCGGAGCCGAGGGCCGGCGTTTGCTTGCTGCGGGAGACGCGCTGCGGGCGGCCCAAGACGTCGGCGTAGACCTGCATAACCATGCGATTTTTGACCGAAATGCCGCCGCAGTTTACAATGCGGTCAACGGCGACGCCGTACTCCTCGAAGCGCTCCATGATGACGCGCGCTCCGAAGGCAGTTGCCTCCACGTAAGCGCGGTAGATTTCGGCCGGGGTGGAGTGGAGCGTGAGCCCGAGAATGCCACCCGTCAGACGCTGGTCGACGAGTACCGTGCGGTTTCCATTGTGCCAGTCGAGAGCAAGCAGACCGCTTTCGCCGGGCGTGAGGGCCTCAGCCTCCGCAGTCAGCGCCTCGTGGTCCTTGCGATCGGGCTTGATGGTGTCGACGTACCAGTTGAAAATATCGCCGACGGCTGATTGCCCGGCCTCCAGTCCGTAATACCCGGGGCGGACCGACGCAGGCACGATGCCGCAGAGGCCCGGGATGTCGGGGAGGTCGCGCTCCATCGGGGCCAGCATCAGGTCGCACGTGGAGGTCCCGATGATTTTGACGAGGGTGCCCGGCTCAATGCCGGCCCCTACGGCGCCGAGGTGCGCGTCAAATGCACCGACAGCGACGGGAATACCCGCAGGTAGCCCGAGCCGATCGGCCCATGCCGCAGTGAGCGTGCCGGCGGTTTCAGCAGCGGTGTAGGTCGTATCGGGCAGGGTCTGCCGCACGGCTACCAGCCGCGCATCGAGCTCGGCGAGAAAGTCTTCGTCCGGATAGCCGCCCCACGCGTCGTTAAACATCGCCTTGTGACCCGCGGCACAAACGCCGCGGCGCAGCGCATCCGGGGCTTCGTTTCCGGTGAGCACCGCCGGCATCCAGTCAGTATGCTCCACCCAGGTATACGCCGCTTCGAACACGTCCGGCGCGGTCCGGGCGCAGTGCAAGAGCTTCGCCCAAAACCACTCCGAGCTGTACGTCCCACCGCACTTCAACAGGTACTCGGGGCGAAGCGCTTCGGCGGTCTCGGTGATCTCTTTCGCCTCAGCGTGGCTCGTGTGGTCTTTCCAGAGCCACGCCTTGGCATTGAGGTCGTCGGCAAATCGCTCGTCAAAAGCCAGCGGCTGCCCATCTGCATCTACGGGGATAGGCGTAGAGCCCGTGGTGTCAACGCCCAAGCCGATGACCGCGTCCGTCGTAAAGTTGGGATGCCCCTCGGCCTCGGCCAGCGCCTCGTGCACGCTCTCCTTGAGACCGTCTAAATAATCCTGTGGCTCCTGCCGCGCTACGTTCGGGTCGGCAGGGTCGGTCAGGACGCCACTCGTTCCTGAGGGATAGGCGTACACGCCGGTCCCAACCTCCGCGCCGGTCTGCACGTGGACGACGACCGCACGGACGGATCCGGTTCCGTAATCAAGGCCGATGGTGAAGGTGGCATCGTTCATGGGCACCCGTAGTTGGTTAGTGGACAAAAATTTATGCAGAGGCCGCCTGCGGGACGGCGGCCGTCGAGCCGCGCACAACGAGCTCGGCCTTTAGGTTGACGGTCTGCGGGTCTTGCTGACCGCGGGATTCAATCTGATGGATAACCATCTCGACGGCAGCGCGACCCATTTCGTCGGTGGGCACGCCCATCGTCGTAAGGGGTACTGGTGCGTACTCGCCGGTGTTGATGTTGTCAAACCCGGTAATGGACACGTCGCCAGGTACGTCAATGTCGAGCTCGCGCAGCGCGCGCATCAGCCCGATGGCCACGAGGTCGTTATAGCACATCACCGCGGTGGGCCGCTGGTTGGGCGCAAGGTCACTGAAGAAGGACATGCCGGCGGCATACCCTTCTTCCAGGCGGGCGCCAGCGCGCACGACGAAGTCCTCGCTGTAGACGAGGCGCGAGTCGAAAAAGGCGTGACGAAAGCCCTCGATGCGCTCTTCGCTGTGCATGGAATACTCGGGTCCGGCAAAGTGTACGATCTCCTCGTGGCCCAACTCGATGAGGTGGTTCGTCATCTCTCGGGAAGCGCGGAGGTTGTCTACGTCCACGAGGTTGGCGCGCAGCCCGTGCACCTGCTCCAGCAAGACGAACGGGATGTTACGACGCTTTAGGTCGAACAGGTGCGACAGGTCAGCGTCGCGGTCAAGCAGCGGGTTGATGACGATGCCGTCGATGTCTTTTTCAACGAGCAGGTCCACGATGCGCCCCTCTTTCTCGCGGTCGCCCTCCGAGCTGGACAAGATGATGGAGTAGCCTTTCTGATTGGCCATTTCCTGCGCGGCCACGATGACATCGGCGAAGTATGGGTTGTGGATCTCTTTCACGACCAGCCCAATGCTTTTGGGGCCGCTCGACTGAAGCTTGCGCTGCGCCGACGCGTTGGGGCGATAGTTGAGGGCCTCGATCGCCTCGAGCACGGTCTTCCGCGTGCTCTCGCTCACTTTGCCTTTCTCATTGATGACGTTCGACACCGTCGCATTAGACACGCCAGCGCGCTCAGCTACGTCCCGTATTGTGGTCCGTGAACCCATTCTGTTTTAATGTTTAGCCTGAAGGTTAATCGATTCATCTTTTTCGACGAAGGGGCTGTCCCAAAAGGTCCTTCAGGCAGTCCCGTCACTCGGAAACGGTTCGCAGGGCTAGACGGTGATCGGCCGTTACAGCGCCGCGCTCAGGCAGCTTATTCGCTCAGTTCATACCGGCTTCCGCCTTGCGTGTGGCGGTGTATTCCTGCCAGTCGTCCAGGAAGCGCGCAAGGCCGCGATCGGTAAGTGGGTGATTCAGGAGTTTCTCCATCGCATCGAAGGGCATCGTCGCCACATCGGCTCCAGCCAGTGCAGCCTCTTTCACGTGCATCGGATGGCGGATCGACGCAGCCAAGACCTCTGTTTCAAAGCCGTAGTTGTCGTAGATCTGGATGATTTCTTCGATCAGCTGCATGCCATTCGAGGAGATGTCGTCAATCCGGCCGATGAAGGGGCTGATGTAACTGGCGCCGGCCTTCGCAGCCACGAGCGCCTGCGTCGGCGAAAAACAGAGGGTGCAATTCGTGCGGATGCCCTCGGAGGAAAGTGCCTTCAGGGCCTTGATGCCGGCTTTGATGAGCGGAATCTTGACGACCACGTTCTCGTGGATCTGGGCCAGCGTATGCGCCTCCTCCATCATGCCATCGAAGTCGGTGGCGGTCACCTCGGCAGAGACGTCGCCCCCCTCCACAATCTCGCAGATCTCGAAGACGCGCTTGTGGAAGTCGACGTTGCCCTCAGCCTTGACGAGCGACGGGTTCGTCGTCACCCCGTCCAGGACGCCCATGGCGTGAGCCTCGCGAATCTCTTCCAGGTTGGCCGTGTCGATAAAGAACTTCATGGTGTGGTTGTGTCGTTGAGTGGTAAAGCAAGTGATTGGTGGATGCGTGAGCTTGGAGCTACGCGCCGACGTGTTGGAGAGCGCGGCGCGCCACCTCCGCGACGTGCTCGGCGGTGAAGCCGAACTCCTTCATGTTTCTCGCGCCGGGCGCGGAGGCGCCGAATCGGTCGATGCCGATGGTCTTGCCGTTTGTGACAACGTAGCGCGCCCAGCCGTGGGATGCGCCCGCTTCGATGGCCACCCGCGCCTCGACGTTGGGCGGAAGCACCTCCTGGCGATACTCCGCGGGCTGCGCGTCGAAGAGCTCCCATGAGGGCATGCTTACCACCCGCGCGCTGATGCCTTCGGCAGCCAGCGCTTCGGCAGCCGTCACCGCGTGCTGCACCTCGCTGCCAGTTCCAATGAGAATCACGTCGGGCGTGCCGTCGCTGTCTTTCAGCACGTAAGCGCCCCGCTGCACTCCGCTAGCTGGCGCGTACGTCGAGCGGTCCACCACAGTCAGCTTCTGCCGCGTCAGGACGAGCGCCGTGGGCCCCGATGTGTTGCGGAGGGCTGCCTTCCAGGCTTCGGCCGTCTCATTTGCATCCGCCGGGCGGATGAGCGTCAGGTTGGGGATCGCCCGGAGCGCCATCAGGTGCTCGATGGGCTGATGCGTAGGGCCGTCTTCGCCAAGACCGATGGAGTCATGCGTGAGGACGTAGATGACCGGCTGCCCCATAAGTGCGCTCAGCCGCAGCGACGGGCGCAGGTAATCGCTGAAAATGAGGAACGTCCCAACGTAGGGCTGGATGCCCCCGTGGAGTGCCATCCCGTTAGCTGCACCCGCCATCGCGTGCTCGCGAACGCCGAACCGGAAGTACCGGCCGCTTGGATTGTCACGTTGAAAGTCGGTGCGCCCGGTTACGTCGGTTTTGTTCGAGCCAGTGAGGTCGGCCGAGCCCCCCATGAGATAGCCGACCGCGGGGGCCAGCGTATCGAGCGTGCGACCGCTCGCCTTACGCGTGGCGATCTGCTCACCCGCCTCAAAAGCAGGCAGTACGTCTGCCCAGTTCACCTCGGGTGCTCGTTGGTGCCAGCGCCGATATTGCTCGGCCTCATCCGGGTAGTGCTCCTCGTACTGGCGCATTAGATTCGACCAGTGAGCCGCGCGCGCGGCACCGCGCTCCGTCGTGCGGCGCATGTGCTCGTACACGTCGTCAGGAACGTGGAACGCAGGCTCGGTGGGCCAGCCGAGGTTCTCCTTCGTCAGACGGACCTCATCCTCACCGAGCGGCGCGCCGTGGGCCGCAGCAGTGTCCTGCTTGTTCGGACTACCGTAGCCGATGTGCGTGCGCACGGCAATAAGCGAAGGGCGATCGGTCTCTGCCTTGGCTGCACTGATGGCTGCGTCGATGGCGTTGAGGTCATTGCCGTCCTCGACGCGCTGGACGTGCCAGCCGTACGCCTCGAAGCGGGCCGCTGTGTTCTCGGTAAAGGCGAGGTCGGTGCTGCCGTCAATGGTGATGTCGTTGTCGTCGTAGAAGTAGATGAGCTTGCCGAGGCCGAGGTGGCCGGCCAGCGAAGCGGCTTCGTGCGAGATGCCCTCCATCAGGTCGCCGTCGGAGCAGATTGCGTACGTGTGATGGTCGACGATCGAGAACTCCGGCCGGTTGAATTCGGAGGCCAGCACGCGCTCGGCGATGGCCATACCTACGCCGTTGGAAAAACCCTGTCCGAGCGGCCCGGTGGTCGTCTCGACGCCAGGCGTGAGGTGTGCTTCGGGATGGCCCGGCGTGATGCTGCCCCACTGCCGGAAGTTCTTGATCTCCTCCAGCGGGAGATCGTACCCCGTGAGATGGAGCAGCGCGTAGAGAAGCATAGAGGCGTGCCCGGCCGAGAGGATGAAGCGGTCGCGGTCGGGCCAACTGGGGTCGTCGGGATTGTGTCGGAGATGCTTCGTCCAGAGAACATACGCCACAGAGGCCAACCCCATGGGCGTGCCGGGATGTCCGCTCTGGGCCGCTTCCACGGCGTCAGCTGCCAGGAAGCGGATCGTGTTGATGCTGCGCTCATCGAGGTTGGCAGCAGGGGATGGAGCAGTCGTCATAGCGAGCGGGTCGGCAGGTTTAGCGTTCGAGGTGCAGTCAGGCGAGTCAGTCAGGCGAGTCGGTCGGGCGAGTCGTTAGAGTGCGCGGCACGCAGTGGATTAGTTGCCAACTTCGGTGGTGGGCACGAACGGCCACCCGCCCTCCCACTCTAGCGGCGACATGCGCAGAAACGGTTCGCCATCGGAGGACACAGAGTAGGCATGATAAACGAGGTACGTCTCGTCGCCGTCCTGGAGCACGGAGTTGTGGCCTGGTCCCTTCCAGTTAGGGTACTCTTCGAGAATGAGGGTACCGCCTCCCTGTGTCATGGGCGTGCCGTCGCTGTCGACGTACGGGCCGGTGACCGACTCCGAGCGGCCGACGCGGATGTTGTAGGTGCTGTTCACGCCGTCGCAGCAGTGGTCGAAGGAGACGAACAGGTAGTAGTAATTGCCATGCCGGATGATGTACGGAGCCTCGATGGCGTTCTCGTTGGCGTTGGGGCGGTTGGCCAATTCGTACAGCGTCTCGTCCTCCGCTGACGGCATGCCCGTACTCGGGTCGATGCGCCGCATCCGGATCCCGGTCTCGTTCCAGCTTCCGAACGACATCCACACCCGGTCTTCCGTGTCGATGATGATGTTGGGGTCGATGGCGTTATAGGAATCGGGCTCAAACGACTCGATCACCTTGCCCTGGTCGGCCCATGCGTATCCGGCACTGTCGGGGCTCAGCACCGGATTCGTCGCGAGGCCGATGGCTGAGCGACCGCTACCAAACGTGGAAGCCGAGTAGTACAGATGGAATCGCCCGTTGAAGTACGAGATGCTCGGCGCCCACAGGTCCTGCACGCCCTGGATAGCGTCTTCGGCCCATTGCGGCACGCCGCCCAGCACGTCGCCCTGATACGACCACTGGGTCATGTCCGGCGAGCTTCGCCACTGGATACCGCCACCGGTAGAGTACAGGTAGTACTGGTCGTGCGCCTTGATAATCGACGGGTCGTGAACGAAGCGTAGGTCGCCGAAGAGGTTGACGGTGCGCGGGACCGTCTGCCTCGTTTCGCCATCATCGTCATCGCTGGCCTCGGTGATATCGGACTGGCTGTCGCAGCCGGTAAGCCCCAGGGCCAGCACAAGCCCCATCACCCCAAGCATCCGCCAGAGCGGCGTGTTGAATCGCAATCGGTTGAACAACATGGTTAGACGCATAACAAAATCAGGGAATACGGCGAACAGGGAGGCGCTGCACGGGCACTACCATTGCAGCCAGAAGCTGAAGTAGATGTAGACGATGGCCACGAGCAAGATCACGCCGACGGACGCTCGGACGGCGATGCTGCCCACTACTCGATTCTCGGCGCGCTGCTCGGGCGTGACGCTACCGTAGGTGAGCTGCAATTTTTCCTTCGCTGGCTCCGCATCGGTGTGTGAGAAGCCGATGATGACCGCCACGCTGATGACGAGCAGTACGCCCGTGAAGTAGTAGCCGTTGAAGTCGCCAATCGCGTAGAGCAGGCTGCCTTCCGTCAGCGCATCGGCTTGCGCCATAGCTTGTAGGGTGAGCTTCGTCATACCCAGCACGAAACCGGACACGAGCCCCCAGACGGCACCGCGGGCATTCACGCGGTCGTAGAACAGTCCGAGGACAAAGACGGACACGATGGGCGGCGCGAGGAAACCCTGCACGTTCTGCAGGTAGTCGTACAGCCCGGAGCCGCCTTCGGCCATTTGCTTCATAATGGGAATCCACATGAGCCCGAAGACGACCACGACGCCCGTTGCAACCCGCCCGACCTTCACGAGATGCGACTCCGGCATGCCTGGCCGCAGCTTCTCGTAGACGTCTTTTGTAAAGAGCGTAGCGCACGAGTTAAAGAGCGACGACAGCGAGCTCATGAGCGCGGATAGCACGCCGCCCACCACCAGGCCGCGAAGCCCGATCGGCAGGAGTTCCTTCACCATCGTCGGAAACACCATATCGCCCGCAATGCGCTCCCCATTAGGCCCCATCGGAATGTTCAACATTCCTTCCTGCACCATGGCATAGCCAATCATGCCAGGCACCAGGAAGATAAACACGGGCCACACCTTCAGGAAGCCCCCCCACACGGCGCCGAGCTGGGCGTCCTGCAACGACCGCGCTGCCAGCGTCCGCTGCACGATGTACTGGTCCGTACACCAGTACCAGATGCCGATGATGGGCGAGGCGATCATCACGCCCAGCCACGGAAACGTGGGGTCATCAT
>CAYFQN010000114.1:0-10224 GCA_964345285.1 uncultured Rhodothermales bacterium
CGCCGCGGCACGTGCTGCGGCGGTGCTGGTGGACCGCGTCGCGCAGGAGGTCCGTGGTCGATGGATTCGGCGAGGATGCAGCAGTCGGTGTCTTGCGCACAACAAGTGGGTGAGCCGTGCTGGTGAAACCCGACCGGCCAGGGTCGGTCATCACTTCCATCATAACAGCGCCGTGTTACCTGGCAATAACCGTAACGTTGTTAAAGCATCACGTCCCGGCCTCTTGGCTCGCTGGGGTCACCGCAATCTTGGCTGGCCGACAAGCCTTGCCGACGCGCTTCGTTTGCTCGCTGTTGGCTCATTGTCCTGCGCCGGGTGACATGACGGGCTGGCACCTTTACGGAAGGCGGCGCATGGCACGAATCCTGCTTGCTCTGGTACATGCACCGAATGCTTCTTCACCCACCTGGTTTATGCCGTGAGCACCCCTCCCCCCTTTGACCCATCTGTCTTCGAAACCCTGCGCGACTCGATCGGCGGCGATACCGAATTTTTGGCAGATCTAGTAGGCGATTATTTGGAGGACGGGCAGGAACTCCTTGATACTATGCAGGCTGCTGTTGATAATAATCACATTGATCTGCTTGAACGCTCTGCCCATTCGCTGAAGTCGACGAGCCAGACCGTTGGCGCGCTCGCTCTGGCGGATGCGTGCGCTACCATCGAACAGCACGCTCACAACGACGAACTCCAGCGTGCCGGGCAGTACCTTTCTAACGCGGCTACGCACTTTGCGGCGGCTAAGCACCAGCTGCAAGACCGCAAGACGGCGTTGGAAGCTGAATAAACGGGGTTGATACCTTTCGACGAACAGGCCCACCGACACAGTCTACCGGCTATCGGAGAGCTTGACGTCCCCTTCTCCTCGTAACCCACCGAAAGCTTTTTCTGACTCGATGCGCATCCTGGTCATTGAAGACAATCGCATCCAGGCTCGCATTGTGGAGCGCTGTCTCCGTACGGGCGGCTTTGATGACTTCACCACCGTCGAAAGCTCCGAAGAGGCACTCACCCGTCTCGAAGCGGACGACGATTTCGACCTGCTCATCATCGACTGGATGCTCCCAGGCGTCAGCGGCCTCGAGTTTGTGCACGCCCTTCGCACCAGCGAGTCATTCCACTCCATTCCCGTCATCATGCAGACGGCCAAAGACCGGCCAGAGCACCTTGAGAAGGCGCGACAGGCCGGCGTGAATGGCTACGTGGTAAAGCCTGTCCTAAACTGCTCGTCCCTGGTGAATCAGATCAAAAAGATCCAAGCGAACTCAGCGCTGTGATTGCCCCCACCGGGCGGGACGCCACTAGCTTCCGTCCAGGGTTCAACTCTGCTCTCCGAAAACAGGCCCTTCTCCATCAAGCGGGACTATGCACCGCACGCGCGTGCCTCCCGCGTCGACCGGCTTCACCTCCAAGGTGCCACCGATCAGGTTGGCGCGATGCCGCATCATACGGAGCCCCATGCCGTTGTCTGTTGCATCGCCCGACGCCATCCCGACGCCATTGTCTTCGACTGCGAGACGTAGCTGGTTATCGGAGCAGTGTAATGTGACCGCCACGCGTGTGGGCTGCCCGTGCTTAATGGCATTGTTGATGGCTTCATACGCAATGCGGTAGAGATGGCGGGCCGTGCGGTCGTCCAAGCAGGCGCCATCGAGCTGGGCATTCACCTGATGGCGCACGCCCGTCAGTTCCTGCTTGTTATCAGCTAACTGACGCAGCGCCGCGTCCAATTGGCAGCCCTCAATGCGGCTAAGAAGCAGCGAATGGGATAACGCACGGGTCTGCTGCGCCGCTCCGTGGATATGGTCGACGATGAGATCCAAGTCCTCCGTGGATATCGGTTCATCGCGCGATCGCTTCTGGCTGAGGCTTTGAGCCATCATGGCCGTACCGGCAAGGTGAGACGCCAGGATATCGTGCAGGTCCTGACCGATGCGGCGTCGTTCAGCGTTACTTACCTGTATCAGCTCGTCCTCCAGGTTACGCTGCTTGGTGATGTCGATGCCTGTCAACACCATATACCGGGCCGTTCTCGTCGCATCCGATACGATGGTATTTGACCACTCAATAAGGCGCCGAGAGCCATCCTGAAGGACCCAGTGGCCCGTAAACGTGTCTTTCAACCGGCTCGCCCGCTGTGCGTCGAGGCGAGCCTGCACCCGGCCAGCTTCTTCATCGGGGACGAGCTGGTCGACCATGCAGGCCCCGATGACCTCGTCCGGCGCATATCCAGTGAGGGCCGCGCTCGCCTGATTAAAGCGGATGATGCGCCCCTCGGCGTCCAGAATGACGATGGGCGCCTCGACCGTATCGATGGCAGCCGTCAGCAGGTCGTGTTCGAGCGACCGGGCGCCATTACCCCGCGGCGCGGCACTGACGTCGGTTTCCAGCGCGATGAATCCCGCAATGTTGTCTTGCCTGTCGGCGATGGGCTCTGCTTGAATGCGCACCCGGTAGGGCTCGCCGGATTTCCGGTAGTTTACGAGCTCGGCCTCAAAACCGCTACCCGCCCGCATGCATGCGCCCATCTTCCGGGCCGTCGCTTCATCGGTGTCGGGGCCGTGTAATAACGTGCGGGGCCGCTGCCCAATGAGTTCATCCAGCGGATAGCCGCACAGGTTCTCAAATCCGCGGTTCGCCCACAGGATATCGCCTTCCGGGTTGGTGACGACGAGCCCGTGCTCCTGGAGCCATGCCTCGGACGTCAGAGGGGTGGACGGCGCGATGCCCGCGGCGCTGGTGGATGCCCCCACAAGGCTGGCAAGTGCGGCCAGCCGATCTAGGGAGTGCGCACCGAAGTGAGTGGGGCATGGCGAGGCCACCCAGATGTGCCCGATGCATTGACTATCACGCCCCTGCACGGGAGCGCACGCCACCGCCTGCCAATCCGTGGTGCGCGCAAGGTCGGGATCCACGCGCGCGAGATTGTCCCAAATGACCGGCGCCTCAACGCTACGCAGCGCATCATTCAGGCGGCGCGTTGCATCGGGCGGAACTGCCCCCCCACGAGCAGATGCGCGTGCCGACGCCGGACCCACCGTACACCCCCCGAACGGGGCGCCAGTGGCCGTTCGCGCGAGATCCGCGATGCGATCCAATGCTACGGGAGTAGACCGCGGTGTAGCCCAGATAGATGATGGCATCGCTGCCTCCGCCATGGCGCGCAGGATAACGTGAAAGTCTCTGACAAAGTGCTGCGCTGGGTGTATTCGTAGGCATAATTGCGGGCATCGTTCCTTTTCGGCTCCCGCTCCGCGGACGGTATAACGATCAGTTAGGACGCATCGGGAAAGAAGATAGGTGGATTATGCATCCACCCACCCGCCGTGAAGTCCGGAAAGGCCTGCGGGTGGCCCCCCTGTGCGATAGATGCTTCAGAAAGCGGCCCGATCGCACTCCACGCAGCCGCGTCATACACATCCATCGGAGGCGCTTCCTGCCGTTTGATGGCTTCCACAAAGGCGTGACGGACAAAGAAATCCATCCCACCATGCCCGGAGCCCTCGGCGTCTTGTTCGTAGCGCTGCCAGAGTGCAGCGTCGTACTCCTCTTGATAGGGCGTAAAGGCCTCCCACTGATGCGCTGGGCTGCGACCTTCAATGTGGATGGAGTCGTTGTCTACCGTCCAAATCCCGTCGGTCCCTTGCACTTGAAAGCCCAATGAGTAGGGACGTGGCAGGCTGGTATCGTGGGTGATGAGGATAGACTCGCCCCGCGCGGTAGTCAGTGTCGTCGTCACAATGTCGCCCTGCTGAAACGCTACGGCCTCGTTGGGATGGTCGGGCCCGCCCACTTCAACAATGTGATCGTGAAGCCCACGTGCTTTGGTGGACGTCGAGGTCAGCTGCACGAAGCGGTTGCCGCGGTTGATATCTAACCAGTGCGCTACCGGCCCAATGCCGTGCGTCGGATACAGGTCGCCGTTGCGGTCGACGTAGTGCTGGGTGCGCCAGTTCGATACGCTGCCGGTCCCTGGGCCGAACGAAACATCCTCGCCGAACAGGTAGGGCATCAGGCTGTGCTGGTAGCCACACCGGCAGTGGATTAATTCCCCGAAGAGCTCTTCGCGCACCATGTTCAGGACGGCCATCACGTCGCGCCGGTAGCACACGTTTTCGAGCATCATGCACGGCACGCCCGTTGACTCGGCGGTGCGCACCAGTTCCCAGCAGCCCTCCAGCGTCGTCGCAGCAGGGACTTCGACGCCTGCGTAGAGGCCTGCCTCCATCGCGGCCACGGCCATCGGCACGTGCCACCGCCACGGCGTGCTAATCACGACGCCGTCCAGATTTTCCTCTGCGATCAGTTCCAGGTAGGCGTCATCGTGCCCGGTGTAGACTGCAGGTCGCGTGCCGGTGGCGTCTTCCACAAGGTCGCTGGCCTGTGCCAGGCGTGTGGCATCCGTGTCGCACACGGCGGGGATCACGACGTCGCTGCGCAGCAAAAAGCCCCGCAGGTGCGACGTCCCGCGCGCTCCCACGCCAATCAGGCCGATGCGCGCGGTGCTGCGCGCACGCCGGGTGATGCCGAAGGGCTGAAGCGACACGCCCACACCGGCCACGGCGGTCGTCCGAAGGAAGCGACGTCGGTTGATGGGGCGGCCTAGTGTGGTGCCCGTCGAATCGGTTGGGATAGGTGCCATGGTGGGCTCCGAAAAAGGGAATTGGAGTAGACACGCCACACGCGCACGGCGTGTGATGGGTACCCCCGCCTGGACTCGAACCAGGATTGGCGGCTTAGGAGGCCGCAGTTCTATCCCGTTGAACTACGGGGGCCGTTCATTTTCGATTGCAGCGGCCTGGTTGTACCTTACGGTCTCTGCGCATCGTTTGCGCACGGCGTGCTCAACTTAATTGAGACGACTCAACCGCGCAAGGTTCGAGCTGGCCGCTCTGCGCGCCGTATTCCGTCCACCGGCTTCAGGCCCATTATGTCTACCCGTTCTCCCGATGATGCTTCGTGGCGCCCATGGGCTCTTGCCGGGTCGGTGGCGCTGGGCGCTTACACAGCCAGCACCGTCGCCCGGTGGGTCATACAGCAGCGCCTGCCTAGCCCTGCGGCACTTCCTCCAGCCATTGACGACGCCCAAGCACGGACGTTCGAGCTGCCTCAGGGACGGATGAACTACTACGTTCGTCCCGGCTCGGGAACGCCCATTGTCATGTGGCACAGCTTCAACGCGGCGGCCTCGAGCTTCGAGATGCGTCCGATCTTTCACCACTTGGCCGCTGCGACGACCCGCCCCTTATACGCCGTGGACTGGTTGGGCTTCGGCCGCTCCGCTCGGCCCAACATCGCTTACGAGCCGGCCCTTTACCTACAGCAGGTGCGCCAGTTTCTACGGCAACGCATTCAAGAACCCGCCGACCTGGTGGGCCTGTCGCTGGGTGGCGAATATGCCGCGCGAGTGGCCCACGAGTTGCCCACCCAAGCGCGCCGCCTCGTGCTCATCAGCCCAACCGGATTGGGTAGCGACCGCGGTCCATCTCCCCTCGGGCGGTTGTTCGTGCGCGCGTCGGGCGGCGTCGGCGCCTTCGAACTACTGTATTACGTCCTGACGCGCCGCGCCTCCATCCGCAGCTTTTACGCCCGCCAGGTGTTTCTCGACCCAACCCGCATTCCCGACGCTCTCGTAGACTATGCGTACGTCACCTCTCACGCTCGCGGCGCCCACTATGCCCCACGCCGATTTGTGGATGGCACGCTTTTTCCGCCTACCCCCGCCGCCGATATCTACGCCCGGTTGTACCGGCCCACGTTGCTGGTCACCCCGCGCGACGCAGCGGATGTCGTACAAGACTTTGAGCGCGTCGCGGACGTAGTCGCCCACAACGCCCGCGACCTAGCGCGCCACCGGCTCGCCTCGGGCCTGCTGCCACAATGGGAGACGCCGGACCGCCTGTTCGATGCCCTAGACGCCTTTCTGCTCACCGCTCCCCCTTCACATGGCCATTGACATCGCACAGGTTCGCCGGGATACCCCCGGTTGCTCGCACGTGCTCCACTTCAACAACGCGGGGGCTGCCTTGCCGCCCCAAGCGGTCCGCGATGCGCAGATCCATCACTTGCAACGGGAAGCCCATACCGGAGGCTACGAGGCCGCCGCCGACGCCGAGGAGGCGATCCAACATACCTACGAGGCAGTGGCCGCTCTTCTGCGCTGCAGTGAGGACGAGGTGGCCATCGTCGAGAATGCGACGCGGGCGTGGGACATGGCGTTTTACGCAATGGACTTTAGGCCCGGTGATCGCATCCTGACCTCTCCCGCCTCCTATGCGAGCAACTACATTGCGATGCTACAGGTGGCTCGGCGAACGGGCGTCTCTATCGAGGTCGTCCCCCCCGATGCTACGGGTCAAATCGACCTCGACCAGCTCCAGGCCGCGACCGACGAGGACGTGGCTTTGATTGCTCTAACGCATGTGCCTACCAACAGCGGCTTGGTGAACCCTGCAGCCGAGGTGGGCGCCTTGGCCCGTGAGGCGGACGTTCCCTTCCTGCTTGACGCCTGCCAGTCGGCCGGCCAGTTACCGCTGGATGTAGAGGCACTCGGCTGCACGATGCTCTCTGCCACGGGACGGAAGTACCTGCGCGGCCCTCGCGGAACGGGCTTTCTGTACGTACGTCGCGGCTGGATTGAGCGCCTTGAGCCGCCGCTCCTTGACCTGCACGCGGCAACGTGGATCACGCCCGACCGGTACGAGATCCGCCCCGATGCACGCCGGTTTGAAACGTGGGAAGGCTACGTGGCCGGCAAGATCGCCCTCGGCGTAGCGGCCGATTACGCCCTCGAGCAGGGTCTGGATGCCATTTTCGAGCGGGTGCAATCCCTCGCGGCAGAGCTCCGGGAGCGTCTTGCCAACCTGCCGGGCGTCACTGTCCACGACCGCGGCCGAGTGCAGGGGGGCATCACAACGTTTGCAGCCGCGCAGATGGATGCGCCCACCATTCAGCACCGCCTCCGCGCGATAGGGATCAACACATCGGTGAGCCCGCCATCGTCGACCCGGCTGGATGCGACGCAGCGCAATCTACCGCCCCTCGTGCGCGCCTCGGTGCACTACTACAATACGGAAGACGAGATTGCTCGCTTCTGTAGTGCTCTCCGTGACGTGCTCCGCAACGGCCGTTGAGCAGAACCTCACAACTACCGGTTGCCGGAGGCCATCCGTGCAGCCTCCGGAAGGCGACGCAGCGCTTGCATGCTCCAAATGCCGAATGCGGGCCCGAGCGCCAGCATGGCAAATGCCCACGACCAGCCTAAGTGTTCAACAGCGGGCGGAACCAAACGCAGCGACCCCAGCGTGAGCAAAAAGCCGAGACTCGTTTGCACCGTGAGCGCCGTGCCAACATACTGCGGATCGCCTAACTCGCTCACAGCTGCGCTAAATTGGGCGCTGTCGGCCACCACGGCAAAGCCCCACACCAGACATACAATGGTCAGGAGCAGCGGGTGGCCGAAAAGCAGACCCGCCCCCAGCGCGCAGGTACCCGACACCGCCATGCTCCATGTTGTGACCCGGGTCCGTCCTAGCCGATCGGCCAGGCGGCCGGCCAGTGCACAGCCCACGCCCCCGACCGCAATGACGCTGAAGCTCGCGACCCGGGCGCCGGATGGGCTCCACCCGGCTTCGTCGTAGCTGGCCAACAGCAGGATCGGGACCCAGGCCCACATGGCGTATAACTCCCACATGTGGCCCAAGTAGCCAAAATTGGCTAACCGCGTGGGACGATGCCGGAGCCCAGCCGCTGCCTTCCGCCAGTCGAACGATGCCCCCGACGCCAGGTAGGGCCCACTCTGGACTAGAAACCCAGCGATGGCGGCGCCCACCAGCGCCAGTGCCGAGGCGGTGAGTAGAACACTACGCCACGGCGGTAACGCACCCGCTTCTCCCGAAATAGGCAGCACGCTTAGCAAGTGCGGAAGCGCCGACCCCACCGCGAGGGCACCGACCAGCACGCCAATCGCCAGCCCCCGATCGCGCTGGCTCCAACTGGCCACGAGCTTCATGCCGGGCGGATAGACACCGGCAAGCATCACCCCGGTTACAAAGCGGAGGCCCAGGGCCCCAACGGCCCCATCGACAGCGAGGGCAATGGCCGCATTCGCTACGGCCCCCAGCGCTGCTGTGCCGGCCACAAGCCGATGCGCTGGCATCACATCGGCTAAGTTCAACCCGGCGCTCAGCAGGGCCCCCACAACGAAGCCAATCTGGACACTCATCGTCATCCACGATTGCTGTGCACCGCTCAGCCCCCACTCGGCGGTGAGCTGAGGCGTCACGGCTGAGGCCGAAAACCAGAGTCCCATGGCGAGCAATTCCGCCAAGGCCAAGAGCGTCAACGCGCGCCACTTCGCACGGTGAAAATGAGGATCGGTAGTTGGGTTCGGGGCAGTAGAGTCCATAGCAGAGCGGGCAGCGCACACGAGGCGCTGACACTTCAAGGGGGGATGGCCGAACAGATGACCCGGGGTGTGGCGTTAATGATACACGCTGTTGGTTTCTCTTGCATTTCCACCGTTACATGCCGACTGATTCCCACCTCCTTTTCGACTTCAGCAAGGCGGCAGCGCGATCGGGATGGCGTGCCGTGGACGACGTGGTGATGGGAGGCGTCTCGGCCAGTGGCTTGGTCGCCGCCTCGCCCAACACCGCTGCGTTCGAAGGGACGGTATCACTGGACCGCGGCGGCGGATTCGCATCCATCCGATCTCCTCAGCGGTCGTGGGGCCTCAGTGCATTTTCCGGATTGCTGCTTCGCGCCAAGGGCGATGGCAAGCGGTACAAGCTCACCGTGTACACGGATGTCAGCGGCATCAGCTACCGGTACCCATTTGAAGCCCAGGATGACTGGGAGACGTATTTCGCTCCGTTCGGCGCCTTCACGCCCATGCGCCGTGGCCGCGAGGTGCCGACTGCACCGCCCCTCAATCCATCAGCAATATCCACGGTAGGATTCCTGATCAGCGACAAGCAGGCAGGGCCGTTTCGATTGGAGTTGCGATGGATTCAAGCGGCCACTCAGTCGTGACGTGAACAGCAAAATCGCCGATGTCTTTTTCTGCTACGCCGTCGAATGATGCCTCCTGACACTCCCTCCATTGAGTCCATTGCCGATGCCCTAGAGGCATGGGCGCCACCCGGGTCCGCGCAGTCGTACGATAACGTCGGCCTACAGGTCGGCAACGCGCAGCGTACCGTGGACCGCGTTCTGCTCGCCCTCGACCTGACGCCGCAGGTCATCGATGAAGCCCAATCCATCGGGGCAACCCTCATCATCACTCATCACCCGCTGCTGTTTAAGCCGCTCAGTAGCCTCACGGCGGATTCCTTCACGAGCCGCCTCGCGCTCCGACTGGCCGAAGCAGGCATCGCGCTGTATAGCATTCATACCAACCTCGACGCGGCGCCCGGCGGCGTCTCGTTCGCGCTGGCTGACCACCTTGGGCTTACCGATGTCGCGTTTCTCGACCGGTTTGCCGACACCCTATACAAACTCGCCACCTTCGTTCCGCGCAACGACCTGGACGCCGTCCGCGCCGCTCTGGCCGACGCTGGCGCCGGCCGCATCGGGGACTACGAGGCCTGCGCGTTTTCGACGGACGGCACGGGGTTCTTCCGTCCCGGTGATGCGGCGGACCCGCACATCGGCGAAGCGGGTGGGGCGCTCGAATCAGTCAACGAAATCAAACTCGAAGTGGAAGTGGCCCGGTGGGATTTGGGCGACGTGCTGGCTGCGCTGCAGTCGGCCCACCCCTACGAAGAGGTGGCCTACGACGTGTATCCCGTCAAGCAGAAGAACTCGCGCGCAGGCCTCGGCGCCGTGGGCCAGCTGGATGAGCCCATGCCACTGCGCACCTTCTTGGAGCGCGTGGCCCACCGGCTCGATGCCGGCAGCCTGCGCTACGTGGGCGACCCGCAGTCTCCCGTAGAACGCGTAGCCGTGTGCGGCGGTGCAGGGAGCGACTTCATTGGCACCGCCCGCAGCGCCGGCGCCGATGCGTACGTGACGGCGGATGTGAAGTACCACGAGTTCTTCGGCGCCCTCGACCACGACGGGACCCCCGGAATGGCGCTCATCGATCCGGGCCACTACGAGACAGAGGCCCTCACTGAGGGCTTCCTCCGCGACTGGCTGTCCGCCCGCTTCCCTAGCATTGAATGCCGGCGCACCGAGACCCGCACGAGCCCCATTCGCACGTTTGTGCCAAACGGCCGTCGT
>CAYFQN010000115.1:0-10212 GCA_964345285.1 uncultured Rhodothermales bacterium
TACTCGGTGGCCTTCACAAAGGGCAAGCAGCAGGCCGATACGGGCACGAAGATGCAGCACATCGGCAAAAACACGAAGTCGACCATCATCTCGAAGGGCATCTCGGCCGGTGTGAGTAACAACAGCTACCGCGGCCTGGTGAAGATCAACAAGGGCGCTGATGGTGCACGCAACTTCAGCCAGTGCGATTCGATGCTGCTGGGCGACCAGTGCGGCGCGCACACGTTCCCGTACATCGAGAGCCAGAACCCGACGGCCAAGGTTGAGCACGAGGCGACGACCTCGAAGGTCGGTGAAGAGCAGATGTTCTACTGCCACCAGCGGGGCCTCGGTGAAGAGGAAGCCTTGAAGCTAATCGTGAACGGCTTCTGCCAGGAGATTCTCGCTGAGCTCCCCATGGAGTTTGCCGTCGAGGCGAAGGAACTGCTTGCTATCGAACTCGAAGGCAGCGTCGGCTGACGCCGGTTTGGACGGCTGGATGGGTGAACGTGTGAACGATTCGTGCGTCAGCGTTCCCCATCCTCGTCCTCCCCCCACTTTTAGACTTTCATCCATCCACACATACACACCGAACCGAAACATGGCACTACTCGAAATCAAGAACCTGCATGCTGGCGTCGAAGGCGAGGATATTGAGATCCTTCGGGGCGTCGACCTGACGATCAACCCGGACGAGGTCCACGCCATCATGGGCCCGAATGGCTCGGGCAAGAGCACGTTGGCCGCCATCGTCTCCGGCCGTGAGGAGTACGAGGTAACCAGCGGCGACGTCATCTACGAGGGCGAGGATCTACTCGACGACGAGCCTGAAGAGCGGGCCCACAAGGGCATCTTCATGGCCTTCCAGTATCCGGTGGAGCTGCCCGGCGTGAGCATGACCAACTTTTTGAAGGAAGCGGTCAACTCCGTCCGCGAGGAGCGCGGTCAAGACCCGCTGAGCGCCGCCGAGTTCATCAAGAACATGCGCGAGAAAATGGAACTCGTCGGCATGGACGCCGACCTCACGAAGCGCTCGGTCAACGAAGGCTTCTCAGGTGGTGAAAAGAAGCGCAATGAGATCTTCCAGCTGGCAATGCTGGAGCCGAAGCTTGCCATCCTCGACGAAACGGACTCAGGCCTCGACATCGACGCCCTCAAGAGCGTGTCGGATGGTGTGAACAAGCTGCGTTCTGAGGATCGCGGCTTCCTCGTCATCACCCACTACCAGCGGCTTCTCGACTACATTGTGCCGGACAAGGTGCACGTGATGGTCGACGGCCGCATCGTGCAGTCGGGCGGCAAGGAGCTGGCCCTGCAGCTTGAAGAGTCGGGCTACGAGCAGTTCCGCCAGGAAGCAGCCCCTGCTGCGTAAGTCGCGGGGCGTGACCTCGGCCTTCCTCCGCTGGGCGTTGCGCCGTCTGCATCCTGCGTGTCCACTTTCAACCAGCTGACTCTCTACTCATCCTATGCCTATTGTACTTGACCAAAGCGTTCGCCCCGAGGACCGCTTCATCTCGGCGTTCGAGGTGAACAAGGGAAAGACCCTAAACGGGAAGAACGCCTCTATTGCCAGCCATCGTCAGGACGCCATCGAGCGGTTCGAAGCGCTTGGCATCCCGACCAATAAGTTGGAGGCGTGGAAGTATACCAACATCGCGAAGGTGCTCGACCGTCCGTACAAACTCCAGCTCGCGCCGGAGCAGCCGACGGTCGTCGCCGCCGACATTGAGCCGTTCCTGATTGACGGGCTCGACGCCCACCAGCTTGTATTCGTTAACGGCCGCCTTGACGAGACGCTCTCCAACGTGGGCGACCTGCCGAGTGGCGTGGTGGTCACCAGCCTCGAGCAGGCAGGCCAGGCGCACCCAAACCTTGTCGAAGCACATTACGGCGAATATGCCGACATGCACGACGAGGCGCTTACGGCACTGAACACCGCGTTTGTACAGGACGGCCCGTTCGTCTACGTGCCCAGCGGCGCCGTCGTTGAGAAGCCCGTTTTCGTGCTGCACGTAACGGCCACAGAAGACGACCTGCTTGTGCAGCCGCGCGGCTTGTTCGTCGTGGAAGACGGCGGCATCGCCAAGATCGTCGAGGCCGAGCACACGCTCTCCACCGCCGCGACGTTCACCAACTACGTCACCGAGGCGTTCGTGGGTGCGAACGGTCATCTGGACCACTACGTGATTCAGGACGAAGGCGACCAGGCCTCGCGCGTGCAGACGCTCTACGCCGAGCACCGCGCCGACAGCGTCTTCGACACGCACACCGTGACGCTCAGTGGCGAGGTCGTGCGCAACAACCTGACTGTCACGCCCAACGGCACGCACTGCGAATCGCACCTGTTCGGGCTCTACCTCGGCAAGGGCGAGACGCACGTTGACAACCACACGCTTGTCGACCACGTACAGCCCGACTGCTTCAGCAACGAACTGTACAAGCACGTGCTGAACGACGCGTCGACCGGCGTCTTCAACGGCAAGGTGTTCGTTCGCCGTGACTCACAGCGCATCAACGCCTACCAGTCGAACAAGAGCATCGTGCTCACCGATACGGCGAACATCTACACGAAGCCGGAGCTAGAGATCTATGCCGACGACGTGCAGTGCAGCCACGGCGCAACGACGGGCCAGCTCGACGAGGAAGCCATCTTCTACCTCCGCTCGCGCGGCCTGCCCGAGCAGCGCGCCCGCGTGCTCATGCTGAGCGCCTTCGCCGGCGATGTCCTCGATGAGGTGACGATCGATCCCCTCCGCGAGCACCTCCACGCCCGGGTGGCCGACCGCTTCGCTAGCTACCGTTAGAATACCGGGAAGCGGGAAGGCGTAATAGGGAAGAGTTTCTCCTTTCCCTCTCCCCCTTCCCGCCTCCCCCCTTTTACCCAAGCCGTTATGCCTGTCACAACGCCGCACACCGAAGAGGCTGTCGCCCCCCGGTTCGACGCGGACAACGTGCGAGCCGATTTCCCGACGCTCCAACGCACGGTGTACGACGGCGCGCCGCTGGCGTATCTGGATAACGCGGCGACGTCGCAAAAGCCGCAGTCGGTAATCGACCGCGTGGAGCAGTACTACGCGCACGAAAACAGCAACGTCCACCGCGGGGTGCACCGGCTGAGCCAGGACGCAACCGACGCGTATGAGGCCACGCGGGTATCGGTCGCTGAACTGATCAATGCGCCTGACTCATCACAGATCATCTTCACGAAAGGGACGACAGAAGCCATTAACCTCGTCGCCTCGTCGTACGGGCACATGGCCCTCTCGGAAGGGGATGAAATTGTGCTCACTGAGATGGAGCACCACGCCAACATCGTCCCGTGGCAGCTACTGGCCGACCAGACGGGCGCCTCGCTGCGCATCGCGCCGATCAACGACGCGGGCGAGTTACGGCTGGACGACTTGATTGCTCTGCTGAACGACCGGACGCGCCTTGTTGCCGTCTCTCACGTGTCGAACGCGCTGGGCACCATCAATCCGGTCGAGGCCATCATTGACGCAGCGCATGCGCGAGACATCCCCGTGCTGGTCGACGGCGCACAGGCCGTGCCGCACATGCCCGTCGACGTGCAAGCGCTCGACGCTGACTTTTACTGCTTCTCCGGGCATAAAATGTTCGGTCCAACAGGCATCGGTGTGTTGTACGGCAAGATCGATCATCTGGAAGCGATGCCGCCTTATCAGAGCGGCGGCGACATGATCGACGAGGTATCGTTCGAGAAGACGACCTTTGCCGACGTGCCGCACAAGTTCGAAGCCGGTACGCCACACATTGCAGGTGGCATCGGCCTCGGCGCGGCGGTCAATTACCTGCGGGATTTGGATCGCCACGGGGCCTTGCAGCACGAGCATGAGTTGCTGGCGTACGCCACCGAGCAGGCCCGCACCATTGATGGCCTTCGCGTCATCGGGACGGCCGCCCAAAAGGCCAGCGTCCTTTCCTTTCTGATCGACGGCATCCACCCGTACGATGCCGGCACGATCCTCGACCGGCTGGGCATCGCCGTGCGCACGGGGCATCACTGCACGGAGCCGCTCATGAAGCGCCTTGGCATCCCCGGCACGGTGCGCGCTTCGTTCGCCTTCTACAACACCCGCGACGACATTGACCGGCTGATGGATGGCTTGCACCGCGTGAAGCGCATGTTTGGATAACGCTGACTATGGCTAACGACTCTATACGAGACAACACGATCGAAGACCGCGCGCAGGAAATCGTCGATGAGTTCGCGCTCTTTCCCGACTGGATGGGTAAGTACGAGCACCTCATCGAGATGGGAGAGTCAATCCCCGAGATCGATGCGGCGTACAAAGACGATGAGCACCGCATCCACGGATGTCAATCAAAAGTGTGGGTCCGCGCCGAGCCCGAGGACAACCACATCCGCTACACGGGCGACAGCAACGCGATGATCACCAAAGGGCTCGCTGCGCTCGTTATCCGCGTACTCGACGACCAGCCGCCCGAGGCGATCACCGAGGCCGAATTCGACTTCATGAAGCAGATTGGCCTGGACGAGCACCTGTCGTCCACACGTAAGAACGGACTCGCGGCCATGATCAAGCAGATGAAGCGCTTCGCGCGCGAGACCGACCGCCACTAACTACTACCTTAATCCCTACTCTTGCCATGGTCGAACGCACCCAAAACCCCGACCTCCCCGATACAATCCCGGCGCACATGCAGGACGCGCCAGAGTCCGACCTCAAGCAGCAGATCGTCGACGCCATCAAAGAAGTATACGACCCGGAAATCCCGGTCAATGTGTACGACCTCGGGCTGATCTATAACATTGCCATCGACGACGCGAACAACGTCGACATCGTGATGACGCTGACAGCCCCAAACTGCCCGGCGGCTGGCATTCTGCCCGGTCAGGTGGAAGACGCCGCGGCCACCGTGGAGGGCGTCGGTGAGGTTGATCTAGAGCTGACGTTCGACCCGCCCTTCTCTCCCGCCATGATGTCAGAGGAGGCGAAGCTGGAGCTTGGCTTTATGTAGCGCCCCGGTCCTCCTATCTGCCTGACCGAACCCACACCGCCGATCCTGCGCATGCACGCTGCCGACCATGGCTTTTGCACACACCATAGCAATGGCACGCAACCTCCTCGCCGACGGGCGAGCGGAGGACGTGTTGCGCATGGTCGAGCCGCTGATCGATAAGCCCGTTGAGGAGGCGCCCACTGCGGATCGCGCGTTTTTGATTGCCCTGCTGGCCCGCGTGCATGCTGTACACACGGGCGACGTGCAGCGGGCTCTTGATCTGCTTGCCCCCTTCGAGGAGGCCAGCGCGCGAGCAGCCCTACCCGACACGCCTCGGGCGCAGGTTACCCTCTGGCTCGCGTGGGCTCATGCCCGTCGCGATCAAACGTTTGACGAGGAAGCCCGCGCCCTTACGCTGTTCGATGAGGCGCAACACCTGTTCGACGCTGAACTTGACGCGAACGGGCGCTGCTGGGCCAACCTCGGGCGAGCGCAGGCCTACTTCCGGATCGATGAGTACCAGCTCATGCGGGCCGCCCTGGATGAAGTGGCTCCCGTTCGCACGTCGCTACGCGATACGGCGGCCGCGCGGTGGTTTCACGACCTCAGCGTAGCAGCATGTCGATTTCAGGGACGGTATGACGAGGCCCAGCGTCATCTCAGGGCCCTTGCGGGTGAGGCCCCCCCTCCTCTAAGCCGAGAAGTTCGAGGTCGCTCCAAGGCGTACCAGGCCGCTTTGTACCTAGACCTTGGGCACGCGCCGGAGCAGATCATCGACACGGCAAAGCAAGCGATCGCTCTACTGCGTGATGTGACGGCCGAGGTCGAATACCCGCTGCTGACTGCTTATCATGCGCACATTCGTGCGCTCCTGCTACGCGGTGACTGGTCCGCTACGCAGCGCGTCATCGACGCTGCATTGCGTGACGTTGGGGCCCGCCCAACCACCCAAGCGCATCTCAACGCGCTCCAGGCCCGCCTCGCCCTGCGACGCAATCAGCCCGAGGCCGCCAGCGAGGTCATGGAGCAGCTCTTCGCCCAAGCGCACCGGCTGCCCCATGGCTTACAGCGCTCGCACGTGGCTCTGCTGCGGGGAGAGCTTCTCGCTCATGCCGGGCAGTTCGACGAGGCGTATTCCTGGCTTCGTCGGGCGCATCAGAATGCTCGCGAAACAGGGCACCGCGGGCATCAGTTCCGCGCCCTTCTCGTCGAGGCGCACGTCGCCCTGGATGCCTCCCACCTCGACCGCGCCGACGCGCTGTTGGATGCCCTCGACCAGTACGAAGACTACTTCAGCGTGCTGCCGTTTGCGGCATCGCGATTTTACCTGCTCGGCCGCCGCCACGAGGCCGCTGGCCGTACCGATGAAGCCCAGGCCACCTATCAGCAAGCCTGTTCAGCGTATGCGCTCATCGGTGATGCCTACCACGCGGCCCGGGTCCAGCGGTCGCTTGCGTCTGTCGAGCCCACCCCGCAGGCGCACGCTGCATTGAGCAGGGCGCTGGAAACCTTCAAGCACCTCGGCCTTGACGATGAAGCGGAAGCGACCCGCGAGCAGCGTACCAACCTCCCTGCTGATTCGGGTGCATCCACCCGCGACCCGCTGAGCACGCTCGGCACGACGCTTACCCGGGCCTCGCGGTCGCCTCGCCTCGTGGCCGAAGCGTGGATTCAGGCCCTGGAAGAGGTGCTCCCAGACACGTGGCTTGGCGTGTACCGCCATGCCGAGCACGAGGGGTGGTCTTGTATTCACGAGCACGGAGCCCCACCGTCCGCCCTATCCTACCCCCCAGCACCCGGCCGCCCCTGCGAGACAGGCAGCGTCCGCTGGATCCCGTTGCACGCGAGCAGCAATCAGCATTTTTGCATGGGCATTGATGTCTCCGACATCTCGGCCTCAATGTGGCGCGATGCCCGGGCACGCTGGTCCACGTGGCGCCCCGTCCTGCAGTTGGCGCTGGACCAAGCGATGCTGCACAGCGGTGAGATGCATGCCCCCTCGTCGATGGGTGCGGCCTTTTCCTTTGGCGACTTCGTCCACGAGAGCGCCTCAATGCGTTCCCTCGCGCAGCGGATTCACCGGATGCGAGCCAGCCACAGTCCGGTCCTTATCACCGGAGAGCGCGGGGCTGGCAAAACGACTGTCGCGCGCACAATCCACGAAACGAGCGAGCGGCGCGAGGGATCGTGGCACACAATCGATTGTGGTGGCGTCTCGCCCGAACCGATAGACGCTCGCTTATTCGGCCATCCGGCAGAGCATGCACCCGGTTTGCTGCGCCGCGCCGACGGCGGTACCCTCCTGGTCCAGGGTATCGACGCGCTGCCACTCGACACGCAAGCGAAGTTGCTCCGGGTGTTGAATGCCGGTGAGCTGTTCGCGCCAGGTGTCAATGCCCCGACACCAATTGACGTCCGTATCTTAGCCTCTTCTGCCGAGAACTTGAACGCGTTGGTTCGTGCGGGCCGGTTTCGCCGCGACTTGTACCACCGGCTTCACGTCATCTCGATGCACGTGCCCCCCTTGCGCGAACGGCCGGCGGACATTCCCGCATTGGCCCGTCACTTTGCCACCACGTTAGCACCGGCGGGTACGCCCCCCGTCTCCATTACGACACGTGCACTGGATGCGCTCCGCCCCTACCACTGGCCAGGCAATGTGCGCCAGTTGCGCAATACCATCGACCGTGCAGTCGGGCTGGTGGCCAGCGAACCCGCCCCCACCATCGATCAGCCGATGTTGCCCGCCGTGCTACAAGCGCAAGCCTCTGCCATCCCCGCTCAGGACGAGTGGGCCGAAATCCTTCGTCCGGATTGCAGCCTCGACGACGTGCTCGCCCGCACAGAGAAGGAGATCATCGAGCGGGTACTGACTGAGTGCGAGGGCCAGATCACAGCCTCCGCAGATATGCTCGGATTGACCCGCCAGGGGCTCTACAAGAAGATGAAGCGGCTGTCGATTAACCCGGCGTCTTTCAAACAGAGCATGCCGCCATCTGCGTTGGCATCCTGACCCCAATACCTTTTCCACTCACTTTTTGCACCCATGCGTACCGACCGCTCTTCATCTGCAACCGGCGCGTCCGGTGAGGCCTCATCGGCGTCCTCATCGGAGGGCATCGCCGTGGAGCTCGACCACGCCTCTGTGATGACAACAGACCTGGATGAGGCCGTGGCCTTTTATGTGGACCTCCTAGGGCTGCACCTCCGCGTCGTGGAGGGCGACCCCATCCGTGAAGGCCGGCAGCGGGCCATGCTCACCGACCGGCACGGACATGATGTCATGGAAATCATTGAGATGCCCGAGATGGCGCATCCGTCGGTGCCCGGCCGGGGTGGCGTACACCCCCTCGGCTTCCGCCTCTCCCCTCACGACTGGCAGGCGCTCCGTGCCCGCCTCGACGCCGCCGAGTACGCCTACCAAGAAACGAAGGGCCGCCTGTTCGTGCGCGACGCGGACGGCCTGGTCCTGGAAATCGAGCATTCTTAACACGCATGCGCAGTGGAACCAACCGGCCCTCGCTGGGGTGCTAGGCTGTGAAGCCTGCTCCTTCACACCTGCCCGTTCCTATGTGTCTTGGCGTGCGACAGCACAGCACCCACGTCGACGACCTCCTTTCCAGCGTTCACCTACCAAACGTCCGGGACCGACGAGGCGACGGGTGTGACAGCCCTCGCCGATGGCCACCTCGCCGTGTATGGCCTGGCCGAGGGGCGCATTGCCCCAACTGACGGGACAAACGCCTTTCCGCTCGTACTCCGGCTGCGTCCTGATGGCTCGATGGCCGCCCACACCATCTACCGCGATGAAGGGTGCGGCCGGGTCACCGGGGTCGCTGCGCTCCGTGATGGACTCGCCGTGCTCACCGTGACCCGTGATGGAGGCGGCTCCAGTCGAGGCGAGCCCAAGCTGACCGTGTATCAAGCCAATCGCAATGGGGAGCGAGCGCGGGTCCTCTACACGCAACCAAACGCCTCAGCCCCCAACCATTCGCTTCTTCAGACGCCGAATGGCGGGCTCTTGCTCGTCACGTACCCCTTCGGCGATGCCGGCAGTGATCTTGTCAAGCTGGACGGACCCGGCTCGGTGGCGTGGACCTACGACATGCCCGACGTGCAAGACGTTCGTGTCGCGGCCATCGCCTCAGACGGAGACGTGTTCGTTCTCGGCGCTGCCAACTCCTACCGGTTCACGGTGGCTCGGCTCACCCCCTCGGGCGAGGAGCGGTGGCGACGCACGTACGGCGATGAGAGCGTCGTGCGTCAGCTTGCGGGGCTGCGCCCATTGGCAACGGAGTGGCAGTGCTGATCAATCAACGGGACGAGGGTGAGCGGTCGGTCCAGCTCACACGCCTCGACGAGTCCGGTGGTGTTCAGTGGAGCCGTTCATATGCCACGGGAGCCGTACGCGCCACAGCCCTGGATGCACTTGACGGCCACCACCTCGCTGTTGCATGGAACGCAGACCTGTCGACCGACCAGATTGGGGGCTATCGGGCCGAGATCGTGCGAGTAGATCGTCAGGGCGATGTCGCATCCCGCTATCCATTTGGTCCGCAGGAGCGGACTTCGACGTACGCCACCGATATACTGGGGGTCGGAGAAGACGCCTTCGTGGCCGTGGGCGCTACCGGACCGGAGCGCCTCGGCGGATTCGGCGGCGACGGTTTCGACGTGTTGATCACCCGCTTCACAGACGCGCAGTGAGCGACGACGCATGCTGTGGCTACCAGCCGCCCGAGGCCCCACCGCCTCCAAAGCTCCCCCCGCCTCCGCTAAAGCCGCCGCCACCGCCAAACCCGCCTGAGGACCCGATACTGGCGGACCCGCTCCCCGACCGCACGCTGGGCACCATAAAGGTGCGCTCGCCAATCGTCAACTCCACCGACCGTCCTTCGTTTTCTTGATTGGCTTCTTTCATTTTTCGGCGGAAGTCTTTCCATTCGGGTTGGCGGCGGAACCACCACTCAGCGATGCCGATGAGCACCACATAGCTCGGAATGGCCGCTAGGGCCGCACGGAGCGAAAAGAACACGATCCCCCATCCGACACAGAAGAACAGTCCCACGAAGCCCATCCACCCCCACAGGCCCGACAGGAAGAAGATCGGCCCGAACGAGACGAGGGGTATGATAACAAAGCCGATCAGGAAAGCAAGCCGGAAGAAAAGCGGCGGCACCTGCTCAGCCTGTGCTGACGCGGGGGGCGGTTGGTAGGAGCCGGTGATCGCCTGCAGGATGGCCGCCACCC
>CAYFQN010000116.1:0-10168 GCA_964345285.1 uncultured Rhodothermales bacterium
TCGCCCATCTGCGAGACCTTCTCCAGCACGGGGAGCAGGTCCTGCATGTTGTTGATCTTGCTGTCGAAGATCAGGATGCGGGCGTCTTCGAGCACCGCCTCCATGTCCTCGGAGTCGGTGACGAAGTACGGCGAGAGGTAGCCGCGGTCAAACTGCATGCCTTCCACGACGTCGAGCGTCGTTTCCGTGCCGCGCGCTTCTTCCACCGTGATAACGCCATCCTTCCCGACCTTGTCAAACGCGTCGGAAATGAGGCTGCCGATCTCCTCGTCGTTGTTGGCGGAGATGGTAGCCACCTGGGCGATCTCGTTCTTGCCCGCGATGGTGTTGCTCTGGCTGCGCAGGTCGGCCACAACCGCGTCCACGGCGGCGTCGATGCCTCGCTTCAGCTCCATCGGGTTGGCGCCGGCCGTCACGTTCTTCAGCCCGGTCGTCACGATGGACTGCGCCAGGACCGTCGCCGTCGTGGTGCCGTCGCCGGCCACGTCGGAGGTCTTCGTCGCGACCTCCTTGACCATCTGGGCGCCGATGTTTTCGATTTTCTTCTTTAGGTCGATTTCCTTCGCAACGGTGACACCGTCTTTCGTGACGGTTGGCGAGCCGAAGGACTTCTCCAGCACGACGTTCCGGCCACGCGGGCCGAGCGTCACTTTGACGGCTTGAGCGAGCTTGTCAACGCCACTCTTCAGCCCGTTACGAGCTTCTGCGTCGAATGTGATGCGTTTAGCCATAGTAGGTTGGCTGCTTTGTTAGTGAGTTTAACTAAAGTCGGAATGCACGAAAAAAGCCACGATCAACGGACCGCGGCCTCGATGGTCAGTTATCCTTCGACGACGCCGAAGATGTCGCTCTCGCGCATGATGAGCATCTCTTCGCCGTCAATCGTTACTTCTGTTCCAGCATATTTGCCGTAGAGGACCTCATCACCCTCTTCAACGGTAAGATCAATCTTATTGCCGTTCTCTACACGGCCCGGGCCAATCGCGATGATCGTACCCTTCTGCGGCTTCTCCTTGGCCGAGTCGGGAATGTACAGCCCACTCTCGGTTTTCTCTTCAGCAGGTTTCGGACGAACGACGACACGGTCGCCGAGCGGTTTGATTTTAGCCATATTGACGTACCTCTCTATTGTGGTGCGAAGCAACGAAGTCAGTTGTTAGCACTCTCCAATGGCGAGTGCTAGAATGCCCAACAAGACATGAGAGAAAGGAGTTCCCACCTGCGTATTAAGGTCTTGAAAAGGCGGGGGGCTGAACAGGGCCGTAACGCGGATGTAAAAGTCTCATCGATCAATAATACGCCACACCTGCTTGGCATGAACATGCATGCACGATCACACTGGACACGGTGGGGGTTTATCCTTGCAATTGGGGGCGGGGTGGTGGGGGCCGTATGGCTTCCGCCGCTCGTTGAGGAGCCAGCCCGGTCGATGGTCATGCGCGCCTTTTCGGGGCTGTGCCATCAACTTCCCGCGCGCTCCCTCCACGTGGGCGAGACGCCCCTGGCGGTCTGCGATCGGTGCCTCGGGATTTACACCGGGCTACTGTTGGGCGCGCTGATGCTGCCACTGGTGTCAGGGCGGGCGCGCTGGCTGCACCGTAACGCAGGGCTCGCCGTCGCCGTAGCCCTCGCGCCGCTGGCCATCGACTGGCTGGGTCCCGTCCTGGGCGGGTGGAGCAACGGGCCGATGAGTCGCGTGGTCACGGGAGGGCTCTTCGGCATCGTGGCGGGGCTACTCGTTGCATATGCCGTAGTCTCCGCCGGGCAACAACGTGAGGAGACAGCTCCCCCCGCGGGGAGGCAACGCCGCCCGCCAGACCGGTGAGATGCTCCTTTCGTTTGCGCTGGGCTGCGCGTATCTTCGAGAGTGAAGGTGTATAATCTTCTGCCCGTCGTTTCTGCAACCAGGCACGTCTAATCCATGCCCAGTCGAACACAATCTATCCTGATCGGCGGGCTGGTGGCCGGGATCCTGAGCACGTCTGTTCTCGGGCTCATCAACATTCTGTGTTGCGCAGGCGTCATCATCGGCGGTATCGTGGGCGTGTGGCACTACACGGAAGAACACCAGCTCACCATTCCTTCGGAACAAGGTGCACTGATTGGTGCGTTGTCTGGCGCTGCCGGTGCGGTTATCGCCATGGTGCTGAATCAAATATTAGCTGCTGTGGGGCTGAACTTCGGAATGGCCGACACGAGTGAATTCATGCAGCAGTTCGGCGGCGGAATGAGCGCCGAACAGAGGGATCTCGCAGAGCAGCTCCAGTCTGGCCAGCTGGGAATATTGCTCACGATTGGCGCGACGCTGTTTAGCGCCGTACTCTTTAGCATCTTTGGGGCGATCGGTGGGGCAATCGGTGCGTCTACCTTCCAGAAGGGGGACACGCCCTCGGAGGACTCCTCAGAAGGACCAGACACGTGGTAGGGCTCAGTCGAAAAGCGATGGCTCGGTTTGCCGACGCTCCAGTTCTTCAATGAGCCGCCGATTGGCGCGCGGGAAGGCGTAGTCGTCTAGCGCATCGACCGCAACCCATCGCAGCGGTTGGTCGAGTTCGGGCGACGGCGTGCCGCTTGCGACGCGGCAGCGAAACGCGTGCATCGTGATTTTGAAGTGCGAGTACGCGTGCGAAAGCGTGTAAAAGTGGTCCTCCACGTCGACGGTAATGCCTAGCTCCTCGTGCAGCTCACGCCGGCAAGTGTCTACGAGCTCTTCGCCATCTTCGTGCTTGCCACCGGGAAACTCCCAGAGGCCGCCCAGCATGCCCTCGTCCGGGCGGCGCTGGATGAGCAGGCGCCCTTCGTCGTCGAATACGAGCCCTACAGCGATGTCGTAGTGCGGGATGGGCTTTTTGTCGGGGGTGACGGGATACTCCTCCGGGTTGCCATCGGACGCCGCCTGGCAGGCGGGTTGCACGGGGCAGTCATCGCACGCTGGAGAGCGCGGTGTGCAGAGGAGCGCGCCCAACTCCATCATCGCTTGGTTGAACGTGCCGGGTTGATCGGGGTCGATCAGCGCATCGGCCGCTGCTTGCAGGCGCCGCTTAACGGGAGCCGACTTCACGTTATCCTCCACAGCGAAGACCCGCGAGAGGGCGCGGATCACGTTCCCGTCGAGCACGGCATGCGGTTTGTCGTATGCAATCGACAAGACGGCGGCGGCGGTGTACGGGCCCACGCCAGGCAGTTGGCGAATGGCGTCGTAAGTGTCAGGCACCTGCCCGTCGAACTCGTCCACGATCTGCTGTGCGGCATTGTGCAGGTAGCGGGCCCGGGAGTAGTAGCCGAGCCCCTCCCAGAGCCGAAGGACCTCGTCGCGCTCCGCGCTAGCCAGCGCGTGTACCGTAGGGAGGGCGTCGATGAAGCGCTCGAAGTACGGCTGCGCTTGGTCGACGCGCGTCTGCTGAAGCATGATCTCCGAGACCCAGATGCGATATGGGTCGTCGGTGTTGCGCCACGGCATCTCCCGCTTGACAGACTGATACCAGTCGATGAGGTCGGTGCGGAAGCGGCGTATCTGCGCCTCGGTCGGGGTGGGAGCGTCGTCAGACAACAGGTTAAAGACGTGGTGGGACAAGCTACTGGGTGACGGTGACGAGAATCGCCAGCGTGTCAGGAGGGGCATCGGCGAGTGCGGCGCCCACGAGCAGCACATGTTCACCAACATCGTCGGGGCGGGTGCGCCACAGAATGGAGCGGTCGACGAGCCAGCCCAGGGCAGGGGCGCGCAGGAATCGGTACGAGGCCACGGGGCGATCGCCCAGCATGGCTGGCAGGGTCATGATGAGCGGCTCGCCGCGTTGCACGCGCCGGCGGAGCGTGTCAGCCGGAACCACGCGCGTCACATGGGCTTCGAGCACGGGAAACGGCAGTGCTCGAAGCGTGGGGGACCAGGAGCGGTTGGCATGAGACGGCCCGACGAGCCCGGGCGCCAGTAGCGCGCCCGCCACGCAAAGAAGAACCGTTCGTTTCATGGACTCACCAAGCTGATTTGGCACATGCACTGGACGCGCTTGAACACGTCGTGTATACCATTTAGGCCGGGCAGTGTTGCTCTTGCGCTGTGGGCGCTATACGTGGGATGCTGGGCATGGAGCGCCACTGTCGCCACGGCGAGGGCACCGGCTGCAGATTCGTCGGAGGCTCCCCAGTGGCGATTGGTAGTAGCGGGCGAACCGGCAGCCTGGAACGCGCCAGACTGGCCAATCGACAGCCTCCGCGCTGTAGTGCGCCACGCCCTCGCCCGTGTACAAGCCGACGGCTACTATCAAGCCCGCGTCGACTCGGTCGTAACGCGTTCTGAACACGTGCCCCCGCGCGTCGACATCTTCGTCACGAAGGGCCCGCAGATCCCTGTCGGCTCGATTCGTCTGCAAGGAGCGAGCGCTGTACCCGAGCCAACGCTTCGCCGGGTGATGACGACGACCGTCGGATCACCCCTCGACCCCTCGGAGCTGGAGGCCGATATTGAGGCGCTACTCGACCGGTATGAGGCCGAGGGCTATCCGCTGGCACGCATCCAGGTTGCCCAGACGGTGCTTCAGCCGGGTGATCCCCCCACGCTACGGCTTACCCTGAGGATTGACGAAGGGCCCGCGCTGTGGCTCAAGGGGGTGGATGTCCCCCCGAGCGTGCGGACCAAACCGAGCTTTGCGGCGCATGCGGCTCGCCTTCCCATCGGTGCGCCGCTTGTTAACTACGACGCCGAAGCCATCCGCCAGCGGCTAGAAGATACGGGCCTGTTCAAGTCGGTCGGCAGGCCCACGTTGCGGGTCGAAGGAGATGGAGGCGCCGTGGTCGACATTCCACTGGAGGAGGAGCCGCCTGGCACGTTCGACCTGGTGTTCGGCTACCTGCCTCCGGCCGCGCAGCGCACAGCCGGGCAGATCGTGGGCAATGGGCATCTCCAGCTGGAAAATCTGTTCGGCGGAGGGCGCACTGCAGGCCTAGTTATCGACCGGCGGCCCGGGCGCGTGAGCACCGCCGATGTGCATATTGCTGACCCCTACCTGTTTGGAACGCCGGTGCGGGTCGCAGGACGCTTCACGGGCGAGCAACGCGACTCGACGTACAGCAAGCAGGTGGTCCGCACCGCCGTCGGCTATCTCTTCGACGCAGGCGCTGAGGTGTTCGGGGCCGTCACCCGAGAGGCAACACAGCCTGGCCAAGAAGGGATGGCGTTGGAAGGAGTAATGCAGCAGATCCCCCGATCGACGGGATGGTTTACGGGGCTCGGCATACGCATCCGCCGTGTGGACCGCGCCGTCAACCCACAACGAGGCTTCACGATCGAGACCACGTTGGAACGGGGGCAGAAGCGCCGCCGCTTCGACCGGCGCACAGAGAACGGAGACACAACGCGTGTTCAGGATCGTCTTCGGCAGGAACGCCTTCGCCTCACCGGCCGGGTCTTCGTGCCCACGTGGGCAAACCAACTCGTGGCGTGGGGGCTTGAGGCCGCCGTGCTCCGCAGCGACACGTACGACCGCAGCGATCTCTTTCGGATCGGCGGGGCCACCTCGCTGCGGGGCTACGACGAGGACCGGTTCATTGGGAACGCCGTAGGCCGGCTGCTCCTCGAGTATCGATACCAGATCGACCAAGCCTCTTACGCGTACGTGTTCGGCGACCTGGGCATCGTAGACCGGCCGGAACTCGACACGGTACAGGCCGTGCGCGACTGGCATCCGGGCTATGGAGTGGGCATCCAGGTGCGCACCGCCCTCGGCCTCGTTCAAGCAAGCTACGCGCTCAACCCCGATGACCCAAGCCCAACCGACGGCCGGGTGCATCTCGGCCTTTCGGTCGGGCTGTAACCGTTTACCCGTTTATACCCCCCAACACGGTGACAACGACCTTTTACACGCCCCCCGATTGCTTTAAAGGCGAACGCGTCATCCTACCCGACGACGAAGCGCGGCATGCCGTGACGGTGCTCCGCAAACAGCCCGGCGATGAGCTTATCGCTGTGGACGGCGAGGGCGGATGGTATCGGATCCGGCTGGAGCAGGTGGGGCAGCGCCGTGCCGCAGGCACCGTGCTGGAAACGCGCCGTGGCGTGGGCGAGCCCACGTACGAATTGGTGCTGGGCATCGGGCTCATCAAGAGCCGAAATCGGTTTGAGACGTTTGTGGAGAAAGCCGTTGAGCTGGGAGTGCACTCGATTATCCCATTGCACACAGCCCGAACGGAGAAGGAGGGCGTCAAGGCTGAACGCACGCGCAACATCATGGTGGCTGCGATGAAGCAGTGCGGCCGGTCCCGACTGCCGGCGCTGTCCGAGCCCACGGCATTGCCTACCGTGCTGGAAGCGGCGACAGCCCACACCACGCTGGTCGCGCACGAGCAGACCGGCGCAGCGGCATCTGTCCGCGGAGCATTAGCCGAGGTTCCGCCCACGGCACGACTGCTCGGGCTCATCGGCCCGGAAGGCGGCTTTACGAAAGAAGAGATCACGATGGCCGAGCAGGCAGGAGGAACCGCTGTATCGCTGGGGCCACGGCGGCTCCGCGCTGAGACGGCCGGCATCGCCGCGGCGGTGGCCGTTCAGCAGGCCATGGCGGGAAGTGCTTCGCCTCATTCTCTGTGAAATCAGCATCCACCGCAGCAGCGCGTGGAGCATTCGGCGACACCACTCGTTCGGTGATCGGCTTTCCCACTAATCTCCCTCCCATGCCCGATCTCACCGAAAAACGGCTACAATCCGAGCAACTGGTCGACGGGGCCCTGCTGAAAGTGTACCGTGATCAGGCTGAAATGCCAGATGGCAGCACCGCCGTCCGCGAGTGGATCGACCATCCGGGAGCCTCCGCCATCGTTCCGCTGTTCGAGGACGGACAGACGATTCTCGTGCGGCAATTTCGGTACCCGCCGCGCCGGGTGTTCTGGGAGGTGCCCGCTGGCAAGCTCGACGCGGAAGGCGAGTCGCCTGAGGTAGTAGCTGCTCGAGAATTGGAGGAGGAAACGGGATGGCGCGCTCATCGTTTTGACCACCTAGGCTCATCGTATCCATGCATTGGGTACAGCAATGAGGTCATCCACTTTTACTTGGCGCGCGAACTGGAGCAGGGCCAGCGTGCACTGGAAGATCACGAGTTCATGGATGTCGAAATGATGCCGCTCACGAAGGCGGTGGCGATGGCTCGGCAGGGCGAGATCATGGACATGAAATCGGTGGCGGCGCTGTTGTTTGCCGCTGCTCATCTGAACGATACCGCGCCGTCCTGAGCTTGTTTTTGGCCGTTGGCCGCCCTACCCTTGACGACAGATTAACTCCAATTAGCAGAACGCGCTCATGTTTACGTTTTTCATCGTACTGATCACGATCATCGGACTGCTCATGACGCTGGTCGTGCTGCTCCAGAGCGGGCAGGGCGGCGGGCTGGCGGGTATCGCCTCGGGCGGAGCGGCCCAGCAGGTGCTCGGCACGCGGCAGTCGCCCGACACGCTGGAGAAGGCCACTTGGACGCTGGGCACGCTGTTCATTGCGCTGTGCCTGCTCAGCAACTTCTTCATCGATCGCGGTTCGCAGGAAAGCGTGATCCAGCAGCGCGCGCAGCAGGGGCAGACGCAGCAACAGCAGCCGCTCCCGGCTCCGGGCAACCAGCAGGGCGCGCAACCACTCCCCGCACCTAGCGAAGGAGGCGGTGGCAACCAAGGCGGCGGGTCGGGCGGCAACTGATCCTCGCGCCCATTATGACGGGAGCACAGAAGGCAGCACCCGCCGTCGGGTGTTGCCTTTTTTGCGTTTGGCTCGTACCCGGGTGGTGGAGCCATACAGGCCGGGGCGATGTGGCGCCGGCACATGGCTTGCGTAGTAAGGACATGCCTCGCAAACGGAACGCCTTGCATTCCTCGCGACGGCCATGCCCCTCCAATAGAGCACCTAATTCTCATGATGTGCCGCATCTCGTCTGCCCGGGTCTTCTGTACCTGTCTCACCCTGCGCATTTTAGCACTCACCGCCTGTCTACCCGTCCACGCACAGTCCAATGACGCGGCTGACCGCGAGCCGGACATTGAAGAACCGCTGGGCCTTGTCGTTCAGGGTGAATAACCTGCTTGACCTTCATCGAGCTGGATTTCAAGGTGCACTTATTTCCGCCAAGAAATAGTACAGCGACCGCCGCGCCTTTCGGTTCGGTTCGGGCTTTGATGCCTCGATAAGCCGTCAAGACACGGAGCAAGAGGGGGCCTCCCTCAGCAGACATCTGAACCGGAGCCGGCAGACAATTAACGCGAATGCGCAATGGATACGTTATCCCGTTCATCGTGGAACCCTCCGTGCGTACTGGGGCGTCGGGCCTACGGCGGGCTTTAGTTGCCTGACGAGCAGTTCGGAGACGAGTGAAGCGGCGCGTGGACCGGAGGACGATGATCGGTGGTCGTTGCGTGGAGGAGCTGTCGGCGTCGTTGGGGCCGAGTGGTTCGTGCGCCCGCGAATCAGTTTGACCGCCGAGTACCAGAGCGGGCTCACGTATCGGTACACCCGCCGTACGGATGCATCATCCACCGAAACCGAACATCAACTCAGGCTGGGTAGCCGTGCCGTACTCATTGGCGTCTCGCTCTACTTCTAAGGGCTGGTTCCTTCCAGCCATGGCGTGGCACGAACAGAAAGACACGAACAAAGGAAAGGCCGCCTCCGGTGATGGGAGGGCGGCCTTTCATGTTTACGAGCGGTGCGTGCGGATCTGTAAGCCGAATTTTGTCTGCTCGCGCGCGGCCGCTCCCACTCGCGAGGAGGTCATCATCTATCTGGGACTACCGTCACCGGCAGCCTCAAGCGGCCTACCCGTACCGCGTTCGGCGGGCCGCCTTAGTCTACGCCCGAAGGCGCAGAAGCGGTACTGTTTGGCCTTGCACCCCGTGGGGTTTGCCTAGCCACGGCGGTCGCCCACCGCGCTGGTGCGCTCTTACCGCACCCTTTCACCCCTTACCTGTGCTGCGTAGCCACAGCCATCGGCGGGACTGCTCTCTGTTGCACGTGCCGTCAGCGCCGCGGCCGAAGCCACGACGGCGCCTTCCAGTTAGGAAGCACGGTGCCCTGTGGTGTTCGGACTTTCCTCACCGCCTTCGTTGAGGATAAACCTCATACGAGGACGGAGCGATCCCCCGATCCGCACGCCGTGGAGGAGCCGGAGGGCGCATCAGAAAAAGACGCTGTCGCAAGCGTTCGTTCAGTGCGTCCCTACAGGTCCATGTTCTCTATCGTGTCATTGTACAGGTCGCGATCCACGATGATGCGACCGGTGTGCTCGCAGGCGATGATGCGCTTGCGCTGGCGAATCTCCACCTGGCGCTGAGGTGGGACGGCAAACCCGGCCGCGGCGCCACGCTCCAGCGGGACGACGGCGCGGCCGTCGCGGAGGCGATTGCGGAGGCGCTTGTATGCGCGGAGGTAGCGATCGTTGACCTCTTCCTTCGCCTCGTCGCGGATCTCGGCCAGGCGATCTTCCTGCTCCTGCGTGTCTTCCATCACCTCGTCAAGCTTCTCCCGCTTGAGGTCGAGGGCCCTGTCGAGGTCGTCGAGGCGCTGCTGCGTGTCCTCGATGGCCTCCTCGTGCGAGGCAATCGTCTCCTCGGCGTTTCCAATGGTTTCTTCCGCCGTTTCGATGCGCTCCTTCTGCGTCTCGATCTCCTTCGTGAGGGCATCGTACTCCCGGTTGTTGCGCACCTGAAGCTGCTGCTCCTCGTACTTTTTGATCAGGCCTTCGGCTTCCTTGATATCAACGTCCGCCTGCCGCTTATCGACCTTCAACTGCTGGGTCTCGTCCTCGAAGTTGTCGAGGCGCGTTTGCAGCCCGGTGCGCTTGTCTTCCAAGTCGCGAATCTCCTCGGGGAGGTCGCCGCGCAGATCGTTGATCTGGTCAAGGCGATTGTCGATGTGCTGCAGCCGAACCAGCGCGCGCAGCTGGGTCTCGATGCTCGTGGTTTTGGGTTTGGTCTCCTGGGCTGTGGCCATGGATGGTTGGGGTTATTCAAAGTCGACCGTGGTGTTACGCCATTAATAGAATACTTTCGTCACACAGGAAGGTTCGCAGCCTACCTGGCCGACACGTCGATTTAATGCAAAGAAGGTGGAAAGCCACCGTAAAGGCCAACCGGTGAGGGGCACGCGGTGGTCGCGGGCAGGGCGGGTGGCACACGGCATCCATCACGGACTAATCAC
>CAYFQN010000117.1:0-7236 GCA_964345285.1 uncultured Rhodothermales bacterium
GGGCGATCCGTCGGGCGATCCGTCGGGGTCTGCTTGCGGCGAGTCCGTTGAAGATGACGAGCGGGGGGAGTCCATAGGGAAAGTTAGCGTAATGGTTGCACACACAAGCGCCCGAGACAGACTGCCCCGGGCGCTTGGATGCTAACACGAGTCAATGCACGTGGCAGGTGCCTGCATCAAACGGGCGACGGCGGCGCACCCGGCGTGAAGAGTCCGTCCATCACCATCTCGGCCAACGGGAACGTGTAGGCGAAGATGACGAGGATGATCGCGAGCCCCACCCACAGCTTCATATTGTCGAGGATGGCCGGCGAATGCTCAGGGCCGGACAGCGGGGGCGGAATGTAGTCGTCCACCGGCTTGGCCACGCGCTCGCCGCCTATCCAGCTTCGCACAGTAACAGCCAGGAACATGACAAGCGAGACGAACAGGATCACGCCACCAATGGCGATCTGCCATTTCATCTCGGCCACCGTACCGAAGGCGGCCTCGTACGTGAAGCCGGCGTACTCGGGCTCGGATGTCCGGCGCGGGATGCCGGCCAGGCCGGCGCGGTGCAGCGCGTTCGACATAAGGGTCATGCCCAGGAACCACGTGTACGGTTGCGCCAGGGCGAGCTTCTTGAACTTGAGCGTACGTCCGGTAAGTTGCGGCAGGATCCAGTACGTAATGGCCATAAAGGTGAGCGCGGTCGCCGTGCCCACGGTCAGGTGAAAGTGCCCGGGTACCCAGGCCGTGTTGTGCACCAGCATGTTGATGTTCAGCGACGCGTTGATCATGCCGCTGAAGCCGCCGGCGGCAAACATGATACCGGCCAGCGCCACGCCCACAAAGGCGGGATCGTTCCAGGGGAGCGCGCGCATCCAAGCGAAGTACCCCTTGCCTCCACGCTGCCGAGCGCCGTGCTCCATACTGGAGATCACGGTGAAGGCCGTCATGAGGCTCGGCAACAGGATGATGAGCGTCCCAACCAATGCCCAAAACTTAAAGCCGATCGAGATGCCCGGATCCGCGTACTGGTGGTGATAGCCGATAGGCGTCGAGAGCAGCAGGAACAGCAAGAACGCGACCCGCGCCAGCGAATCGCTGAAGAGCCGCCCGCCGGAGAGCTTCGGCAGGATGGTGTACCAAACGAAGTACGCCGGCAACAGCCAGAAATAGACAACCGCATGGCCGAAGAACCAGAAGAGCGTCCGCGGCAGCAGCGGATCGATGTTCGTGACCAGGCCCAGGGACCAGGGGATCAACAGAACCACGACCTCCAGCGCAACGCCGATGGTGCAGATGTACCACAGCAGCATCGTGAAGAGCGTCATGTAGGTGAGCAGTGGAATCTTATCGTCCGGATGGTCCTTCCGCCAGACGAGGTAGGAGCGGAACCAGTCAGCTCCGGCCATCCACGAGCCAATGATGAGCAGGGCCGCCCCGATGTAAAAGAGCGGATGCCCTTGAAGGGGCGGGTAGAACGTGTACAGCACGGCGGCGCTGATGGAACTACCCGGCACGAGCCCTCCCACGATGGCGATCGTGGTGAGCACGGTACCGATGGTCATGATCCAAAACCATGACCACGTAAATCGCATGTTCTCCGGTTCTCGATCGAGGCTGCGAGATACGCCCCATTGGTACAGCCCCACGATAAAGAACGTGGTGAAAACGAGGGCGAGCAGCACACCGTGGCCGGTAAGCACCGTGTAGTACTCCACCGAGCTTACAAAGCCGCGGAAGATGTTGGTGCGATGCAGGGCCTGAATCATACCGAACAGCCCCCCAATCGCAAGCGCGGTGAACGCGACGATAAATGACGCCTTCACCACGCGGGTGACCTTGGGGTAGTTGTCTACAAAAGTCATGATGCAATTAGCGTGAGGTGAGCAGCGTGGTTTCGTCGAACTCGGACGGCGGGACGATTTCGATCAGCCCTTCCATGGTGTGGTGGGCCGGCCCGCAGTATTCATGGCAGATCATGCCATAGGTGCGTGCCTCCGGGAAGATTGTCTTGAAGGTGGCGATTTGCCCCGGAATGACCATACTGTTGATGTTGGTGCCAGGAATGTGCACGCCATGGATGACGTCCGGACTCGTAAGGTGGAAGGTAATTTCACTGCCGGCTGGAAGCGTAAGCGGCCGGCCGGTGCCGGGCAAAAAGAGAAACTGACGAACCACCATGTAGACTTCGTATTCATTCTCGCCCACCTGACGCACACCAGGCTGGGCGAACTCCGTCTCAGCGAGGTTCATGGGATCGATCATCCCGCTTTCGGCAATGCCCGGGACCTTCAGGTCGAGCGCCGCGAATCCATAGATCACAATGCCGGTACAGACGGCGATGAGGAAGAGCGAGAGCCCGATCCAAATTTTTTCAAATCGATGAATATGCATAGCAACAGAGACTCTCGGTTAATCAATGATGGACGGGCCGTGTCCTGCAAACTCGACGAAGTACATGAGGGCGTACAAGACGAGCAGGAGCAGGAAGTAAGCGCCGGTAACGGCCAGCGTGCCCGAGGGAGTAAACTCTTCGAGGGAGATTTCGCGGACGATGTCCGAGCGCTCCTCCGACATCACGGCCTCTGCGGCCGGCGCGTCGGTGGGCGCATTGGGTTTTTGCGGGGTAGCCATAGCGCGGACGAGCAGTTGAGAGACAAGTTCGTTACACATTATAACACAGCCTCACTATAACTCTCAACGAAAACGAGGTGAATGAGGCCCAATCTTATCGATCGTAGCGAACGCAGGCTGGCAGCGTCGCTGGCGGTCGTTCGAACGCATGCAATGCATGCTGCGGAGCCTGCGTCTGTGGCGCCTGCGTGAGAGCGGCCCTTCAGCAAAATACGGTGGCATCTTGCCCCCAACCGGGCCGCAGAGCGCGCCGTGGGGACGGGCAGCCCCCGCCCCCACGGGGCAGACTGGCGATGCCGCTTAAGACGCCGGCGCCCAAGAAGTGCAATACCCATTGGGGTACACCGGACCCGGGAAGAGTTGGCAGCCACCGCATGCGTTGTCAGTGGTTTCTTCTGCTTCGGGCTGTTGATAGAGCGCGCAGTTAGCGCAGTTCTGCTCCGGATTAGGCGTCTCGGCAACGTAGTTCAGCGACTCAACCATGGATTGGCGCTGCTGCATCTGCGCATCCGAAAGCGCGGAGAGATCGTCGCAGTTTAGGTCGGCCGTGGCGGCGGCGCCTTCATCGCTGGTCTGCGACTGCGCACCGCCTGATTCGCCCCCGTCCTCGGAGCCGCCACAGGCCGATAGCAATGTGCTACCGCCGACACCGGCGACGCCGATGATGCTAAGGCGCTGCAAAAAGCTGCGCCGTGATACGTCATGTTCGTCGTGTTTCATATCGAGGCCTTACGATGTGGTTTGAAGAAGGAACTACAATTACGCACATACAAGGATGTGCGACCCTGCTTGGAGGGTAATGAATCGGGGTCTCCTTCTCAAGACATCCGGCCGGATTCCCAGGCCGCGCCGCCGTAACGTTTATCTTATACCTACACGCCAGCGAACGACCCTCCCACGTCCGAATTCGGGATTCCCCTACGCGGCTTCTCCTCGCCTCCATCGTGCCCTTGCCTTCTCATGTCACTGGACCGCTCCCGTCGTGCGCCGGACCGGAACTCCACGTGTGGGCCTGTGTATCTAGCCGTACATACACATGACGACACGCCTCCGTGTCGACTCATCCAGAAGGGTGGAGGGGGTAGGCCCTACGAAACCCTGGCAACCGCGCGCAACCGCTCCCCGGTCCGCGAAAGGTGCTACTTCCTGCCTCGCCAAATATGCCGCGAGGAAAGATGAGTGGAAGGGATCGATTCAACAGCGTCCTCTTCCGCGCTCGTCCTGCGGCAGAGGATTTTTTATTTGCCTCCTCTGCCGTTGCACGGTCTACTACGACCGGCACTGCACTGGCCCCTGCTCTGGGTGATGTCTGACACCACAGGCGCCGCACATCACGCGGTTACCCATCACCATTCAGAGCGACCCAACCATGAGCAGCGACCCGCAGCAGCCGCCTCACTTCGATACCCTGCAGGTGCACGCCGGCCAGGAGCCCGATCCGGCTACGAACGCCCGCGCCGTGCCCATCTACGCGACCACGTCGTACACCTTCGATGATGCCGACCACGGCGCCGATCTGTTTGCGCTGAAGGAGTTTGGCAACATCTACACGCGCATCATGAACCCCACAAACGATGCGTTTGAGAAGCGCATCGCCGCGCTCGAAGGGGGCGTGGCTGCCCTCGCCACCGCCAGCGGGCAATCCGCCCAGTTCCTCGCCATCACGAACCTCGCCGAGCAGGGCGACAACATCGTGGCCTCCAGCCACCTGTATGGCGGCACGTTCAACCAGTTCAAGAATACGTTCCCCCGCCTCGGCATCGACGTCAGGTTTGCTGACGGCGTGGATGCCGACTCCATCGCTAGCCTGATCGACGCGGACACGAAGGCCGTGTACGTCGAGTCGCTCAGCAACCCGCGCTTCAGCGTCCCGGACTTCGAGCGGATTGCGGCGATTGCGCACGACGCCGGTGTGCCCCTCATGGTGGATAATACGTTCGGTGCGGGCGGCTACACGTGCCGCCCGCTGCAGCACGGCGCTGACATCGTGACAGCCAGCGCCACGAAGTGGATTGGCGGACACGGTACCACGATTGGCGGCGTCATCGTGGACGGTGGCACGTTCCCGTGGAATAACGGCAAGTTCCCACAGTTCACCGAGCCCTCGCCCTCGTACCACGGCCTCAAGTTCTGGGAGACGTTCGGCCCCGACGGCGTCCTCGGTGCGAACGTCGCCTTCCTCATCCGCGCTCGCGTGGAAGGGCTCCGCGACATCGGCGCGTCGCAGAATCCGTTTGGCTCGTTCCTCTTGCTGCAGGGGCTGGAGACGCTCTCCCTGCGCGTGCAGCGCAGCAACGACAACGCCCTCGCCCTCGCCCAGTGGCTCGACCAGCGCGACGAGGTCAGCTGGGTGAGCTACCCGGGCCTGGAGGATCATCCGTACCACGAGCGCGCGGCTAAGTACCTGAACAACGGGTTTGGCGCCGTGCTCGCGTTCGGCGTGCAAGGTGGCACCGAGGCCGGGCGGGCGTTCGTCGAAAACGTGGAGCTGGCCAGCCACCTCGCCAACGTGGGCGATGCGAAGACGCTCGTCATCCACCCGGCGTCGACCACGCATCAGCAACTCGCTGAGGAAGAGCAAAAGGCATCGGGCGTGCAGCCGGACCTCGTGCGCGTCTCCGTCGGCATCGAGCACATCGACGACCTGAAGGCCGACTTCGAGCAGGCGTTCGCGAAGCGCCCGCAGCCGGCGTGATGAAAACGAGCGAGGCGGCGAATCGGGGAGCCGGAGAGGCGATGATCGACTTCGGCTCCTCGGTTCCTCGACGCTCTGTTACCCCCTACCGTCCCCTCTCCCCACGTGCTCAACCCTACCATGCCCACCCTGACGATTTCTGCCTTCACGCTCGAATCGGGTGTTACGCTGCGCGACGTGCCGGTGGCGTACCAAAGCTGGGGCCAGCTCAACAACCGTGGCGACAATGCCATTGTGGTCTGTCACGCCCTCACCGGCAGCACAGACGTGACCAACTGGTGGAGCGACCTGATCGGGCCAGGCCGTGCCCTGGACACCGATCGCTTTTTTGTCGTGTGCGCCAATGCCCTGGGCTCGCCGTACGGCACGGCCTCACCTACCACGACGAACCCGGCTACGGACCAACGGTACGGCCCGGATTTCCCCTCGGCCACCCCGCGTGACACCGTTGCCCTCCACCGCGTGCTGCTCGGCCGGCTCGGCGTGCAGCAAGCCGCTGCCGCTATCGGTGGCTCGATGGGCGGGATGCACGTGCTGGAGTGGGCGTTCGAGCGGACCGATGACGGCGCGCCCTTCGTGCGGTCGCTCGTGCCCATCGCCGTCGGCGGGCGCCACTCGGCCTGGTGCATCGGGTGGAGCGAGGCCCAGCGCCAGGCGATCTACGCCGACCCGGACTGGAACAACGGACACTACAAGCCCGACGCCCCCCCAGCCGGCGGATTGGCCTCGGCCCGGATGATGGCGATGATCTCATATCGCTCGCGTCCCTCCTTCGAAGAGCGCTTCGGCCGCGAGCGGATGACCAACGGATCCCCCGCGGGCCCCTTCGCCGCCGAAAGCTACCTGCGCTATCAGGGCGAGAAGCTCGTAGGTCGCTTCGACGCCAACTGCTACGTCAGCCTCACCCAGCAGATGGATGCGCACGATGTGGCACGTGGCCGTGGGGACTACAACGAGGTCCTGCAATCTATTACGCAGCCGGCATGCGTCATCGGCATCGACTCAGACGTGCTGTATCCGCTGGAGGAGCAGCGCGAGCTGGCCCGTGCGCTGCCCAACGGCCGTCTGTCGGTGCTGTCGTCGCCGCACGGGCACGACGCCTTCCTCATCGAGCAAGACGCGCTCAATAACCTGCTCCATCCGTGGCTGCTCGTGCATGCCGACAGTGCACCCGCTTCCCCGTTCGTGGAGGCACAAGGCTGACAGGACGCGCCAGTGCGCGGGATCGGCCCCACCGGGACCGCTCTGGCAGCACGGTGCCAAGCTTAGCCTGCTTCGCCGACGAGCTGCTGAAAGGCAATCATCGCTGCGACGGATAACACCACGGCGATAGCAACTGTATTGGATGTGGCATCTTCCAACGCGTCCGGGACGAGCTCAGAGAAGATCATCCAGATCATGGCGCCGGCGGCAAATCCGAGCCCAACGGGCAGAAGGGGTTGAAACGCATCTACGAACAGGAACGCGGGCACGGCCATGAGCGGCTGCGGCAGGCTGGAAAAGACGCTCCACCCGGCCGCCTTCCAAACGGACGTGCCCCGTGGCACCATCACGAGACTGATGGCGAGTCCTTCTGGGATGTTGTGTACGGCGATCGCCAGTGAGATGTAGATCCCCAGTGCTTCGCCGCCGCCGAACGACACGCCCACGCCAACGCCCTCGGTAAACGAGTGGAGCGTCATGACGCCCAGGATGAGCACGATCTTAAGGGCCTCGGCGCCCTGCATCTCGCCCCACTCGACGTCGCCTTCTTCCCCCAGCAACGCGCGGCTCCCTACGATGAACGCCAACCCCAACAGAATACCGAGCACGGTGCGCGGCATGCTATAGTTAAGCCCTTCGTAGATTAGCCCCCAGCTGGCCGCGCCCATCAGCCCCGCCGCGATGGCGTTCGAGATGCCCAGCCAGCGGCGCGACAT
>CAYFQN010000117.1:7336-10090 GCA_964345285.1 uncultured Rhodothermales bacterium
CAATTTAGAGGCGATCTAGATTCACCCGCCGCGCGTGATCGCCCCTGTTGCAAACGCGCCGTCCGATGCCGAGATTGGTGGCGTTCGTATCGCCTCCACCCGGCCCTCGGATCGCCATGCTCCGCCGACTGCTTCCGCTCGCATCGTTGCTTCTGCTCTTCGGTGCGATTGTCCGGTCGCCCTCAGCGCACGCGCAGGACGTCGCCCTGACGCCCGAGCGCTTCGCCTTCGAGCCCGACCTGCCGCTCGATGACGCCATCCCCTCGCCCGCCGATTTCCTCGGGTACGAGGTGGGCGAGGCCTTCACCGTCTACGCCGACGTGCTCGACTACCTCGCGGCGCTCGACGACGCCTCTGATCGGATCACGATGCATGGTTACGGCGCAACGTATGAGGGCCGGCCGCTCCGCTACCTCGTCATCACCACGGCGGCGAACCACGCGCAGATCGAAACGCTGCAACAGAACAACCAGCGCCTCGCCGACCCGACGTCGCTGCGTGCCGACGAGCGGGCACAGCTCATCGACGAGCAGCCCATCATCACCTCGATCAGCTACAACATCCACGGCAACGAGGCGTCGTCCACCGAGGCGGCGATGCAAGTCGCCTACCGCCTCGCCGCGGCCACCGATGCGGCCACGGCCGAGCTGCTCGATGACACGGTCATCATCATGTACCCGACGGTCAACCCGGACGGGCGCGACCGCTACGTGTACTGGTACAAGTCGGCCCAGCGCAATCTGGTCGCGACCAACCCGGACGACCTTGCGCACGACGCGCCCTGGCCCAACGGGCGCACGAACCACTACCTGTTCGACCTCAACCGCGACTGGGTGTGGAACGTCCACCCCGAGACCGAGGGGCTCGTCGAGGCCTACCAGGAATGGCTGCCGCAGGTGCACGTGGACTACCACGAGCAGAGCTACAACGACAATTACTTCACCATGCCGGGCACCACGCCGCGCAATCAGCTGCTGCCGGACACCTACGTGGCCTGGGCCGACACCTTCGGCCGCGCCAACACGCGCGCCTTCGACCGCAACCGGATCACGTACGCCACGCGCGAGTCGTTCGACTTCTTCTACCCCGGCTACGGCTCCTCCTACCCCAGCACGATGGGCGCCATCGGCATGCTGACGGAGCAGGGCGGCATCGGCGCGGGGCGGGCGGTGGAAACGAACGACGGCTACGTGCTCATCTTCCGCCAGCGCATCTTCAACCATTACACGACCTCGCTGGAAACCATCCGGGCGGCCGTCCGCAACCGGACGCAACTGCTCAACTACTTCGTGAATGCGCGCTCCCCGGCGAGCCGGCAGTCCCCGAACCAGGCCTACATCCTGCCCGATGACGGGGGGAACGGCTACCTGTACGATGTGCTCGCCACGCTGCGCCGCCACCGTGTGGAGGTGGAGCGCGCCACCGAGGCCTTCGAGGCGGATGCCGCGATGGACTACCGCACGGGCACCCGCACGACGCGCCCGTTCGACGCAGGCACGTACCTCGTCCGCACCGACCAGCCGCGGCACCTGTTCATCAACTCGATCATGCAGCGCCAGATGGCCATCCAGGACTCGGTGATGTACGACATGTCGGCGTGGTCGGCCCCGCTGGCGTACAACCTGGAGGCCTACTCAACGACGGAGATGCCGTCCGTGCAAACCGAGCCGGTGGATGCTGCACCGACGCATACGGCAGGCGTCATCAACCCGAATGCGCCGTACGCCTTCGCGATCGACTGGAACCAGCGCCACGCCCCCAGGGCGCTCGCCAAACTGTGGGCCGCCGGCTACCGGGTGCGTGCGGTGACGGACACGTTCGGCGCCCGCGGCCGCACCTTCCCGCGCGGCACGCTCGTGGTGCTCATGGGGCGCAACCTCGATAAGCAGAGCGATGCGCCCGATGACATGCGCCGCATCGCCGAGGAGGCGCAGGTGGAGATCATCGGCCTCAACTCGGGCAATACGCCCCAGGGCATCGATCTGGCGTCGGACGACAGCCGGCCTCTCCAACCGCCGGAGACGGCGCTGCTCGTCGACGAGCCGTTCTCGACGTACACGACCGGACAGATCTGGTACCTGTTTGACGAAGAGACGGAGTTTCCGATCACGCGCATCCGCACTTCGTCGCTCGGCCAGTCGAGCAGCAGCACCTACGGCCGGTACGGCGTGGCTGACCTCAATGACTACGACGTGCTCGTGCTGCCGGGCGCTGGCTGGGGCAGCACCCTGTCTAGCGCGTTCGACAGCTCTAGCATCGAGCAGCTTCGCGCGTGGGTGCGCAGCGGCGGCACGCTCGTGGCCACCGAGTCGAGCGCCGGCTTCTTCACCGAGGACCGGTCCGGCCTGACGAGCGCCGCAACCCTCACGATGCCCGAGGATAGCGTCACCGCCCCGCCGTACACGCGCTACGCGGCCCGAGAGGACTCGTCGGGGCTGGCGCGCATTCCCGGCGCGGCCTTCAGCGGGATGTTGGATCCGACGCATCCGCTGGCCTTCGGCATCGGCGAGCAGGTGTACAGCATGAAGCTGAGCACGGACGCGCTGGAGCCGCATCCGTCCATGCAGGTCGTGGGCCACTATCCGGCCGCCCCGGATGACGTGCTCATATCCGGCTACGCCTCGCAGGAGAACGTGCGCCGCCTCGCGGGCACGGTGTTCGCCGGCGTGATGCCGATGGGGCAAGGGAACGTCGTCTTTCTCGTCGACAACCCGCACTACCGCATGTTCTGGCGCGGCCCCTCCCGCCTGATGC
>CAYFQN010000118.1:0-4899 GCA_964345285.1 uncultured Rhodothermales bacterium
TCGAGCTCGACGCCCAGCCGTACGCCCTCGCGGTGATGGGGACCTACGGCCTCGGCGGCTTCGACGCGGCCATGACGGCCCTCTCGCACACGCTGTACGACTACTACTGGCGGATGAGCCGCGCCAGCGCATACGGCACGTACGTCGACCCCGGGCAGCTAAATCGGTAGCGCTTCCGTCTTGACAAAACGCCGGCTGCCTGCGAACATCAAGGAGGCGTCTCCTTCTTCCCCACCAATCTTCTCTTCGGCTCATGGCCTCCAACCGTCTCGGCATCGGATTTATCGGCAGCGGCTTCATCGCCCGGTTTCATCTGCGCTCGTGGCAAGGCGTCCGCGATGCCGACGTGTTGGGCATCTGGAGCCCGAACCCGGACAACCGCACGTCGGCCGCCGCCTACGCCCGCGACCTGCGCGTCGGTGACGCGAAACCGTACGACTCGATCACCGACATGGTGGCCGACCCCGCCATCGACGCGCTCTGGATCTGTGGCCCCAACCATAAGCGCATCGAAAACATGGAAGAGATCGTCGATGCGCTGACGACGGGCAAGGGCGAGCTCGTGGGCATCGCCTGCGAGAAGCCGCTCGCCCGCAACGTGGCCGAGGCGCAGCGCGTGGTCGAGCTCGTCGAGGAAGCTGGCGTGCTGCACGGCTACATGGAGGATCAGCTCTTCTCGCCGAGCCTACAGCGCGGGCGCGACATCATCTGGCGGCGCGGCGCGGCACTGACCGGGCGCCCCTACCTGGCCCGCGCGGCGGAGGAGCACAGCGGCCCGCACGCGCCCTGGTTCTGGGACGGCCCGCGCCAGGGCGGCGGCGTGCTGAATGACATGATGTGCCACAGCGTGGAGGTCGCCCGCTTCCTGCTCACCAAGCCCGGCGCGCCGCGCGACAGCATTCGCCCCACAAAAGTATCCGCGCAAATCGCGAGCCTCAAGTGGTCGCAGCCTAAATACGCCCAGCTCCTGCAGGACCGCTATGGGTCGGAGATCGACTACCGCAACCAGCCGTCCGAAGACTTCGCCCGGGCCACCATCGAGTTCGAGGACGAGAACGGCCGCCCGCTCATGGCCGAGACGACGACCTCATGGAGCTTCGTGGGCGCCGGGCTGCGGCTCCGTTCCGAGCTGCTCGGCCCCGAGTACTCAATGACGTTTAACTCGCTTGACACGGACCTCAACCTCTTCTTTAGCCGTGAGGTAGAAGGCGAAGCCGGCGAAGACCTCGTCGAGAAGCAAAACGCCGAGCAGGGCCTGATGCCCGTCGTGGGCGACGAGGCGGCCGCGTACGGCTACACGGGTGAGAACCGCCACTTCGTCCGCTGCTTCCTCGACGGCGAACAGCCCGAGCTCGACTTCCACGCCGGCCTCGACGTGATGGAGCTCCTGATGATGGCGTACATGAGCGCCGAGGAGGAGCGCACCATCCACTGGAAGCCGGACGATCTGGCCGACTTCAAGCCGGCCGTGGCCCGGGGCACGTGGACGCCATAGCGCGGTAGAACGAGCACGGCACCTCACATTTTGCTGACATTCTGCTTCCGAGTGCCCGTATTGTGCGACCTATTCTGTTCGCTACTGCCTACTTCGCAGCGCGGTTCGCGGGGCACCTTGCGATTACCCTCGCGCTCATCGCTGTGCCGTTTGGCGCGATCGGTCGCTTTCCGCTGAGCTTCCTGCCGCGTGTGCTGCTGGTCGGCGGTCTGATCGCGACAGCCGTCACGCACTGGGACTTCAAGCGCCGCAACCGGTGGGTGTTTGTCGAGAACTGCCGCGTCTCGCGCTACGGGCTCCTCGGCGGCGCGCTCTTCGCAACCGTGTTCATGGCCGTCGCCGCTGCCACATGGCCCGCGCTACCGATCGGTCCCTGATACTCGATGGCGTGTCGTTCCGCGTCGACGCGACATCTATTCTGAATGGTGTCTGGCTGAAGGTGACACCCGGGCGCGTATGCGGACTGTTCGGGCGCAATGGCAGCGGCAAGTCGACGCTCCTGCACATCGCGGGTGGGCAGCTCGACCCAACGAGCGGCATCGTGCGGATTGACGGCGTGCGGCTGCATCAGCGGTCCATCTGGACACGCTTCGGGAAAATCGCGTATCTGCCGCAGGACACCATGCTGCCGGGCGGCCTCAAGGTGAAGTGGCTTGAGCGAGCGCTCCCCGGACTCCACGCTCTCATCCGTGACAGCCGAGTCCTTGCGGACCGGCGCAACCAGCGCATCGGCACGCTCTCGGGCGGCGAGCGGCGCTGCCTCGAACTGCTGATGGTAATCAGCTTTCAGCGCGACTATCTGTTGCTCGATGAACCGTTCACCGGGGTCGCCCCGCGTATTATCGACGAGATGGCTGCACACATCCGCGCGGCGGTGGAGCGCGGCCAGGCGGTGCTCATCACCGATCACTACCACCGCTTCGTGCTAGATCTTATCGACGACGCCTACCTCCTGCGCAACCGGCGCGCAATTCGCCTGCCCGGCGACGGCATTCGGAATCGACTTGTTGACCTAGGCTACCTGTCGCCCTGACATGGGCCGGGAGACGATCTGCCCTGTGCAGGTATTGAGCAGTCGCGATTGAGCGTCGCGTGCGCCCACGGCGCACAGTTGGCTCTAACAGAAAAAGCCCGACCGTTTGGCCGGGCTTTTGCCGTCTGTACCAGCGGATATGCTGAATTACAGGACGTTCTTCAGGCGCTCCACGTTCGTCGCGCTGAGACCTTTCGGGGTCTGCTCCACGCTGAACTGCACCTCTTCCCCGTCGCGAAGGTCTTCGCCCGGGACTTCGCTGTGATGGACGAAAACGTCGTCGCTTCCGTCGTTAGGCTTGATAAAGCCAAATCCTTTTTCGCTGCTGAACCACTTAACTGTTCCTTCTTGCATATCGATGCGCTGTTATTATAATCACCACACAAATCGTCGCACCGAAAGCCTTAACTGCCGTCTTCCTGATGAGATGTCGCTGTCCGATGACGTGTAAAAGGTTGTTGTGATAGGGTAGACTAACAGGCCCCATCCGTTATAGTTCGCGCTTCGCGCGCTCTTCGCGCAAATAAAGTGCATGGTGACCGGCCTGGTAGCGGGGCGGCGGCGGCACTGACATCGCTACCAACAGAAAAAGCCCGACCGTGTGGCCGGGCCCGTTTCTTTCTGTACCAGCGTGTGGGCTGATTACAGGACGTTCTTCAGGCGCTCCACGTTCGTCGCGTTGAGGCCTTTCGGGCCCTCTTCCACGTTGAACTGCACCTCTTCCCCGTCGCGAAGGTCTTCGCCCGGGACTTCGCTGTGATGGACGAAAACGTCGTCGCTTCCGTCATTCGGGGCGATGAATCCATAGCCCTTTTCGCTGCTGAACCACTTAACTGTTCCTTCTTGCATGTCGATGCGCTGTTTTTCTTGTCACCACACAAAGCGTCGCACCGAAAGCCCTAACTGCCGTCTTCCTGATGAGATGTCGCTGTCTGGTGATATGTAAATGATTATGGTGTCGTGTAGCTGAACCGCCCCACCACCAGATAGTTCAGCCCCTCGTGCGCTCTTCGCGCGCTCTTCTTGTTCGCGATGGGCGCGCCCCTCGGCACAGCACGTCTAGTACGTGCCGGGGGGCCATCGGCGCCATACGGGACCCATCGCAGGACGCGATACCTGCTCGATGTTACGCGGACGTTCGCCGGGCCGTCCCGTGTTCGTGTCCCCGTCTTGCCCCTCGGGACACGCACCGATAACGAGGGCATCACCGCCCGCCTCGAAGTTTTTGTGCACCGGGCCAGCTAGCAGGACGAGGACATCGCCGGCTTCGACATCGAACGGGTCGCGGTCCGGACCGCCCAACTTTACATGTGCCAACCCACGCGCTGCGGTCGGCACCTGGTGGGCCGTGCTGTGAGGTGATAGTGGTAGATTCCATTCTGCCAGGCGCCGCCCCGCCCATTTCGCTACAACACCGACCCGCTGGTCGAGGCGGGGCACGAACCCAGGGCGAACGCCAATCGGTACACGAGCCAATCGGTACACAGGCATGGGCAGATGCGGGTCATTCGGAAACGTCCCGTCATCGTTGAGCGAGACGGTTGTCGCGCCCGGCAACTACACGGCACCTATGCTTCGATCACTGTCAATGCCACATCAGCGGAGGAGCAGCGGGGGCATGTGATGCTTGCGCGTGCTATCGCGCTCCGATGGCCGCTCTGTCCATCAGGAACTGGTCGAACCAGCGCATCAGGCGGATGTTGTAGTCGAGCTGCGCCGTGGCGCGGCGGTTGCCGTGCCCCTCGCCCGGATAAAAGACGAGCCGCACCGGCGTGTCGGTGCGCGCCTTCAGGTGGCGGTACATCTCCATCGACTGGCTCGGGTGGACGCGCGTGTCCTCGGCCCCGTGCAGGATGAGAAGCGGCGTCTCGGTTTCCCCGGCATGGTAGATTGGGCTGCGCGCCAGGAAGTCCTGATAATCCTCCCAGATGCGCTCTCGCGCGTGCACGAGATAGAGCTCCTCGGGGATGTCGCTCGTGCCCCACTTCGAGATGTTGTCGCTAATGCCGACGAACATGACACCAGCGGCGAAACGGTCCGTGTAACGCGTGGCCATCCAGGCCGTGGCATAGCCGCCGTACGAGCCGCCCGTGACGCCCACGCGGTCGCGGTCGACGAGGCCGCGCTCGATCAGCGCATCGACGCCGTCGACGATGTCATCGAACTCGGCGCCGGCCAGGTCGGCCTGGCTGGATTTTGCGAAGGCCTCGCCGCGGCCCGTGCTGCCGCGATAGTTCGGGTAGAAGACGGCGTAGCCGCGCGCAGCGGCCACCTGACCGGGGTCGCTGTAGTCGGTGAGCCAGCCGTGGTCGTAGTGCGCCTCAGGCCCGCCGTGCACCACAGTGATGAGCGGCACGCGCGTGCCTTCCTC
>CAYFQN010000118.1:4999-10083 GCA_964345285.1 uncultured Rhodothermales bacterium
GCGCCTCAGGCCCGCCGTGCACCACAGTGATGAGCGGCACGCGCGTGCCTTCCTCCGCGCCGAGCGGACGCATCAGGAGGCCCTGCAGCTCGAGGCCGTCGCGCGCCGTGTACGTGACGATCTCCTGCTCGGCGAGCTGCCGGTCGGCCAGCCACGGGTTGTGGTTGGTGACGCGGGTAAGGTCGTCGGCTTCGCCGTCCATCAGGAACAGCTCCGTCGGGTGCTGGGGCGCGTCGGCGACCAGGGCGCGGAGGCCGTTCTGGGCGTGGGCGACGTGGTGGATGACGGGCCCCTCCCCGGCGCGGGTGCGCGTCAGGTCGGCCCCGTCGGCGCCGATCGTGCCGAGCGTCGAGGTCACGCCCTCGCTGGCGAGGAAGCCGATCGTCGCGTCATCCGTCCAGTATACCTGCTCGAACTGGCCGGGGAAGTCAGGCGCGAGCGCGGCGGGCGTGCCGCCGTCGGCCGAGGCGACGAAGAGGCGGCCGTCGATGGGGTCGTGAATGTCGGCCCCGGCGATGAACGCGAGCTGCGCACCGTCCGGGCTGAAGGCCAGCGGCCCGAGCTTGCCCTCGTGCGCAACGGTCCCCATCTCGTCCAGCGAGGCGGCGTCGACGAGGTGGATGGTCTCTGGCCCATGTAGAAGTCGTCCACGAGCGGCGTGGGCGCAACCTTCAGTGCAATCCGGGTGCCCGCCGGGCTCCACGTGACGGCCGAGACGTGGCCGTCGAGGGCGATGCGCTGCGGCTCGGCCTCGCCCGCGAGATCGGCGACGTAGGCAAAGCGGTAGGCGAGGTTTTCCTCGTAGATCTCGGGCTGGTACGGCAGCTCAGTCGACGGGGTCTCGTGGACGGGATCCTGCGCGACGAACGCGAGGCGCTGCCCGTCGGGCGACCACGCGTAGGCGCTGATCGAGGTCTCAAATGCGAACAGCTTCTGCGCCTCGCCACCGCCGAGCGGCACCTCGTAGAGGGCCGTCGTCTCGTCATCATCCAGTTGGTCGAGGAACGTGATGCTGCCGTGCGCGGGGCGAACGGCGATGCTGCGCGCGGTGCCGCGGGTGGCGTAGGGGATGGACACCTCAGCGGCCACGTCGTAGACATACAGGTGGGAGCGGGCCGGTGCGTTCTCGTCCTGCGGGTCGGCCGGCACGCGCACCGTGTGGGCGATGTGCTGCCCGTCCGGCGTGATGACGGCGTCGGTTACGCTTTGCAGGCGCGCCACGTCGAGCGGCGTGAGCCCGTCGGTGCCGGTTTCGTACGCCGTTGCGTCGACGGTGTAATCAGGCAACGGCGCCTGTTGCGCCGCAACGGGCGGCGCGGGCACGAACAGAAGCGTGAGGGCAAGCAGGCCCCTGATCCAGCGCATAGTGGTCATGGCAACCTCCTCGAGTCCAAGTGAGCGGGGAGGACGAAGGCTCGGAGCCCCACACCCACACTCACCCGCACGTCCACGCCCCAACCCTACCCGATTGCCAACATGCGCTCCACAGCGCGGAGAGCGCGGACACGGATCTCCTCGGGCACCTCGATCTGCTGGCGCATCTCGCGCAGGCCCGTCCGCGTATCCTCCAGCGTGATCTCGTTCATGTGCGGGCAGCGCTGCCAGCACATGCGCAGCATCTTCTTTTCCGGGTTCTCCGCCATGATGTTCTCGCCCATCGAGCACTCCGTGAGCAAGAGGTAGCGCGGCGCATCGGTGGTTTCCACGTACTCGATCATGGCCGACGTGCTGCCCGCGTAGTCCGACGCTTCGACGACCTCCGGGCTGCACTCGGGGTGCGCCAGGATGACGGCATCCGGGTGCTCCTCGCGGACGCGCTCGATGTCCTCGACGCGGAACTTATCGTGCACCTCGCAGCGCCCCTCCCAGCCGATGAGCTCCACGTCGACGGTCGTGTCGGCGCCGGTGAGCGCCCCATCGCCGCCGCTAGACGGGAAGACGATGTGCTTGCCCGTCTCTTGCGCGACGTTCTTAGCAAGGTACTCGTCGGGCAGGAAGATGACGGTGTCGCTGTCGAGCGATTCGACAACGGCGGCGGCGTTGCTGGAGGTGCAGCAGACGTCGCTCTCGGCCTTCACGTCGGCGTAGGTGTTGACGTAGGTGACGACCGGCACGCCGGGAAACTGCCGCTTGAGGCGGCGCACGTCTTCGGCCGTGATGCTTTCGGCGAGGGAGCAACCGGCCCGTTCGGCGGGCAGCAGCACGGTTTTCTCCGGGTTGAGGATCTTGGCCGTCTCCGCCATGAAGCGCACGCCGCAGAATACGATCACGTCCTGTTCGGCCTCGGCGGCGCGGCGGCTCAGGCCTAGCGAGTCGCCCGTAAAGTCAGGAATCGTATGGAAGAGCGCCGGCTCCATGTAGTTATGGCCGAGGATGACAGCATTCCGTTCCTGTTTGAGCTGGTTGATTTCTGCGGCCAGCCTCGCCTTGCGGCGCACGTCGGCGTCGAGGGCGTCGTCGAGCTTATCCTTCAGGTGCGCGTACAGCGCGTCGGGGTCGGTAAGGGTCGCGGCGTGGGACATTGGATCAAGGGACAGAGGTCCAGAAGATGAAAGGCGGGCGGATACCACCTAGCTACGTGATGGAAACGAGGCACCCCCACGGAAAGATCGATGGCGGACAGGTGCGCCTGTGAAATGGCTGCTAAATTGCCGCCCAGCGCCGTCAATCGACACGAAGGCTCACGTCAAATGCCGGTGCCGAGTGGGTCAGCGCACCGACGGAGATGGCGTCGACACCCGTTTCGGCCACGGCGCGCACCGTGTCGAGCGTGACGTTGCCAGAAGCTTCCAGCGGCACACGGCCCGCAGCGCGCTCTACCGCCGTGCGCATCGTAGCGAGGTCCATGTTATCGAGCAAAACGTAATCGGGCGTTAGCGCCAGGGCCTCATCGAGCTCCTCCAGCGTCTTAACTTCCACCTCGATGGGGTACCGATCGCCATGCCGGCCGCGGACGCGCTCGACGGCGGCCGTGATGCGGCCTGCCCCGTCGATATGATTGTCTTTGATGAGCACCTGATCGAAGAGACCCATCCGGTGGTTTTGTCCGCCGCCCTGCCGCACTGCGTACTTGTTGAGCCGGCGCGCGCCCGGCAGCGTTTTGCGCGTGTCGAGGATGGTGGCCCCTGTTCCTTTCACAGCGTCTACGAACCGGCGGGTCAGTGTAGCAATACCGGATAACCGCCCGAGCAGGTTGAGCGCGGGCCGCTCGGCCGCGAGCAGCGCCCCCCCCGACCCGCTTACGGCGGCCAGGAGCGTGCCCGCCGTGACCCGGGCGCCCTCCTCGACTTGCGGCGCTAGCGTTAGCTCGGCCTCTACGAGCGCGAACACGGCGGCTGCCACCGGCAACCCGGCCACCACGCCATCCTCCTTGGCGACGATGCGCCCTTCGAGCTGCCCGTCCGGGTCGAGCGTCGAGGTACTCGTCACATCGGCCGACGCCGGATCGTCGGCCACGGCAGACCAGTCGCCATCGGCGTGGAGGTCTTCCGCCAGGCTCAGCTTCAGCAGTGCAAACACGGTGGGGTGCTGCAGCGAAGTGGGCAGCACGCGCTGTGCGGCCGCGTCGGCCGGTGCGTCAGACAAGGCGGGGGGACGACTCATGGGGGTGCAATCGGTGGAGCGGACAAAACAAGTGGTGGACCAGATTGTCGTTGGCATCACGTGTATTCGTCGCAACGGGCATAAGTTCGCCTCGCCGCGGAATCGCCGTCACAGCCGGAACAGGTAGCTCAGCTTCACGAACAGGCCGTCTTCCACCAGGTCCATGCGCGCCCAGCGGTAGTCGTACGCGCCGCGCATGAAGCGGCTATACCCGGCGTAGAAAATGGTACCGGGCGACGGTTCGTACGACACGAGAAACTGCCCCTCGAAGCGGCCGCGTGTTTGGGCGTCGGCTCGTTCGCCATCCACGACGAGGGACTGCTTCGAGACGGGGTCGCGCAGGGTAGCGCGCTTCTCTAGGTTGTACTGCAGGATCGCCCGCACGAACAGTGCTTTGCTGAACTGATACTGGACCGTGCCGCGCGAGATGTTGGCGAGGCTAAACCGCTCGCCGGTGCGCACCCGCCGGAGGTGCGAGTACGTGTGCGACAGGCTGAGCGAGAGCGCATGGGTCGGTCGCATCTCCAGGTCGCCGTTGGCCTGAAACTCCAGTCCGCGCGACGCCTCGGCGTAAATGGGCAATTCGCGAAAGAATGACCGCCCGCCAAGGCGAACCGTGTTGGTGAGGCGCATCCGGTAGATGAGTCCACTGGCCAGCATGTGCCGGAGCGGAGCGGGCGCGTCGAACGAGGTCACAGTGCCATCGGCGCGCTGCACGGCGTAGCCTGTGTAATCGGCCGGGCGGAAGCGGAAGTACCCGTTGCGCACGATGACGCTCAGGTAGCGGTCGCCCCGCAGCCAGATACTGGGCTGCAATTCTACCTCGGCCTCGTATGGCGCGTCGGCCCGCCAGAACGCATCGTGGGCAAAGTATGAATCACCCCGGACGAACAGACCGGCGCGTTCCAGGGACGCGCCCGGGTCGCCGTAATGGTAGAACCGGGTTTCGCCGAAGAGCCGCGCATCGCCAATGCGGCGCAAGAAGCCGCTGCCGGCCCGCATATCGGGATGGATGTCCTCCAGCCGCACGCGCCATTGCAGGTACTGTCCGCTGCGCTCGATGCTGGCAAGCAGCAGCGGCCGTAGCCCCGATGCCACGGCGGCGGCACTGCCTTCCGGCGCAGCCGTCCAGCTGCCCGCCGCCTGGGCGGTAAACGTGTACCGATCAGCAAAAAGGAGCCGGGCGTCGCCGCCGATCACGCGGTTGGACGAGCGGCCGTCGAGCGCCGTGCGATCCGTGTATAGCAGGCCGACCGTCGATCCGGTGCCGATGTCGCGCCGGGCGCGCAGTAGGTTGAACAGCGCATCATCGTCGGCCGTGCTGGGCGCGCCCGTGCCCTCGTCTACGGCGCCAAGGTAACCGACTTGCATGGCGCCCACCTTGCCCGTCAGCTTGGCGCCCCCGATGGGATCGACGATGCGGCGGGTGTAGACGAGATCCTTGGGCGTGTTGAAGATCTCGGTGCCGTCCAGAAAGAAGG
>CAYFQN010000119.1:0-9978 GCA_964345285.1 uncultured Rhodothermales bacterium
CAGGGCGTGCATGAGCGACCGGAGCAGCATGAGGTTGCGACCGGCCGAGCACGCCGCGGAGCATCGCCACGAAGTCGTCAGTGGTCACGGGATGGACCTGCGGGCGAACGCGGTAGAGCCGATGCCCCGCCGTCGCGACGATGCGGTCCTTGCACGCGTCCTTTGCTTGCTGATCGGGCGCGTCGTGGTGCCCGCTGTCCAACTCGAAAAAGTAGACCGGCCGGTAGTCGTCGTGTGGGTCAAACAGCACACAGTCGACGATGCCCTTGAAGAAGTAGGCACGCTCGGCCTCCGAAAGGGAATCTCGGATAGCCTCGAAGTCGATCAAACTGCTGAGCGCCACGTTCGGATACGGCGTGTACGTCTGGAAGACCCTCCGCACGGCGTGGAAGAACGCGGCTTCCTGCGCCGACTTGAAAAGGCTGAGGCGATGTGTGGCCTCCGTCGCCGGCGTCGTGACGCTCACGTGCACGCGATCCTGCACGGGGTGATCCACGGTAGCGCGCCGTGGTTCGAGCGCTGCCGTCGTCTCTTCCGATGCCGCGTCGTGGATCAGCGACGCACACGGCTCGCGGTCCGGGCAGAACGGGGCGTACTGGGCCGCCGTGTCGTCCGCGCCGTGCGCCAGGTGCCACGTCACGAGGCGCACCACCAGCGTCGCGAACCGCTCGTCGCCCAGCCGGTAGATGCCGCCGCTGTGCAGCAGGATGAACCGCTCCAGCACATCGGCCTGCGCGGCACTCAGCGTATCTGCCGCGTCCAGCTGCGCGAAGAACGCCGACTCAAACGTCGCGAGCGCCTGCTGCACGAGGTCGTCCTGCGCCGCCGCCTGCGGGTGCGCGTGGATCAGCGTGAGCAGCGCCGGCCAGTCCGCCGCGTGCGTGAGTTGGTAAATGCGTTCGTGGTCGAGCATGGTTTATTCGGGCTCTAATGTGGAGAATGCCACGTCGAAAGGCTCACTGTCAGAGGGTGAGTAGTTGAGCTTTTCAAACCCGATGACCTTGCCAGCGCGGTCCTTCATCAGCACGATCTCGTTACCCGTCTCCTCGCAACTGTACTCTTGCTCCGGATCATCAAACCATACCGTGAGCGTGTTGCCGCGGCGATCGTGGAGCGCCTTCACGTGGGCCATACCTGTCTGCCTTCCTTGATGGCGTCTGTGGGATAGGTCGTGATGAAAAAGCCAACGGCATTCAAGTGTTTGGTAACTGCGCAGATCCACCGCGATGCTTTCTCTTCATCAACAGAACAAGAACACGGCAGAATCACTCCGGCTTACCCGAACCTGATCCGGACCGTGCCGCGCGCTGATGACGTCATCCATTCGGCCTTTCATGATGGGGGCTTCACACGTACAGTCGGTCGCCAACAGGATGCTGTGGAGCGCACGGTGGACCCCAGTGGCGTGGACATCTCGAAACGTACATCGTCTGATTCGCTCTTGGCCATCAGCCTGCGCCGTTCAGCGTCACCTCAATGGGGTCGGGGAAGACCTCGGCAAGGTAGCCGCGCTTGATAACGAGCGTGCCCTTGTTCCCCCGGTTGGAGACGTCAAACTTCGTGGTCCGCACCGTCTCGTCGCGCCCGCGGTTCGTTTGGACGCGGAGGCCGTCGCGGGCCGCGTCGGAGAGCGTGAAGCCGATCACTCGGTCGTCGTCTTCGAGCCGGATGGCGACGACGCCTTTGGCCGCGCCTTTGTACACCGAAAGCTGGTGCACGGGGAAGATGAGTACACGCCCGTTGTGTGAGGCCAAGCACACGTTCTCGTGCCCCGCGGCGATGAACGTAGCAATGACTTCATCGCCCGTGCCGAGGCGCATGTACTTGCGGCCTGTGACCGTCGACGGCTCGGTGAAGCCGTCGATCGTAAAGCGCGTGGCCTGCCCCTGCTTGCTGATGGCGACGATGTACGGCGCGCCGTCGTGGCCCTCCGCGTCCTCCTCACTGAAGAGCGTGCCCTGCTCGGCCGGCTCAGGCGGCACGGCGTCGGGCAGTACGCGCTCGTCGAAGCTCACAACGCCGACGACGCGCTCTTTGTCGTCGAATGAGAACAGCTTCTGGACCGGATCGCCATAGCCCGTGGTGCTGGGGATGTCGGCGGCGCGGGCCGTGTAGCAGCTGCCGTAGTTGGTGAAGAAGCCAATCGTGGCGCGCGTCGAGGCCGGGAGCACCCAGCCCACGTCGTCGCCATCGCGCACGCGGATGCTCTCGATATCGGTGTACGAGCCCTGCCGCTTGACCCAGCCGTCGCGCGTCACGATGACGTGCACGTCCTCGTCGATGATGTAGTCTTCCTCCGTGTATTCGATCTTCGCATCCGGCCCGGCAATCTCCGAGCGGCGGTCGTCGGCGTACGCTTTCTTCACCTCCCGTAGCTCGTCACGGATGAGGCGCCAACGGGCTTCGTCGTCGGCCAGCAGCGCGCGGAGCGCGTCGGCCTGGGCCTCTTTCTTTTCCAGTTCGTCGCGGATCGCCTCGATCTCCATCTGCGAGAGGCGATACAGCTTCGTCTCTAGAATGGCGTCGGTCTGCGCCTCGTCAAGGCGGAAGCGATGCATGAGCCGCTGCGCCGCGTCCTGCTTATTCTTCGATGAGCGGATCATCTTGATCGCCTCGTCCAGTGCATCGAAGATGATGGCGAAGCCTTTCAAGATGTGGATCCGCTTCTCGAGCTGCTCGAGGTCGTAGCGGAGCCGCCGCGTCACCACCTCCATCCGGAAGTCGAGGAAGTGCCGCAGGATGGCGTACAGGTCGACCTGCTTGGGCGCCGGCACCGAGTCGCCTTCACCACCCGAGTCAACCGCACCATCATCGGTCTGCTCTGTCGGGACCAGGCACGTGAGGTTGACGTGGAAGCGCGTTTGCAGGTCGGTGTGCTTGAAGAGATAGGCCATTGCGGCTTCGGGGTCTGAGCCGCGTTTCAACTCTAGCACGATGCGCACGTCGTCGGTCGACTCGTCGCGCACGTTAGACAGCTGCGGGACATTCTCGTCGGCAATGTGGTCGGCAATCTTCTCGACGATCTTGCTCTTGTCGACGCCATATGGGATCGACTCGATAATCGCCCGCGTCTTGCCCTTCATCCGATACTCACCGCGCAGCGCGATGGTGCCGCGCCCCGTCTCGTAGATGGCCTGGATCTCTTCGGGCGTGTTGAGGATGCGCCCGCCCGTTGGGAAATCGGGCCCATGGATGAACTTGTCGACGAGCGTCGAGATGCGGGCATTGGGCGACTTGATCATGTAGATACATGCATCGATCACCTCACCGAGGTTGTGCGGCGGGATGTTCGTCGCCATCCCCACGGCGATGCCGCTCGCACCGTTGACGAGCATGTTGGGCACCTTCGACGGCAGCACGACGGGTTCGGAGATCGTCCCATCGAAGTTCGGCCGGTAGTCGACGGTCTGCTTGCGGATCTCCTCTAACATCTCCATCGAAAGCGGACGGAGCTTAGCTTCCGTGTACCGCATCGCGGCGGGGTTGTCACCGTCGAGAGACCCAAAGTTGCCGTGCCCGTCGACGAGCGGCGCGCGCAGGGAGAAGTCCTGCGCCATGCGCACCATCGCGTCGTAGATGGCCGTGTCGCCGTGCGGATGGTACTTGCCCATCACCTCGCCGACCACCGTCGCGCTTTTGCGATAGCGCTTGTCGGGGTACAGGCGCAGGTTCTGGTACATAGCGTACAGGATGCGGCGCTGGACGGGTTTCAAGCCATCGCGGATATCCGGCAGTGCGCGGCTGGTAATAACGGACAACGCATAGTTGAGATACCGTTCCCGGGCCGTCTCGTGCAGCGGGATGCTTTTTGTTACAGGCATTCTTTGCTTTCAATAACGGATGTAACCAGAGGCAATCACATGATAATATACACGCGTGCCACCGTAGTGTCAGGGGGCTGTCGAAGGTTGAGCGACGAAGTTCGAGTGACGAGTGCCGTCCCTATTCGCCACTCCCCATTCCTCAGTACGCCAGCGTAAAGTAGTCCTCCTTTCGGTCCGCATGCAAACGCAGCACGTTTGCCTTAGTCATGCTGATGAGCGTGTCGGACGCCCGGGCCGTGGGTATATTGGCGAGCTGAGCGAATTGGGCAACGGTGATCCGCCCATAGTCGTTCAGGTAGCGCATCAAAAGTGACTCTTTCTCTCCAAACTGCACAGTGACGCCCTCATCGGCCCCGTCGCCGTTGCGCATGAGCGCGACGGACTCGGGGCTCGCCTCCACACTCATCTCCTTCACCCGCACGTACGCCGTGCCCTCGGTGCCATCAGCAATGAGCTTGTGCGGTTTGTCTGGGCTTTCGGGTACGTTGACGACGATCACGTCGCGGCGCGGGGCAATAACGACGCGCTCCGTTTGGTACTCGACTTCCGGCCAGCAGTGGTTCTTGACGGCGTGGCGGAGCATAAACTCTTCCTCGGCTGCATCATCCACGCCGGTCAGGGTCCCATCATCATCGACGCCCAGCAGAAGCCGACCGCCATCGGTGTTGGCGAGGGCGATGAGCTCTTTCGCGATGCGCTCGGGTCGCGGGACGCGTCGTTTGAATTCTAAACTGCTACCTTCCCCCAAGGCAGCCAACTGTCGTAACTCCTGCAAAGTCATGGGGTCGGGGGCTAATCCAACGAGGGCGCGGGTCGGGCCTCGTCCACCAGGGCACTCACGAACGCTCATCCTGGAGAACATCGGGCAGCCAGTTTTCACGCTTGGCCGAGCGTGTCATCAGTTCATGAACGGCGTGGTCAGGGTCTTTGTGATCGAAGAGAATGGCGTAAACTGCTTCTGTGATAGGCATCTCGATGCGGTGGCGCCGGGCGAGGTCTCGCACCGATTCCGTCGTACGCACGCCCTCTGCCACCATGCTCATTGACGACTCGATTTCTTCCAGTGTGCGGCCTTGCCCAATCTGCTCACCCAGAAACCGATTGCGGCTGTGCCCGCTCATGCATGTCACGACCAAGTCACCGATGCCTGCGAGGCCCGCAAAGGTGGAAGGCCGCGCGCCCATGGCAAGGCCAAGGCGGCGGATCTCGGCGATACCACGCGTGATGATGGCAGCTTTGGCATTATCGCCATACCCTACGCCGTCGCAAATGCCAGCTGCAATGGCGAGTACGTTTTTGACTGACCCGCCAATCTCCACCCCAATTACGTCGGTGTTGACGTAAACACGGAGCCGGTCTGTCATGAATACCTGCTGGATGGCTTCTGCTACGTCAGGATCGGGCGCACTGGCAACGACGGTGGTGGGCTTTTCCTCTGCGACTTCTTCAGCGTGGCTGGGCCCGTACACGACGCCAATCCGGTTGCCTGGAACTGCCTTTAGCACGTCGGCCAGCACCTGCGTCGTGGTCATCAGCGTCTGGTTCTCGATGCCCTTCGCCAGAGAAATGACTGTGAGACCAGGGCGCTGCAGTGGCTTCAGGCGCTCGGCGAGGTGGCGTACGGCGTGCGACGGCGTGGCGATGACCCATAAATTTGCTGCTTCGGCTGCGTCCTCGAGATCCGAAGTGATGTCCACCACCGAGGGGATCACAACGTCCGGCAGATAGGTCGGATTGTGCCGCGTCTGCCGCATGGTGGCTGTGGCTTTAGGGCGGCGCGCCCACAGCGTGACCGGCCGACCGGCGCGGGCCAACGAAACAGACAGGGCCGTCCCCCAGCTTCCTGCTCCAAACATGGCCAGGTGATGCGCCACGGGATTCATGGGGGTAGGTGAGGGGTAATCGCGATGCATGTAGAATACGAGGCCTGGCGTAGAATACGAGGCCTGGCGCCTATCCTCAAGCGAACGGCATTGACAGGCTATCAGTTGCAGGCTGTACACATGGCCTCGAAGCGCTTACAGCTCACCACGCCCGAGCATGCCTTTGGCCGGACTAAATGAACTGACGCGGTTCTCATTACCCTGAAGCAACCGCTTGATGTTCGATCGGTGCGCGACAATGATCCCCGCCGCCATCACAGCCCCAAACACGAGGAGACTCGGATCCAGCGATTCGATGTCGAACAGGTAGCGTCGAATGGCTACGGTGGACGGAAAGGCGATAGCTGCCGTCATCGACGCCAGCGAGACGTACCGAAAGCTGATCAGCACGAGGAAGAACACGCCGAGCGTGATCGCGGTGGTGATGGGCGTGAGAGCGAAAAGAACACCCGCGGCCGTGTTCATACCCTTTCCGCCTTGGAAATTGGCCCAGATGGGAAACATGTGACCGATGATCGCCACCACGCCTGCGATGAGGCACACAACCGTCGCCGCCTGCCATGGCACGAGCCCCCACGTGGGAATGGGGTCTATACGCAACAGAGGGGCTACCACACCGGCTGCAAGGAGCCCCTTGCCCAGGTCAACCACCGTCGATATTACGCCGGCCTTCCAACCGAGTACGCGAAACGCGTTGGTAGCCCCGGCATTGCCGCTTCCGTAATTTCTGAGGTCTACTCCGTACACAAATTTGCCCGTCCACAGGCTCCCCGGAATAGAGCCCAGCAGGTAACTAATGAACACTATGACAGCCACTGAAAGCATTGCAGCACATCAGATCAGTGAGTAAAAATACGACACGTTCTAGCGAGGCCGAAGCGTCGCACATACGACGTAGCCGACGGAATGTGCCCCTGCATTCATATTATGCATGGATCCGACCAATGACCACCGATTCGGTCTCGTGCTCAGCAAGGAGCTGTTGGGCCCCATCGACTCGGCTCTCGGGTACGATAGCAATTAAGCCCATACCGAGGTTAAATGTCCGACGCATGTCCGCTTCGGGTACATTACCGCGCGCCTGGATCATGTCGAAAATCGCCGGGCGCTCCCACGCGTTGTAATCGACATCGAACGTCAAGGCAGCGGGGACGACGCGGCGTGTGTTATCGGGAATGCCGCCCCCGGTGACGTGAACCAGACCATGAACGAGGTTGGCCTTCATCAGTGCTTGAATCTCGGCCAGATAGGACCGGTGGATGCGAAGCAGCTCCTCACCAATGGGGGTGCCCCCCAGTTCCTCAGGCGCGTCATCCACGTCGAATGCATCAAACAGCACCGTGCGGGCCAGCGTAAAGCCATTGGTGTGTACGCCATTGGATGGCAGACCAAGTAAGACGTCACCTGGCTCCACGGCGTGGCCATCCAGGATGTCGTCTTTTTCTACGATGCCAACGATGGTACCAGCCAAATCGTATTCACCACCCGCGTAGATATCGGGCATTTCTGCCGTTTCGCCGCCCACCAGCGCACAGCCATTCTCTTTGCAGGCCTGGACGAACCCGGACACCACCTTTTCGGCGACGTCGGGCGCCAGCGTGCCGGTTGCGAAGTAATCAAGAAAGTAGAGGGGCTTGGCGCCACAGACCGCGATGTCATTCACACAATGGTTTACCAGATCCTGCCCGACCGTATCGTGCCGACCGGTACGCACCGCCACCTTGAGCTTGGTACCTACACCGTCGATCGACGAGACCAGCACCGGGCGCTCGTACCCGCTAAGGTCTAGTTCGAAGAACGAGCCGAAGGCGCCGATGTCTGCGAGGACACCCGGGGTAAATGTTTCGCGGACCATCGGCCCGATGCGGCGAACGGTTTCATCTCCTGCTTCGATATTGACACCGGTTTCGCGATACGTGGTCATGGTTGTGCGGAGAGATCAGATGAAGAAAAATAGATGGCGCTAAGACCGCCTGGCGGCTTTTCCGAATAGCGCTTGGAGATTGACCTGCATACGACGGAACAGCGACAGTCCCGGTTGCTGAAACCAAACGTCAAAGTCGCGGCGCTCGATTTCGTTGAGTATCTCCAGTGCGCCGTGCCACCACCGCTTGAGGGCAAACCGCCGCAGCCGCGGCAGCTCACCGATCAAGCGTTGCCCCTGCCCTAGCGCATCGCGCGCGCGGATCGACTGCTTCCACAGGAGGCGCCGCACGCTGTCGTCCAGATCACCGGCCTTGAGCTGGGACACCTCGACGCCCGCTTGCTCTAGATCATTGAGTGGGATAAACAATTGATCGCGCTGCAAATCATCAGCCAACGTCATGAGTCGGCCCACGAAGAAGAAGCCACGCCCGAGCTCCTCCACAGGCTCGATCTGCCACGTGTGGTTGGCATCGGCCAGCGCAGCCAGCAGCCGCGTGTGGGACAACGCCCAGCGGCGAACGAACGTGTTCAGCGACGCGCCGTCGTCGAATCGAACCGATCCCAACAGGGTCTGCGCCGCTCCAATTTGGTCGGCCAGCAACTTGAACGATAAGTCGTGCTCCTCACAGGCCGTGTACGCTGCTTGCCAAACGGGTTCGCGCAGCAACCGAACCGGCTCGCCGTGCAGGGCGTGCTGCTGATCGGCCCCAAACACGTCGCCGAACGCCGACCCCACCCCATTATGGCTTGGCGGCTGGACTTCGAGCAGGCTCAAGTGCCAGTGCCACAGCGCCTGCGCCGCCCCGCGCAAGCGCGGCGACCAATCGCTATAGAACGGGCGCGGCAACTCAGACCAATGATGCGGCATTCCGAGCATCCGGGTGCGATAAAACCGTGCGATAAACAAGGTTCAGCGCACGTTGCCCTGCAACCATCTGGGGGCAGGTCGGAAGTACGCTGGGACAAGCGCAATTAACATATCAAAAAAAGGGGAGCCTATCGGCCCCCCTTGTGTGGAGTACACATGGAAAGCGGCGCCGTCACACGTTGGCAAACTCTTTCTTCACCACACCAATCTGGCTGCCTTCGAGCACCATCTGGATTTCGCGTTCGGTAAGGTCGTGCTCAGCCACAAAGGTTTCGTCCTTCGTCGCGTTATAGACTTCGACCTCGTGCCCGTTTTTCACCTGCTCGCGCAAGTTCCGAAACTGCAGCGTGTCGCCCTGATCGATGGCCTCGTAATCGGCCGCGTCGGTGAACGTTAGCGGCAGGATACCAAAATTGGCGAGGTTCTGCCGATGAATCCGCGCGAAGCTCTTGACGATCTTGACGCGCGTGCCAAGCCAGCGAGGCGCCAGTGCAGCGTGCTCACGGCTAGAGCCCTGCCCGTAGTTCGTGCCGGCCACGATGGAGTGGCCCGTGTCGCGCACCTCTTGACTCCGCTCGAAGAAGGCCTCGTCGACCTGCTCGAACACGAACTCCGAGATCTTCGGTATATTGGAGCGGTAGGGTAGAATGCGCGAGCCGGCAGGCATAATCTCGTCTGTCGAAATGTCATCACCCAGCTTGAGGAGAACCGGCAGATCGAGTTCGTCCGGCAGTTCGCCAAACTCGGGTAGCGAAACCACGTTTGGCCCCTTCTCCAGCTCCGTGTCCTGGGCCTCGGCGGCCGACGGCGGCTCGACCAACTGATCGGTGTTCACGATGATATCTTCGGGCTCCTTCACATGTGGGTAGCTCATCCCGAAGAGGGTTTCCAGATCGCGCGGGTCCGTTATCTCACCGGTCAGCGCGGAGGCAGCCGCCGTTTCGGGGCTCACGAGGTATACAGCGTCTTCCTTCGTGCCGGAGCGGCCGGGGAAGTTGCGCGGCACCGTGCGGAGCGAAATCTGCCCCGTTGCTGGCGCCTGCCCCATGCCGATGCAGCCATTGCAGCCGGCCTGGTGGATGCGGGCCCCTGCTCGCGTCAGCTTCTGCAGATGGCCCGTGTTCATCAGGTTCTCCAGGATCTGGCGCGACGTCGGGTTGACGTCGAAGGACACGCGGTCGTGCACCTGGTGGCCATCCACGATCTCGGCGGCCACGGCAAAGTCGCGGAAGCCGGGATTGGCGGAGGAGCCAACGTACGTCTGGTAGATCTCCTGCCCTTCCACCTCGCGCACCGGCACCACATTGCCCGGGCTACTGGGCTTGGCGATGAGCGGTACGAGCTCCGAGAGGTCGATCTCTTCATAGACGTCGTAATCAGCGTCCGAATCGGCCTGAATCTCCTGCCAGTCGTCTTCGCGGCCTTGCGAACGGAGGAAGCGCTTGACCTCATCGTCCGACGGGAAGACGGTGCTCGT
>CAYFQN010000120.1:0-9967 GCA_964345285.1 uncultured Rhodothermales bacterium
ACCTCTCAGTCGTTCCACACGTAGTCGAACAGCAGCACCGAGGCCGAGATCGTCGTGCCCGCAAAGCCGATGAGGGTAAGCAGCTCGCTCTGCGCGGCCGGCCAGCCCGTCCCGAGGATGGCTTTCCGTGTTGCGCTGACGACAGACAGGAGCAGCGGCATGAGCAGCGGGAGCAGCAGCACCGGCAGGAGCGGGCCGCGCTGCGCAGCGCGTGCGATGATGGCAGCCAAGAGGGTCGTCGCGCCCGACAGGCCCAGTGCGCCGAGCAGCACCACCGTAAGGAGTAGCCCCGGCGCGCGCAGGGGCACATCGAGCAGCACGAGGAAGAGGCCGAGGGCGACGGCATTCAGGCCCAGCACCAGCACGATGTTGAAGAGCAGCTTGCCAGCGTACACCGTGCTCGGCTGCGTGTTGAGCTGTAACAGCAGCACCGTGCCGCGCTCCTCCTCACTTACGAACGATCGGCCCAGCCCAATCGATGCCGAAAACAAGACCACGATCCACAGCAGCGCGGCTTGTACGCGCTCGCTCACCGGCTCTTGGCCGATAGCGAACGTGACGAGCAGCAGCGCGGCCGCGACAAACATCAGCAGCGTGTTCACCGCATACCGGTTGCGCAACTCCAGCCGGACGTCCTTTCGGAAGACGGCCCAGGTGCCCATCAGCCACTGCATGCGTCGGTTGGGATTATTGGCAAAGACGAGAGCGGGTTGTGATTGGCGGCGCGTTGTGTGACGTTGGAGGGCGCCGTGTTCGTACCGCCACCCGCGCACGGCGATTCACAACAAACACCGGACGGTCCCCCATCCGCAAATGACTCGCGATAAAATCATCGGTGCGCTGCTTGGCACCGCCGTCGGCGACGCGCTCGGCATGCCCATCGAAGGCCTCAGCCACCAAAACGTGCGCACCTATTACAAAGGCATCAAAGAATACCGAGCGGACGACCAGCGCGGCGACCTCAAGAAAGGGCAGTGGACGGACGACACGCAGTTCACGTTCGCCGTCGCCCGCGCCCTGGTCGCGTCGGACGTTGTCGAGGAATGGCCCGAGCAGGCCGCGCACGAATACGTCGCGCTCATGGACGCGGCCCGGCGATGGGGGCCCACGACGCAGGCTGCCGTCGACCGGCTGGCGGAGGGCCTATCGCTGGAGGACGCGGGCGATGACGAACGGCCAACCGATGGAGCGGCCATGCGCGCGGCCCCCCTCGGCGTATGGTGGGCGGCCACCGGCGCATCGCGCGACAACGCGCTGGCTGTGATCCACCCCGTGCTCTCCGTTACGCATCGGCACCCGGCCGCGCTCGCAGCAGGCGTCGGCCAAGCCTTTGCCGTGCGGACTGCGCTGGACCAGTCCGTCGGGTCATTCGATCCCGATAGCTTCTGGACTGCGCTTATCGACGTGACGGAGTGGACCGAGTCACAACTCGGGGGCGACAATGAATCCGTGTCGACGCGGTTACATCAGCTGGCCGGCCACCTCGACGAGTTTCCGCTCGACCTGCGCGACCTATGCAGCGGGGTGGGCCTCCGGGCTGACGAGGCGTGGCCCTTCGCGGTGGCTATGTTTGCTCGCGCCCCGCACCTCGTCGAGAACACGCTGCTGTCCGCCATCAACGTCGGTGGCGATGCGGATACGACGGGGGCCATGCTCGGTGCGCTCCTCGGCGCGCTGCACGGCTGGTCGGCATTTCCCGATGAGTGGCACGACGGCCTCGAAGCATGCAGCGATCTGGAGGCGCAGGCAGAGGCGTTTGCCCGACGCCTCACCGAGAGCCTGTGAGTGGGGCATTCACGTTAGCAGAGGGTAGCGCGGTTTATCCACGGGCCCACTCTCCATTCTGTCTGCTCCGCGCCCGGGCCCGTTCCTCGGCCGAGACGACGTCGGGATCCTTCGGCACGATGACGGGCTCCTCGGTGCTCGGCGGGTGAAACGTGCCGATGAAGTCGATTTCGGTCTCCAACTCGTATCCCGTATCGCGGGCAACGACCGTCTGTACGTGGTCGATCAGCGCCCGCACGTCCGACGCGGTAGCCCCGTCGCGGTTGATCATGATGTTGGCGTGGCGGTGCGTGACCTCGGCGCCGCCAATGCGCGTGCCCTTCAGGCCGCACTCGTCGATGAGCCGGCCTGCCCCGACGCCTTCGATCTTCTTGAAGATGGATCCCGCGCTGGGTTCGGTGTCGAGGGGGGGATGGCGTTCGGCGCGCCACTGCAGGTTGGCCTCCATGATAGCGCGCATCCGCTCGGGGTCGCCCGGTTCCAGCTGAAACGTGGCCGAGAGCACCACGTCGTCGCGGTGATGGAGGATGGAGTCATCGTAGCCGAACTCGAAATAGTCGACGCCGACCGTCCGGCGCGTGCCTTCTTCCGTGAGGAGGTCCGCCTCGTGAACGACTTCCTCGATGAACATCGTGCGCTCGCGCTCAGGGGGCGGCGAGAGAAAGTGGAGGTTTTGCCAGAGCGCCCCGCCCACCGTTGACGGAATGCCGACGTAGTGCTCCAGACCAGAGAGTCCGGCATCCACCGCAGCCTCGATGACATCTGGAAACATGACGGCGCCGCTGCCCGCCCAGACCTGGTTCGCGTCGGGGCGCACCTCAATGCGGTCCGCCGCGTTGCGAATGACGAGGCCCGGAAAGCCGCCATCGCCTACCAAGATGTTGGCGCCCATCCCCAGCAGTAAGAACGGGAGGTCTACCGTGCGGGCCGTCCGGAGCGCGCGGGCGAGTTCGTCAGCGGTTTGCGCTTCGTAGTACAGGGCGGCCGGGCCGCCGATCTTAAACGTCGTGTAGGGAGCGAGCGACACGTCGCGCTGGAGCCGGTCGGCACCGAGCACGTCGCGCAGGGTGCGGACGGCCTCGGTGGACAGCGCGGTAGAGGGCATGGAGGCAGGCATGGGGAGTAGAGGGTTGAACGACCTAATGCAGACAGTTATAGCGGCAACCGGGCATCGTGTTGCTCCGCAGCCACTCGTCGGTAAGCAGAGCGCAGAAACTGTGCCTCGGATTGAGGCTCTGGGGTATGCAACGTATCTTCAAGTAACCAACTAACGCATGTTAGAAGACGAAAGCGCTTCATGACCTCAGCCCACACGATCCGGTGGACACGACGCACGGCTCCATTGGGGGTGCTCCTAGCAACCATCCTGGGCATCGGTCTCTTTGGGTGCGGGGCGACAGACGGCACGCGCCGCGCCCCTGGCGATCGGAACCGGATCACGGCGGAGCAGGTCCGCGAGGTGGTCCCCCAGTATAGCACTGCATACGGTATCGTAGAGAACCTGCGCCCGCTTTGGCTCCGGAAGCGCGGGCGAACCAGCATCACCAATGAGAGCGCCGTCGCCGTCTACGTCGACGGCGCACGCTACGGCACGCCTGCTAGCCTGCGTGACATACCCGCCTCCTCTGTTGATGCCATGCGATTTCTACCCCCGGCGGAGGCCACCAACCGGTATGGCACAGGCCACGTCCACGGTATCATTATGGTGTACACGAAGCGGTAATGGGCGGTAATTCGCGGTAATTCGCGGTCGTTGGAGCGAAGGCGTCCACCAAGGAGAGGGGCGTTGGTAGCCGGTCTAGTCCATAGGAGGGCCCTTCAAGCTAGCGCATGGATACTGCTGAACGGTAGAATAAGCGCAAGTTGTTACGACACGGGTTAAAGCTAGACGGTTGACTTGCAATTTTGCTAGTACTTAACGTTTCTGTAACCAGTGTTAAAAGTGCGTGGATGCGCTCACCAGACGCGTCTGCGCAGAGGATGCCCTCCAGAGCCACGCTACCACAGCGGCTCGCGCGTCCTCAAATGCCACCACTCACACCGCTAACAGGAGATAGGGAGCTACCACCATGAACGCATTGTTATCACGGCTCCTTGCTGGGCTGGCTTTATTCTTGGCGTTGCCGGGGATGGCGCTAGCACAGCAAGGAGTGGTCACGGGTACGGTGACCGACGGAGAAACAGCCGAGCCATTGCCCGGCGCCACCGTACAAGTCGTTGGAACCGGCGTCGGTACCGCAACGAGCGTTGACGGCGAATACCGCATCAACCTCAGTCCCGGCACACGACAGATTCGCGCCTCGTTCGTCGGGTACGCCACGGTGACCCGCGAGGTAGACATCACCGCTGACGAGGAGACGACGCTTGATTTCGAACTGAACCCATCGACCGCCGAGTTGAGCGAAGTCGTGGTGACGGGCGTGACGGCGGAGACGCCGAAGGCGAAGCTATCCTTCACCGTAGATCAGGTGAACGCCGAGGCGCTTCAGAAGGTTGCCCCGTCGAACGCGATGCAAGCCCTGCAGGGCAAGGTGGCCGGCGCCACCATCCTGGGCGGCAGTGGCGAGCCGGGGGCCGGGCTGAACGTCCGCCTTCGCGCCACGACGAGCCTCACCGGCGACAACTCGCCGCTCTTCATCGTGGATGGTGTCATCCTGGGAGCGAACCAGGTCGACATCAGCGCGCTCGACGTCAAGAGCATCGAGGTCGTGAAAGGCGCAGCCGCGTCGTCACTTTACGGGTCTCGCGCGCAGAATGGCGTCATCAACATCACGACGCAGCGCGGCTCAGAGACGCCGCTCGGCCAGACGCGCGTCACCGTCCGGAACGAGTTCGGCTGGCAGAGCCTTCGGAAGCAGCTCACCCCGAACCAGGCCCACTCGCTGCTCACGAACGAGCAAGGACAGCTGGTAAACTCCAGCGGTGAAGCAATTAACTACGGGCAGGGCGCTGCGCCTGACCAGACGGGGCCAAATAGTGTGAGCTTCCGGGACAACCTGTACGAAGACCTCCGGCAAGCCGATGGTTCTCCGTACGCGTTGAATGACCCGTTCGATCAGTTCTTCAACCCGGGTAACAACTTTACGAACTACGTCGCCATCAGCCAGAACAGCGAGGCCACAAACTTCCGGGCCTCATTTGAGAACACCCGGGAGCCGGGCGTCATTCGCGGCCCGGTGTCGGCCGAGGGACTTTCGCGACGCGCGTTTCGCCTGAACCTGGACCACCGTCCAGCTGATAACGTCTCGTTCCGGGCCTCAGGGTACTACTCAAACTCGAAAAGCGACCGGGTCGACGCCTCAGAGGTGTCCGATCCCTTTTTCAGCCTGCAGTTCCTGACGCCGTTGTCGAACCTCCTGGAGCGCGACGACAACGGGGAACTGCTCATCCAGCCGGACCCTCGGGCGGTGGAAGAAAACCCGCTGTATATCATTGAGAACCTGGACATCAACCGGGAGCGCTCGCGCTTCCTCGGTAACTTCGGTGCGGAATACAGCCCACTCAGCTGGATGACCTTCAGCGGCAGTCTCAGCTACGACCGCTCCGACCGGGACTACCGGGAGTTTGCCGATAAGGGGTTCAAGAGCATCGACCCTGCGGCAGAGAACGAGGGCGAGATTGAGAAGGAGAGTTTCGTGCAAGAAGCGCTCAACTACGACCTCACCCTCTCATTCAACCGTGACTTCGGTGACTTTGCGGGGCGCTCTCAGTTCAAGTACCAGGTGGAAGACACGCAGTTCGAAAGTGTCTTTGCACAGGGGAATGACCTCGCCGCGGCTGGTATCCCAGACTTTGCCAACATCACCGACGATGCCTCGAAGCTGCTCAACTCCTTCAACTCGATCATTCGGGCCGAAGGGTTCTACGCAACCGCACAGGGCGACTACCTCGATCGCTACATCGTCGACGCGCTGATCCGTCGTGACGGCAGCTCACTGTTCGGCGCGGAAGAGCGCTGGCAGACGTACTACCGCTTGGCAGGCGCCTACCGCATCTCGCAGGAGTCGTTCTGGCCGTTCCAAAACTCGCTCAACGAGTTTAAGCTGCGCTATGCCTACGGGCGAGCCGGTGCACGCCCTCAGTTCCAGGCGCAGTACGAGACCTACTCGCTTAGCAATGGCAGCCTCTCGAAAGCGACGCTAGGAAACAGCGCCTTGAAGCCGGAGCTACAGACCGAGCAGGAGTTCGGCTTGGAAGTCAGCTTCTTCGACCGGGCCTACCTCGACGTGACGTATGCGACGTCGTTGGTGGAAGATCAACTGCTTCAGGTCCCGCTCGTCGGGCCGCTCGGGTTTAGCTCGCAGTGGCAGAACGCCGGTACGCTGGAGACCAGCACCGTCGAGATCAGCCTGAATAGCACGGTCTTCCGGACGCGCGATGCCGTTCTGGACATGGGCATCACGTTCGACCGCACGCGCCAGGAAATCACCGAGTTTGATACCAATGCGTTCCAGACGGGCCCGGAGTCGCTGTTCTACTATCGCGAGGACGAGCAAATCGGCGCGATGTACGGTGCGCAGTGGGTCACGGAGGTGAGTCAGCTTCAGGAGATGGGGCTCGACCCCAGCCTCTTCGCCCAGAATGACGATGGGTACTATGTGCCCGTCGGAAGTGGAAATACCTGGACGGATGGCATCGCCAAGGAGCTGTGGGGCACCACGGTATCTACGGCCGAAGGCGACCTGGCTTGGGGTATTCCCTTCGAGTTTGTTGACTCTGAAGGGGAAGACTTCTTCCAGATCGGCAACACGATCCCGGACTTCAACCTGAACTTCAACACCAGCTTCAGCTACAAAGGCCTCACCGCCTACACCCTGTTGAGTTACCAGCACAAAGGGGACATCTACAACTTCACGAAACAGTGGAGCTACCGCGATGGCCGGGCTGGCGACCAGGACCAGTCTGGAAAGAGCAACGCCACGAAGAAGACCAACGCCTACTACGAGACGCTGTACAGCGCGACGAACAAGAACAACCACTTCGTCGAAGACGGAACGTTCTTGAAAGTCCGCGAGATCTCGCTAGGGTACACCTTCGATCGGGCGCAGCTGAACAACCTGCTGGGCGGGTCGAACGTCCTGAACCGCGTGTCCTTCACCGTGACAGGCCGCAACCTGTTCACCTTCACGGACTACTCAGGCTTCGATCCGGAAGTTGGCGACGGAAGCGACGCCACGCTCTTCCGCGTGGACAACTTCGACTACCCGCCGTTCCGCACGGTCACGGGCCGCCTCGAATTCCAATTCTAGGTGTCGCGTCACTATCCCGTTATTGCGCGCAGGGCCGGGTGGCTCTACGGCTGCCCGGCTCCCGGTGCGCACCCCATCTGCACCACTACTTATCGCAATCGAGAGCGAAATGAGTTATACACACACCATTCGAACATTAACCCTTAGTTTGGCGGCGCTCCTGGTCGTAACCCTCACGGGTTGCCAGGACTTGTCCGTCGAAAATGAAAACAGCCCGGACCGGTCGCAGGTACTTGCTGCTCCTGGAGATATTGAGGGACTTGCCTCCGGTACGTTCCTCGATTTCTGGTCTGCCACGCAGTGGTGCGGCCAGTCCATGATGCTGTCCACGATGGCCGATGCCCACTCCTGCTCCTGGGCCAACTGGGGCATGCAGGATATGGCCTCGGAGCCGCGCATTGAATGGAACAATAACCCGGCGTACTCACGGGCCGCGTCCAACGAAACCCCGTGGTTTCAGAACTACGTAGCGATCTCCAACGCGTCCGACGTGCTGCGCGCCATCGAGAACACCGATGCCGCCGCGTTTGAGAGCGCGAACGTAGACCTAGCCCGCATGGAAGCCTTCGTCAACTTCACGATGGGCCTGGCGTACGGTCACATCGCAGCGACGTACGATCGCGCCTTCCTCGTGGATGAAACAACCGACGCTGAAGGCGTGGCCACAGGAGCGGTGGAGCTCAACCTGGAGCCCTACCCCGCTGTGGCAGACTTTGCGATCTCCAAGCTGGACCGAGCGATCCAGATCGCGAGTAACAACGACTTCACCATTCCCTCGGAGGATGATTGGATCTTTGGCCTGACAGTGACGAGCGATGACCTCGTCCAGCTCGCCAACTCGTTCAAGGCGCGCTACGCGGCCATGACGGCGCGCACCCCCAGCGAGCGGCAGAGCTTGAGCCATGTGAGCGCCTCCTGGACCGACGTCATCACGTGGATCGATGACGGCGTTACCGATACGTTCGCGCCCATCGGGGACGATAGTGGCGCCACCGAGTGGGACTGCATGAAGTTCTATGGCCAAGAGCCGAGCACGTGGTCGCGGGCCGATTACCGCACCATTGGTCCGGCCGATGAGTCGGGCGGATACGAGACCTGGCTCGATACCCCGGTGGCCCAGCGTGTGCCCTATGAGACGCAGACGCGCGACCGCCGTATTGCCAGCGCTGACGGAGGCGATGGCAAAGACTTCACGAGTCAGGGCGTCGAGTTCACAGCGTTCCCGGTGGAGCGTGGCTCGTACCACTACTCGGACCGCACGCCGGTCATGTATGTCGAGTACCTCGACAACATCGCCAACGGCCCGATGCCGCATCTCACCATTGAAGAGATGAATCTGCTGAAGGCCGAGGCGCTGCTCCACACCGGCGGCCCCAATGGCGACGTCGCGGACCTTATTGACCTCACGCGGGTGGGCATCGGCGAACTGCCCACGGCGGCCGGCGCGCCGGTCGGAAGCATCAGCGATGAGCCCAACCCGCTTGAACCGGGTGACGTCACACTGTGGTCGATGTTGAAGTACGAGTTCGGCATAGAGACCATGCTCACCTCGGCGGGGCTCAACTACTTCACCGACCGTGGATGGGGCGACCTCGTGCAGGGCACGCCGCTCCACTTTCCCGTGCCGGGACAGGAGCTCCAGACCCTCGGTGTTCAAATCTACACCTTCGGCGGGCAGGACGGACCCTGTGCGGCCGGAGTGGACGATAACTGCACAGCGCCTACGGCTGGAGGGTCCAGTGCCATGAAGGTGGCAGGTGGCTTTAACATGGGGAATATTTGGAAAGCGGGCGATCAGCCGGTCCGCGCCCCGCGCCCCTCGCAGCCTAAGTAAGCGTGCTCTCTCAAATGGCTGAATCCGGAAAGGAGCTGGCACCCAAGGGTGCTGGCTCCTTTCTTTATGGTGCGCACACCGCTGTTTCTGTGTCAACGTTGTTTCTGTGTCACCCTACAACAGCAGGGGTTTGCCCACATTCGAAACTGTATTGCACGATCAGAGGCCGTCTCATGACGATCCGACTTCACACACTCACTGTTTTTTGCATCGCGCTCCTCATCGTCGGGGTCGTAGGGTGTGCCTCCAGCGGGCGCTCCGCCACCGACGGCACCTTCCGCCAACGCATCGGGGTAGCCTCCCCCGCTGACATCATCACGGAAACTGAAAATACCCTCGTCTCGCGGTACAACTACCGCTTCGATCGAAAAATCACCACGAGCGAAGACCTGCGATTCATCACGCAGTGGAATAATCATTCGCCACTGGAAGACGAGCGGGAGCGCGGCATCGCCCAGTCCCGGACTCGCATCTTCGTCAACGCTCGGCCCCGGAGCCGAGCCGGAGGCGAAGTGCGTACGTACACCGTCATCTTCGAGGCGGAGTATGAAGTCCAGCAGCAGGGCAACCCCGCGTGGGCGCAGGCATCCATCCCTGCCGATCGCACCGAGTATCTCCAAGACATTGCCGACTACCTGGAGAGCCAGGTTGCAAGCGGGCTGCGCACGTACTGATCACGATCAACAAGGCGGATCTTCTCTGTCCGCGTCGGTTTAGAATCTGTAATCGGTTCCGCGTGGCCGAGCGGGCGCCGCTCTGTATCCCCACCACCCTGCCCTTGGCATCATCGATCCATGAGTTTGTTTTCCATCCCACGCGTACTCCTCATAGCGGGGCTGTTGGTGCTCGGTCTTTTGGGCGGCTGTGGCGGGGGCGCCTCGCCACGCGCAGAGTTGGTCTGGACCGACGAAGCAGGCTACCGATGGGCCCCACTTGACGTGCGCGAGCGGAGTGGCGCGGGCTTTGAAGCCGTCGACTCGACGCGGTCGGGGGTCGGGTTCGTCAACACGCTGAGCCAGCAGGCTTTCCTCGCGAACCGCCACTATGTGAACGGCTCGGGGGTAGCGGTGGGGGATGTGAACGGGGACGACTGGCCGGA
>CAYFQN010000121.1:0-9697 GCA_964345285.1 uncultured Rhodothermales bacterium
GTTGGCATCAGGCCTCGTCCGGGGCGTTCGCGTCAGCGGGGCGGCGTGGAGGCGGCTTACGTGGAGATGCCGGGCGCGTATCACTTCATCGCCAACCGCCCGAGCCAGCTCATCGCCAAGGTCGATCACGTGCTTGCCTGGTTCGAGCAGCACCGGTAGATGAGCACCGCGTGTACGTATCTCACGCGCCGGTTGGCAGGGACGCATCCGCTACGAGCACGAAGGACTGGACGTTCAATGGAAGGAGCCCTGCGGAATGCGCTGGAGGTGTTGGTTTCTCAGGATCCGGAGACGGGGACTAACGCGCGGTAGTGCGCGGCCTGGTCGAACTGCTCCCAGGCGGTGTACAGAGCGATGAGACGGTCGATAGCGTTGCGCGTATCGGCGTGATCGGTGCCCCGAATCGTTTTGAGCGTTTCGTAGCTCTGGAGGAGGAGCGACTCAGCGGCTTCGAAGTGGCCGAGCTCGGTGAGGCAGATGCTCAGCAGGCCCTGAGTGTCGGCAACGGTTGGGTGGTCGGGGCCGTGGATCGTCTGATAGATCGCCAGCGCCTCCCGGTAGGTTGCTTCGGCTTCCTTCCATTTACCCTGGTCGGTTAAGACGCCGCCCAGCCCGCCGAGGCCGCGTGCGATGTCGAAGTGCATCGAGTCGCGCAGCGCCCGCCGGATGGCCATGCTCTCTCGATGGAGCGTTTCGGCTTCGGGGTAGCGCTTCAGGTCGCGCAGCACCTCGGCCAGCGCAAACTGCCGCCAGGCGACGTGCATGCTCTCAGGGCCATGCACCTGCTGGCGGACGGCCAGCGCTTCACGAAGGAAGAGCTTAGCATCGGCATATTGCTGCTTTTTGTGCAGCACGAAGCCTACGTTCCCGAGCAAGAGCGCCGCGTCAGCGCTCAAGGGCCCAGCCGCCTCCTGCATGATGCGGAGCGACTCACGAAACGTCGACTCGGCCCCGTCGAGGTCGTCCTGCCGCAGCTGTACCCATCCGATGTTGTTGAGGGTCATGGCGACGTCGCGATGCTCCCGGCCGACGAGGTGTTCCACGATACCCAGCGAGAGGCGCATGAGCGAGTCGGCCGCCGCGTAGTCGCCCCGAGCGTAGGGAACGAGCGCCAGGTTGTTCAGCGCCTCCGATACGGCCGGATGGTCGTTCCCAAAGAGTTGGCGGCGGATCGAGAGCGCCTTTCGGAGCGGCGGCTCGGCGGCTTCGTAATCGCCTTGATCGTAAAGCAAATTGCCGCGATTGTTGAGGACCTCGGCCACTTTGCTGTGGGTCGGACCATAGAGCGTTCGGCGCATGACGAGTACGTCGCGGAAGAGCGAATCCGCTTCGGTGTAGTGACCTTCATTCAGCCGTACCGTTGCCAGCGCCATCCGGGCATCGGCGATGGGCTCGCGCTGATCGCCCGGCGCCTGAGTGAGGATTGAGAGCGCCTCGTGGAGGTGCGTCTCGGCTTCGTCGTACCGGCCCATGCGCTCCAGCGCCGCCCCGTATTCAATCAGAATCCCGGCCACGCTTTCATGACGGTCGCCCCACGCCATGCGGCGCCGGGAAAGCGCCGTCTGGAAAAGCGAGTCAGCAATGGGATAGCTCCCCGTCTTCACATGGAGATGGGCAAGGTCGATCTGCGGGGAGGAAGCGGATGCGTTCGCGGTGGAAGGTGAGGAGGCCAGCGCCTGTTCGAGCAGCGGAGCGGCCCGGTCGTAGGCGCCCAGCTTGAGGTAGAGCGTGCCCAAGATGTGCTTCGTGGGGGCCTGAACAGTGGGTTGGTCCGAAAGGCCCCGGTTCACCTGTGCGGCCCCTCGGTCAAGAAGCTCGAACACCGTAAGCGTATCGCCGAGTGTCTCGTCCGGATCGGCGCCTTCGAACAGGGTTTCCATGAACGTCATTGCGGCCTGTGCCCGATTCGCCTCACTCTGTGCGCGGTCACGTTCCTGCGTGAGACGCGCCGTATGGAAGAAGCCGAGACCGGTAAGAATGATGAGGGCGACGAAGGCCATCCCGACGCCGGCTTGGTGGCGGCGCACGAATTTGGTCGCCCGGTAGCGCAGCGAGTCGCGCCGGGCGGCGATGGGCTGCCCCGCCCGGTAGCGTCGAAGGTCATCGAGAAGCGCCTCTGTCGAGGCGTACCGGCGTGCAGGTTCTTTACGGAGCGCTTTCAAACAGATGGTGTCGAGATCGCCCTGCAGCTGACGCCGGAGCCGAGCCGGCGTGGTGCGGCGGGCTATGCTCATCACGTCGGGAGCAATGGTTTCCGTCACCCCATCGCGGTGCCGACAGATGATCGGGCGAGTGACTATCGTGCTGGGACGATCGGGGAGCTGCTCCAGGATCGTCGTCTCGGCTTCAGAGGCCGAAAGGGCTGCCGTATCGAAGGGGCGCCGTCCAGTCAGGAGTTCGTAGAGCACCACGCCCAGCGCGTACACGTCGGTGGTCGTGGTGACGGAGGCGCCGCGCACTTGCTCAGGAGCAGCGTACGCAGGTGTCATCACGCGCCATCCGGTGCGTGTGAGCGGAGCATCGGGAGCGGGCGGCTCGTCGGCCAGCAGCTTCGCGATGCCGAAGTCGAGCAGCTTCACCGTGCCGTCGTCCGACACCAGAATGTTTGACGGCTTGAGGTCGCGATGGACGACGAGGTTACGGTGCGCGTACTGGACCGCTTCGCAGGCGGTCTCGAAGAGCTGGAGTCGCTCGTCAAGAGACAGCCGGTGTGCGTCACAGTAGTCGTCAAGGGGCTGGCCCTCGACGTACTCCATCGCGAAGTACGGGCGCCCGTCATCGGTCACGCCGCCGTCGTAGAGCCGGGCGATGCCGGGGTGTTCGAGCGAGGCGAGGATCTGCCGCTCGTAACGGAAGCGCTGGACGATCTCCTGCGTGTCCATCCCGCGTCGCACGAGTTTCAGCGCCACTTTCTTGCGGAACTGATCGTCGTCACGCGCGGCGAGATAGACCGTGCCCATCCCGCCATGCCCCAACTCAGTGACGATGCGATAGGGCCCGACGCGGCGCTCGGCCAGCATGTTGAGATCACGAGCGGCGAGGTCGGCCGATAAAGCGGGCATCAGGGGCGCCGCGAAATCCGTCACCGATTCGCCCAGGACCTGCTCGGCCTCGGCCACCTGATACAGAAGATCGATGACGGCTTGATAAAGGTCGAGGTCTTCACCACACTGGTGCCGTAGCGCGGCCGTGCGCACATCGGGCGGATGCGTGAGCGCTTCGGCAAAGAGCGCGTCGATCTGCTGCCAGCGCTCGGGGGAAAGATTGTTCATAAGGCCCAGGGTCACGAAAGAGCAAGCGCCGGATGGAGGAGGCACCTGAGTAATCGAAAAAAGCGGCGCCGGCGGATCACGCCGCGTCGCTTTCGGCCTGTATGGCGTGATACAACCAGGTCCGCGCGCGCTGCCAGTCGCGCTTCACCGTAGGCACCGACCATCCGGTGACCTCGGCAATTTCCTTGTACGTCAGTCCGCCAAAAAAGCGATATTCCACCAGCTGGCTCTGGCGTTCGCTGACCGTTGCGAGCTCATCCAGCGCGTCATTGAGCGTCAGCAGGTCGGCCACGCGTTCTTCGGTGCCGATCTGGACGTCACGGAGGGCGACCTTGTCCAGGTGGCCGCCGCGCTTCTGCGCTGACCACTTGCGGGCGTAGTCGATGATGATGAAACGCATGGCCCGCGAGGCCACCGCGAAAAAGTGAGCCCGGTCCTGCCACTCGATCGCCTGCTGATCGACCAGCCGAAGATACGCCTCATGCACGAGAGCGGTCGTGTTGAGCGTCGCGCCGGGACGATGCTTCGAGAGCCGGTGGTGGGCGATCTGATGCAATTCGTCATACACCTGCGCGTACAGCTGATCAGCCGATGTGCGATTTCCGCTGCTTGCCTCCTGCAGAAGCTGTGTGATGTCGGTCGGTATATTCATGCGGAGAGCGGAACGGCCCCACCAAAAGTGTCAGTCGGATACGCTTGCAGTAGTATGTGAAATATCCGGAGAATTAGCGCATTTCACAAGTGAATTTAACGGATCAGCCCCGAAATCTGGAGAAGTGGCGCCATAAATCGCACGTCGGTGATCCGCTTCGTGCTCCTTCTGCGATAGAGAGGGTGAGGCGGTCGTCCAACGAAGGCGGCCGCGCGATACCCGATTCATTCGTCGATACGCGAGGGAGATGGTGTTCAGATTGCTGCTGATTCGGTTCTGCGTCATTGCGGGACTTTTCGCACTCAGTGAAGGTCTTCTTCAGGAAACCCATGCGCAGGATCTGCCGCCGCTCGGCGTCGAGGCCGCATTTGCGGAACGAACCTCCGTCGGGCGCGAGGAACCGCTGGTGCTGACGCTCAGCCGACCGGTGACGCCGGAGGACGGACGGTTGGCCGTCGTGCTGGGCACCACTGATCTGACCGCGCTGATCGAAACCAGCGGCACGACCGTCCGCTACGTACCTGACCTGCTTCCACTCCCGCCGGGCGACACGGAGCTCTCGGTACACCTCGTCGGTCCCGAGGGCGGGTGGCAGGAAGTCACCCGCTTTCCCCTCCGCGTGCGTCGGGCAGGCAACCTCGAGACGCTTGCCGTTACCCCAGATCTGACGCTGAACAACAAAGGCCAGGTGGCCGAGGGGACGGTTCCTGCACCCGATGAAGCCCTTCCCCACCGCATCTATCAGGACTTCTCGGGTCAACTGGCGCTACGGGGCGCGGTCGCGCATCCCGACTGGCAGGTTCAGGCCGAGATGAACGTTGTTGGGGCCAGCTACGAGGAGGAGGCGCTGCGCTTCGGCAAGCGCGGCGCAGACGCTCCGCCCATCGACCTGTCGGATTATCGGGTACAGATGAGCAGCGGTCCGGCGCACCTGACGCTGGGGCATCTCTCCCACGGCCGGCATCCCTATCTGATAAACAGCTTCTCCAGCCGGGGCCTCATGGCGCATGGCGACCTCGACGGCCGCGCCGACGTCTCGGTGGCCGTCGCCAACGGATCGCGCATCGTGGGCTGGGGCGACCCGCTCGGGCTCGACGATGCCGGGCATCGCATCGTAAGCAGCACCGTCGGCGTCGATCTGTTGAAACGGGCGCAGACGCTGCGCATCGAGCTCTCGTATCTGGACGGCTCGGTGCGGCCGCGATCCAGTTTCAATGCCGGGCAGATCCTCGACGCCGAAAAGAGCCGCGGCGCCGGCGTCCACCTCACAGCCCACGTAGCAAACCAGCGCGTGCGCCTCGAAGGCAATGTCGCCGGAAGCCGCTTTACGAACCCGGACGATCCGGAGCTCGCGCAGGCGGCGGATCTCGTTCCCGTGGAGGAAACCACCCGGTACGCACATTCGCTCGATGTCTCGGTCGATGTGCTCCGCAACGTGGCGCTGACGCCTGCGTGGCCGGTGCAACTGAGCGTGAGCGCGCGGCGCGAGCGCGTCGACCCACTCTACCGTACCGTCGCGGCGTACGTTCAGGCCGATCAGCTGCAGCACGCTGCCGACCTCCAGCTTAGCGTGGGACCCGTCAGCGTGCAGGGCGGTCACACGCGCACGGTCGATAACCTGGACGACATCCCGTCGATTCTGACGACCAAGTCGCGCCAGAACACGCTCAACGCAAATGTCCCGACGGCCTCGCTGCTGGGAGCGAGCGCGAGCGGGGTGGGAGCCATTCTGCTGCCGCGGCTCACGTACAGCTACAACTGGACGCACCAGTTCGGAGCGTCGCTGCCCGTCGATGGGGGCTTCGATCCCTCGCACCTGCCCGATCAGGTCAGCCGTCTCCACGGCGCCAGCGCCGGCTGGCAGTATGGCATGTGGCGCGTCGGCTATCGGCTGGGCTACGCCGTCCAGGACAACCGCCAGACCGGCCGCGCCGAAGCCGACTTCGTCACGTGGACCCACAGCGGATCGCTGGGCACGACGCTCTTCCAGATCTGGTATGTGAATCTCGACATCGGACTGGAGCGGGCGGAGAGCCTCGAGACTGGCCGCATCGACATTACCGAGCGCATCGGCGCGCAGATGACGCTCCGGCCCGTGGAGGGGCTCACCCTGTCCGCCTCCGTGTCGCCGACGTGGATGGAAGATAAGATCAAGACCAGCATCCGCTCTAACACGAATCTCGCGCTGGAGGGGAGCTACGGCTTTCAGTTTCGGGACGGATCCCGTCTTCCGGTGCGGGGGCAGGTGTTTGTCCGCTACGCGCGCCGGTCGAGCCAAACGCGGGATGTCACCTTCGATCTCGACACCGAAAATCGTACCTGGACCGTCAATACCGGCGTCTCCCTCAGCATCTTTTGATCGGGTCTCATCATGAAAACAATCGTCTCCATAGTTCTCATCATGCTCGTCGGATGGGGAGCGGCGCAGGCTCAGATTCGGGTTCATCCCACGGGGGTGAACGTCAACGCCAACGGTTCGACTGTCGTCTTCCTGACGTTCGGCGGGCTCAACGGGTACGTGCCCGAGGAGGCCACCTGGTGCGGCGAGCTCATCGACGCCTTTCCCGACGTGGGCAGCCGGTGCGACCCGGCGACGCTCTTCGGACGCCAGTCGCTGCGCAACGAGCTCTCGACGCGCAGCGGTCAGGGCGGGTACACCGACATTATGACCATCCCGGCATCGGTGGCGCGGCGTGCCGTGCAGGCCGCCCGCGGCGGGGCCGACTCGCGCTTCTTCTACGTTCGCCGGTTTGCCCTGCCGGGGGCGCCCGACGTGTACGTGGTCGTCACGTGCCGGCTGACCGGCGGGGGCGCCCGCACGCCCTTCGCACTCATCGACGTGCAGATGCGGTTCGAAACGGATCGGCCGGTGCTGTCGGTGGCGCCCAGCGACACGCTCGCAAAGCTATCTGCCGAGATTTCCTACAATGGTGCTGGCACGCTCCGCGGGCGGTGGGAGGTGGTTCGCCCCGGTGAGGAGCTGCCCACGGTCCGGGACCTGCTCACCGAAGCGACGCTTCCAGTCGAAGAGCGCGGCCTGCAGCGGCGCTACACCGAGGTCGGGCGCTTCAACCGGACATTGCCCCCGTCGGTCGGCGCGCGGTTCATCCTGCCGGGGCCGGATCCCGGCCGTTTGCCCAGTGACGTCGAGGGGCTCTACCACGTGCTGCTGCGCATCGAGGCCACCGACGACAAGGAGGGGAATTCGGATTTGGGGGCCGCCGGGGCTGGGTCTGGCGTCGTGGTCTCGGGGGCCGTGGCCGGCTTCCCAATTCCGCCGTTGCGCTACTTCGTGGGCGGCACCACGCGTCCGGCGCCGGGGCGGATGAACCTACTACAACCGGATGAAGGTGCCTCGGTCGCTCCGGGAACGAGCATCGGATTTAGTTGGACGGACACGCCGCAGGCCACGCTATACCGGCTTGAGATCGAAGATGCCGACGGACGAACGGTACACAGCGCCCTGCTCCCGGCGAGAATGGCCGGATATCAGACGCCGCCCTACCTCGCCGACGCTGCTGTTGGCGACCTCCGATGGCGGGTGATTGCACTGGCGGCCGGCGGAAAACCGCTCGTGCAGACGCCCTGGCGCGTGCTGCGCCTCGATACAATACCGAATCACAAATAGCGTGATGCCCCTTCGCATTTGTTTGTACCCCGAGAGCGAACCGGTCGGTCTGCTGCACAGAGTCCGTTTTGCTCGCTCTGGGCTTCACACTGTGTCCTGAGCTTGTTTTTGGCCAACAGGTCATGGCTCGGCACTCCGCTTTTTTCACACACCCAACCGAGAGGTTCAACCATGAAACGCACCCTGTTTACGATAGGAACTATCCTGCTGGCGTTGGTGATACTCGTGCCCGAGTCTGCCATGGCCCAGCGCAAGCAAAAGACAAGAACCAAGCAGCGAACCGTTACCAAGACGCCCCCCGAGCAGGAGGCCCTGAAGATGTACAGAGCCCGTGCCTCGGCCGATAAAGTGGCGGCCATGCTCCGCAAGAAGCACCGGCAGTCGGACGAACAAGTCACCGGAATGTTGAAGAAGGTCGGCTATCGAGCCGAGGATGTGACCGGCGTGCTCATCAAGACGCGGCGCCTGCCACCTGAAAAAGCCATGCACTACGTGCGCACGGCCGGGTACAAGACCGCCGAGGTCGCAACTGCCATGAGCCGAAGTGGAATCAAGAAGGACCAAATTGTGAAAGCGTTGCGCGAGCAGCGGGAAGAGCCATCCGTCGTCGCTGGCCTCCTCATTAAGGACCTGCGCTCTCCCGTCGAACAGGCAGTGGAGTGGATGGTCGGCGCCGGTTTTTCCGCAGCGGAGACGGTGGGCAGCTTCATCGACGCCGGGCAGTCCCTGGGAGGCATAACCGGGGGACTGCGGCAGGCAAACGTAGCAGCCCGCGCCGCAGCCGTAGCGCTCAAGGCCCAGGGGAAAACCCTGAACGAAGCGGCGGCCGCCCTCGTCGCGGCTGGCTACGAGACGATAGCCATTGGCGACGCGCTGATGAAGGAGTATAGCGTCGGGGCCGCGCCAGTCGCTGCAGCGCTGAAGACGGCTGGCTTTTCGGTCGTACAGATCGGGACCGCGTTGCGTGCTGCAGGCGCGACAGCCGAAGGGGCGGCCGAAGCACTCAAGGCGGCAGGCTACACGGCCGAGCAGATTGCGACGATGCTTGAGGAGGCCTATGACCTAAGTGCGGCGGCCATCGCCGAGATCTTGAAGAACCTCGGCTACGGCGTCGTGCACGTCGCCAACGCCCTCAACGGACTGGGGCTGAGCGTCCAGGAGTTTGCTGACGGGCTCATGCAGGCGGGCTACGACGCCATCGAGATCGCCGAAGCCATGCAGGAAGTCGGCTACGAGTTGCTTGATGCAGCGCGGGAACTGCGGCGTCTCAACTTCGAGATGCAGGAGATCGCGCAGGGATTGGCACGTTACGGTCCGCTGGGCACGCCGCTAGCCATCGCCCTCAACGGCGCCGGATATACAGCGGAGGAGTCGGCCCGGGCGCTCAAGCTCATGGGGTTCTCGGTGCTCGAATCGGCGGCCGGATTGCGGGCGGCGGGATACGGCACGGTGGCGGTGGCTCGGGCCCTAAAGGCCGTCGGCTACACGATGGTGCAGGTCGCCGAAGCGCTCAAGGCCGCTGGTACATCCGGCTCGGACACCGCAGGGGCCATTAAGGAGGCCTTCAACGCGACGGCCACTGAAGTCGTCGAGACGATGACCGATATCGGCTACGATGCGGAAGAAGTGGCCCGGGCCCTGAAGGAGCAGTTCAACTATCAGCTGGCCCGTACAATCGAGGAACTGAAGCAGGAGTACAACATCGACCAGATCGTGGAGGCCGTCACCAGCGTGTACAACGCCAACGAGGAGCAGATCGCCAACGCGCTACAGGCGGCAGGCTACACGGCCAATCAGATCGCAGAGGTGCTCCGGGACGTGTTTCAGGCGTCCGCGGCGGAGGTCGTGCAGGCGCTGAGTCAGGCCGGGTTTAATATCCCGCAGATCACGCAGGCGCTCGTCGACCTGTTCAACATGACGGCTGCCGAGGTGGCCGTATTACTCGCCCAGCTCGGCATCGGCTGAGCCGAGGCAGGTCCGCATTGGTCCTTCGATTCATCGGGGGCAGCAGGCTACATCGGTCTGCTGCCCCTTTTTCGTGGGGCCTCCCCACCTCTTTTCCTGGTAGATACGATACCAAATCCGGCTGCGCACCTTCGGAAAGGAAGGGTGGAGGAAACAACGCCTGTCACGTCCATGCCTCTA
>CAYFQN010000122.1:0-9641 GCA_964345285.1 uncultured Rhodothermales bacterium
TGGTCAGGTGCTCTGGTCAGGTGCTTCTTGCCGTCGCGTCAAATGGCTTCGCTGCGCTCGCCATCATGGGTGATTATACGATGTTTGGCCCTTGTGTGACGTGGACGAAGGGGAGCACACGACGCGAGCGCAGCAAGCTATAATTCATTTTGGTAACACTGAAGTTCGTCGCGGAGCTTACGCGTGGCGCGGTACAGGTGACTCTTGATGGTGCCCTGCGCCACGTCGAGCATCTCGGCGATCTCGCGAATCTTGTAGCCGTGGTAGTGCTTGAGCACAAAGGCGCTGCGCTCCTTCTCAGAGAGCACCTCCAGCGACGCCTCGATGTGCGCCTGCATGGTGCTTCGCTCGGCCTCCGTGTCCGGCCCATCCGGCGCGCCGGCCCCCTGCGTGATGTGCTCGAAATCGTCCCACAGCGTCATGTGGCTGACGGCCTTCTTCCGCTTCTTGTTGAGGTACGTGTTCACGGCAATCCGGTAGAGCCACGAGAAGAAAGAGGCCTCGCCCCGAAACGAATCGAGGCTGCGGTGCGCCTTGATGAAGACCTCCTGCGAGAGATCTTCGGCGTCGTGATGGTTGCCCGTGAGGTCCAGCGCGAGGTAGTACACGCGCTTCTTGTGGCGCTCCACCAGCGTCCGGAAGGGGGGCAGCGATTCGGATGGCGATGCGTCGTTCACGCCCTCGAGGGTCGGGTGAAGCGCCAACGGTTCGATCGGGTTAGGGAGCAGGGATGGTGGCCTCCTTCGCCCCTCTCAGACACGGCGCCCGGACAGATGGTTTACACGGCGGGGCGGTTCACGAAGTGTTCACCAACCGTCACTTCGCCGCGGCTACGTACTGGCTGAAGAGGTGATCCAGCGTGCGCTCGGGGTCGCGGGTGCGCCCGCCGTGCACGGGCGATGTCTGCAGCACGGTCGACCGCGCGGCCGTCAGCCAATGGAAGCGCTCCGAGCGCGATAGCTGACCGATGGGTCCGCCGTCGTCTGCCCCATCGCAGACCTGCCGGTACGCGTCCAGATACCGCTCCATCAGGTCGAGGTCGATCGATGCATCCAGCGCCGCGACGCCGTCGCGGTGAAGGTGCACGCGGGCGCCGAGGAACGACGCTGTTCGGGCGTGCAGGATGATGCCGGCGTTCACAAACGCGCCGCAGTGCACCCGCGGCACGACGCGGACGATGGCGTAATCATAGTCGACCCAATCCGTTGACATCGGAAGCGGCGGTGGTTCGCAGTTGTCTCAGCACTCCAAGCTCCCCTGACTGTCATCCTGGACGTAGTCCGGTGGATCTCCATGGGGCCACTGTCGTCGTTTCCGGGAAGATCTCCGCAAGGGATGACCCTCTGGGCCCCTGAGTGCGCCTCCCCGATCGGGTTAGGGCCGAAGCTCAGGATGATAAGCTGTAATGGGGAGTGATTTCAAAGGTCGTCCTGCGCAGCGATAGCGTGTTCGACGAAACGCCGCGGAGCGGTGAGGCGGCCGGCCAGATACTCAAGATACTGCGCCCGGGCGGCGGCTGCCGAATCGAAGGGCGGCGCCTTACCCTCGGGCGCGTCCATGAGCAGCGCGTCTGGCACGGCGGCCAGCACCGCCCGCACGACGGCGGCGTCGAGGCGATCCGTCATGCGGGCATCAGCCGCCTCCAGGTCACCGGCACGCGGGAGCAGGACGTGATCGCGGATCGGCGGGAACGGCGCATGGATGCGGTCGGCGTCGAAGTTCGACCAGTTATGGTGCACATAGATCGCCGCGCCATGGTCGATGAGGCGGAGCGCGCGCTGCCAGATGAGCAGGTTCGGATTACGCGGCGTGCGGTCGATGTTCGTCGTGTATGCATCGAACCACACGAGGTCGGCCGCCAATTCGGGCGACACGAGATCAGGCGCCGCCACCGGATCGTACGGGAAGGCGCCCTCCAGGTAGCGCAGGCCGACATTGAGTCCGTGGCTGCCGCGCAGGATGTCTTGAATCTCGGGATCTGGTTCGGTGCGCCCGAACGCGGCATCCAACTCGATAAGCGCGAGCTCCGGTACGGGCAGGCCGGCTGCCTGCGCCAATCCGCCGACGATGAGTTCGGCCACGAGGGCCGGCGCGCCCTGCCCCGCCCCACGAAACTTCGCCACGAACAGCCCGCCTTCGTCCGTATCCACGACGGCGGGCATCGAGCCGCCCTCGCGGAGCGGGACGACGTACCGAACGGCGGTGTGGGTGGGAAACGACATGACGACCGTATGGAGCACTAGGTGATACGACGCCGCAGCTCTAAAACCGAGGCGTGACCGAAAGTTTCACCGCCACCGCCTACTCGACCGGCTTACAGAGCATCTAGCAGTCGGCGTGCTTCCTGCTTATACTCTGGGTCAAACGGGTCGGCGCGCGGGGCGGCTATCGCCTCACGGAACTGCTTCTGCGCAGCCTCTGGGCGGTCTAGCGCTAAATACGTTTTGCCCAGCTCCAGGTGGTGGTAGGCTCGTTTTTCCAGTTCGATGGCCATCTGGAAGTCGCACACCGCTTGGTCGATGGAGGCGCCGGGCAGCCCGCCGTAGATAGCCGACACGATGGCGCGCAGCACGAAATTGAGATCGGCGGCTTCCCGATGCCATCGGCCGCGGACGTGGTATGCACCCGCCAGCGTGGAGTCGAGCGCGATGGCCCGCTCCGCGTGGGCTTTCACGGCCCGCGAGCGCTCCACCCGCTCTCGCGCCCCGGCGTTGAATGTTAGCCGCCCCTGCGCGACGGACACAGCGAAGTGCGCCCAGGCGGACGTCGAGTCCACCTGTACGGCCTGCTGTGCCACCGCCAGCGACTGTTGGTAGAACTCGCGGGACTGGCGCTCGCTGTCTGCCGCCTTCCCCAGGTCCGACCACGTGAACGCCAGCCGGTACAGCACCTCCACGTTATGCGGCCGGCCGTTTCGCAACTCGCTGAGCACGGCGAGCGACTCGCGGAACTGCCGGTGGAGGCGTAGGCTGTCGACCCGCTCGAAGACCCGCTGCAGGCGATCGGACGCGTCGTCGTCGGCGACGGCTGGCACAGGGCCCTGGGCACTCATCTGTGCCCGACTGGGCAGGGTAGTGGCTCCCATGAGAACGAGTCCGATCAGCCCAAGCCGCCAATCACTCCCAACGGGGGAAAGCCAACGAATCACGATTCCAGTAGTCAACTGAACAGACATGCGGATGCGGCATCCCGACCCCACAGGGTACATGCCGTTGGACACGGCGTAGCCTGCGAACCAGCCACCGACAAATTAGCCCACAAGGATAGTGCTATTATCGGTCGCCGGGGCGCGGTGGTCCGGACCTCCCCGGCAAATGAACAGCACGTGCCCGAGGCGCAGGGCGGTCCGTCCATACATCGTTGCATCTGGGCTTGTGGAAAGCGTGAAGTTTCCCTCGGTCCTTTGCATGTTAGGGTAATCATTATCGCACCGCAAATTCACCGTCGGACCATCATGCGTCGTCTCCTCCTGCCCCCTGTATTGCTCGCGCTGCTCCTGCTGCTCGTCGTCCCTCCTTCGTTGGCTATCGCCCAGGAGGGCGGTGACCGGCTGACCGGCGAGCCCTTCGCCACCCGCAGCGCGGTGATTGCAGAGCACGGGATGGCCGCCACGAGCCAGCCCCTTGCCACCGAGATCGCACTCGACGTGCTGAAGCAGGGCGGCAGCGCGGTGGATGCCGCCATCGCCGCCAACGCGGCGCTCGGGCTGATGGAGCCGACGGGCAATGGCATCGGGGGCGACCTGTACGCCATCGTATGGGACCCGGAGACAGAGGAACTGCACGGATTGAATGCGAGCGGCCGCTCCCCGATGGGTCTTTCGTATGATGAACTCGTCTCAGCACTGGATGGCGACGACGACATTCCGCTGCTCGGCGTGCTGCCGGTGAGCGTACCGGGCGCCGTGAGCGGCTGGTTCGAGCTCCACGAGCGCTTCGGCGCGCAGCCCATGGCCGACAACCTGGCGCCGGCCATCCAGTACGCCCGCGACGGCTTCCCCGTCTCCGAGGTTATCGCGTACTACTGGGAGGTATACAACGTGCAGGACTTCGTCGACGCCGACCTGCCCGATGACAACTGGCGCGAGACGTACCTCATCCAGCGCGGCGACACGATGCGTGCGCCCCGCGAGGGCGAGATCTTCCGCAACCCGGATCTCGCGAACACGCTGGAACGGATCGCTGAAGGCGGCGAAGAAGCGTTCTACGAGGGCGAGATCGCGCAGACGATCGACCGGTACATGCAGCGCATTGGCGGGCACCTGCGGCTGGAAGACCTCCGGCAGCACACGTCGGACTGGGTCGAGCCCGTGGGCGTCAACTACCGCGGGTACGACGTGTACGAGCTGCCGCCGAACGGGCAGGGCATCGCCGCGCTGCAGATGCTCCAGATCCTCGAAGGCTTCGACCTACAGGCCATGGGCCACAACTCGGTCGACTATCTGCACGTGATGACGGAGGCGAAGAAGCTGGCCTTCGAAGACCGCGCTCGCTTCTACGCCGATACGGATTTCGCTGATGTGCCCGTGAAGGGCCTCATCTCGGAGGAGTACGCCGCCGAGCGCCGCCAACTCATCCAGATGGACGAGGTGCTGCAAGCCCCCACGCACGGCAACCCGCGCGATTACATGGCGGCGAACGAGCAGCTCGAAAACGGCGATACCATCTACCTCACCGTCGCCGACGAGTCGGGGATGATGATCTCGCTCATCCAGAGCAACTATGCCGGGATGGGCAGTGGCCTCGTGCCGGATGGCCTCGGCTTCATGCTGCAAGACCGCGGCGCGCTCTTCTCGCTCGAAGAAGGGCACCCGAACGTGTACGAGCCGGGCAAGCGGCCCTTCCACACCATCATCCCCGCCTTTGTGATGAAGGACGGCGCGCCGTTCCTCAGCTTCGGCGTGATGGGCGGCGGGATGCAGCCGCAGGGCCACGTGCAGGTCATCGCCAACATGATCGACTTCGGGATGGGCGTGCAGGAAGCGGGCGATGCGGCGCGCTACCGCCACTACGGCAGCAGCCAGCCCACCGGCGGCACAATGACGAACGGCGGCATGCTGAGCCTTGAAAGCGGCGTGCCCTACCCCGTCGTCCGCGCGTTACGCAACCGCGGGCACGACGTCACGATCCGCGAGGGCGGCTACGGCGGCTATCAGGCCATCATGTGGGACCCGGTCGAGGGCGTGTACTGGGGCGCCTCGGAGATGCGCAAGGACGGCTACGCTGCAGGCTACTGATGCGCCGCGTGTTAGGCGTTGGGGGTTTTTGTCCTGCCCTCCGACGCTGAACGCGCAACCCACAGCTCTGGACGCCCAACACAGACCCCGCATGCCGCGCACCGTTGCCATCCTGATCTTCGACGACGTTGAGCTGCTCGACGTCGCCGGGCCGTTCGAGGTGTTTTCGGTCGCCGGCCGAGAGGGCGCCTTCGACGTGCAGACCGTGGCGGAGACGACCAACCCCATCCGCACGCGCGGTGGCCTCACGGTAACGCCCGATATGCCACTCCAAGACGCATCTGCGGCCGATGTGCTTGTGGTTCCTGGCGGGCAGGGCGCGCGCACGGCCATGCACCGCGATGCCGTGCTGGATTGGGTGCGGACCGGTGCGAAGACGGCTGAGGTCGTCCTGTCGGTGTGTACGGGCGCGTTCGTCCTGGCGCAGGCTGGACTCCTCAGCGGATGCACCGTGACGACGCACCACAGTGTGCTGGACCAGCTAGCAGAACTCGCCCCGGACGCTGCTGTGGTGGACGACCAGCGTTTCGTTGACAACGACGCCATCGTGACGGCAGCGGGCATCTCGGCAGGTATCGATGCGGCGTTGCACGTCGTGGGGCGGCTGTGCGGGTCGGCGCATGCGGCGGCGACGGCCCGGCACATGGAGTACACGCCGCCTTCGCCCATGGCGTAGCATCAACTGTTGTGCGTCCTCACGACTCGGTCGGGGTTACCTCGAAGTCGATAGCACGCTCAACCTGCTGCCCCGTCACCTCATCTATGACGCGCACCGTGACGGTTAGCGTGCCGGACTCGTCGTCGGGCCACTCGCTCAGGTCAATCAGAATGTGCTCCTGCGCGCGGCGGGCATCCCCCTCATACGTCGTGCTTGCCGTGGTACGGTCTTCCTTATTGCCCCGGAAGAGCCGGGCGATCCGGCTGCGCTTGGCTTCGCGCTTCACGTCGTACTCTACCGTGTAGCGCGTTTGGTCGTCGCTGCCAAAGCCGAGATGGTAGAGTTCAAAGTAGAGCACGAGCGAGGCGTCCGCCGCAATCTCGGTAAACGGGTACGGCGTAGCAGCCTCCGTGGAGGCACCGCTCGCCAGAAAGTCGTCGTTCGGCAGCATGGGTCGCAGGTCGCTCATCTCCAGCTGGTCGGGCGCCGCGCTAAGCGCCGATAACGTGTCGACACGCTGCGTGGCAACGCGCAGCTGCTCGTTCAGTGCAACGCGATCCCCTTGCACATCGGCTGTGTACTGCTCCCATTGCAGGGCGAGATGATACGTGCCGGACATGCCGTTCACGTTGAACACGCCCGGCACCACGAGGCCGCTCTCGCTCAGGGCGGCATCCACGCTGTACCATTTGTTTTGCGCACCGCGCCGGGTGTAATCCGTACTGTAGGACACGGCGGTCAGCTTAATGAGCGAGCTTTTGTCCGCGTCGTCCTCATCTAGTTGCAGTTCGGGCGTCCGGGTGCCCCAGTACACCTCGGTGCGGGTGCGGCCGTTGGGCCCCAAGAAGCGGGCCGTGCGAGTGGCGATTGCCATCGAGCCCAGGTCGTTGAACAGCTCTGTGGCCTGGGGCGGCATCACCTGGCGGCGCACCCGGCGCGCCTGCATGTCCAGCGTGCGCTGCTCCATACTGGTGCTCTGCACGAACTGACTGGGCATCCCAACCCCGAAGGCCGGCGACGAAAACACAAAGCGCTGCTGCCCGATGCCGGCTCCCACGCGCCGCACCCGGGTGCCGGCAGGCACCCGCCCTGTGGCCCGGTACTGCGTGGCGTTCATCTCCTGCCAGTTGGCGTAGTTCGCAATCTTGTCGTACAGCGTTCCAAAATCGGGGTGGTAGAGCGCCAGATCGCGGAAGATGTATTCCATGGCAGCCAGCGCAGAAACGGCCCGGTTCAAGTGCCGCTCGCTGTTGCTGAACGTGTTGGTAAGCCGGCGTGGCATCAAGTCGGACGAGGTGCCGATGTAGTACCGATCGTTATCCTCAACGAAGATGTAGTATGCGCTGTGGTGGATCTGCGGGTATGTCCAGATCTCATTCTTGGGAAACTCGAAGCTGGATATATTTACCCCAAACCGAAAGACGTCAAGGACGAAGCTGGCGTCGTTGTACGTGATTTCGCGCTGCAGGTAGGGCGGCCCATAACGCACGTAGGTCTCCCCGCGGTCATCCATTCGGGTGGAGCGGTCCGGGTGCGGATACTTCGCCTGTGCGGTGGCTGCGCGGCTCAGGTGCTCCTCGATGCGTTCGTTTTCGGCGGTGGCCGGGGCCGGATCGTGCCGGCGCCACCATTCGAGGAGTGCGGTCCCGGCGCCCGGCTCGAAGGTCCACGGCGTGTCGTGCAACGCGCTGCCTGTGACTTGACGGCGTTCGGCGTCCGTCATCATCAGGGCAACATGGGCCGCGTGCCGGGTAACGATCGTCGACGCGTCGGCGGCGAGCGCAGAGTCGGCACGGCGCAGCAACTGGCGGTACACGTCCACGGCCACCGACCGGTCGTATCCAGTGCGCGACGTGGGAGCGGCCCGCAGGTATGCGTCGGCCAGGTGGAGGTCGAACAGGCCCTGCTCGGCCAGCGCTTCCTGCCCCTCGATCCACGCCTGTCGGGCGGCGACCTGCTGCTCTTGGCGTTCGTGCACGCGGCCTAGCCAGTACGCGGCCACGCCGTGCTGGGGCGAGACATACCCTGGCTGCGCATCCACTACGGTGGTCAATAGCGACTCGGCCCGCGCCGGCTCGTTGCGCTGGAGCGCCTGCACGCCGGCTGCAACGGCGTGCGCGAGGTCTTCGGATATACCATCCACTGCTCGTGCGGACGCAAGATCGGACTGTGCCTGCGTGGTGGGGGCCCAGGCCACCTGCAACAGCAGGCCTCCGGCAAACGCGAGGACGAGCGCAAAGCGGCGGGAGGCACGGACGCGACACATGGCAACCTGGATGATGGTGCACGACAAGTACAACTTCATTCATTGTACACGTGCGATACTGCAAAGTTTTAATGGACGCTAGACGCAGGACTGCTTGGGGCGACTGCCCTCGAGTCATGGCACCTTGGTCGCGTCGCCTAAACAGAGAGCCGGCAGAGCGCAGTGCCCTGCCGGCTGCGGTACCTCTGCAGTTGATTGCTCGTTTATCGCGTCAGGGGTGACGCGCTGCGTCGCCATAAAGGATTCGGCTTGCATGCGCACGAGGTAGAGGCCGCTGGACAGGTCCTGCGCGTTGAACGTCACTGCTTGCCGGCCCGCTGGACGCGGCCCATCCACGAGGGTCGCCACGCGCCGACCTAGCACGTCGTACACCACGAGGCGCACGTCGGCCGCTCGGGGCAACTCATACCGGATGGTGGCGCTCTGGGTAAAGGGATTTGGATACGGCGCCCGTAGTGCAAACCGCGCCGGCACTCCAACGTCCAGTTCGACCTCCGGCGAGTACTCAAAACTGCCATCAAGGTCGATCTGCTTCAGCCGATATACGACGGTACCTGTCACATCGGCAAGTTCGGTATCGGTATACCGGTAGGTCTGCTCGGAGGTGGTGGTGCCGTGACCCTCCACGTAGCCAACCTGCTGGAACGGGCCGTTGGCCTGCTTCCGCTCGATCTCGAAGCCAGCGTTGTTCGTCTCCGAGGCCGTAGCCCAGCGCAGCGTGACGCCGGCCGTGCCGGCCACGCCTTCGAACGTGGTTAACTCCACCGGCACGGCGCTCGACACGCCGGCCGTGCCGAACCGCGTCGACCACTGGCTGTTGCTGAGGTCGACGACATACGTGTCCTCGGCCGAGCCGTCGAAGTCAAGGTCGAAGTTGCTAGCGTCCGTGCCTGTCGTGGCCGCGATGGACTCGAAGGAGCCGGTTCCGGTTCCCGTCTCGCGCGCCCCGCCGATGTCGCTGGCGCTCGCCGTGCCCCACGCCGCATCTGCATCGGCCTTGTTGAAGTAGAATTTCAGATAGGCAGGATTGCCATCCGTGCCGTTCACCTTGATGCCAGCCATCTGCGACAGCTGACTCAGGTCGGCTGAGGACTCAATGTCCGACGCGTATACGTTGTTGGCGAAGACGGCATTGGGCACGCTGCCGCCGCCCTGGAAGGCCTTGCTAAAGAAGCTGATGTACAGGCCACCTTCGTCCGTGAACGAGCCGGGCGTGTCGGCAAAATCGGTCGGCGATACGGTCAGCGTCAGCCGGTCGGGCGTGCCATCGTTATCCTGGTACATCACATTCTTGACGGTGCCCGTCACGATCATATAGGCCAGCTCGTTGTCAGCACTCACCTCGTCGTACACCTTGAAGGTAAGCGTGAGTTCGGGGTTGAACTGCGTGTCGAGCGCCGTCGTCTGGCCCGGCTTCGTATTGGTTCCGTTCGTGAGGCCGGCCAGGGGCGAGAGGGCCGGGGCGTCGCTCGTTAGGATGG
>CAYFQN010000123.1:0-9610 GCA_964345285.1 uncultured Rhodothermales bacterium
TGACGGGCCGCGGGCCTACGACTGTATCGGCGACGTCTCGCTCGATGCCGTACCGACTGGGAAGCCTTTGTACCTGCGTGTGGTATACGTCGTGCCCCGGAGCGACGAAGCCGATACCACCGTCCACTGCCTGCGCGCTGGCACCGCTCGCGGCACCGACACGGTGTCCATTTCGGGCTCGATCCACTACCGCACCTGAACGCTGTTCACGCTGGATGAGCCCGGCGCCTGGCAGTTTGCCATCAACCGCACCGCGAGCACCAGCACGCAGACGATCCGTACGCTGGACGTGCCCCCCTGCCGACGGGAGCTCGTAACGATTTGTGCTGCCCATCCGTTAGTTGTGATGCGCCCATTTTCTCGGATTGCGTTCGTCTCTTTCACTGCAGCCTCCTCTCATGCCTGACGCGGCCATCCGCACGGAGTCGCTGGCGAAAACCTACCGAAGCGGCTTCATCAATCGCGAAACCGTCCACGCCCTCCGCGACGTGAGCTTGACCGTACGCCGCGGCGAGATCTTCGGGCTCCTCGGGCCGAACGGGGCCGGTAAAACCACCCTGCTCAAGCTGCTGTTGGGCATCGCCTGGCCCACCACCGGCCGGGCTACCCTTTTCGGGCGCCCCACGCACGAGCCCGGGGCCCGCGATCCAGTGGGCTACCTGCCCGAAAAGCACCGCTTCCCCGATTTTCTGACGAGCGATCAGATGCTCCACCTCTACGGCCGCCTCTCTGGCGTCACGGCGGCAGAGCGCGAGGCGCGGATCCCCGAACTCCTCAAGCAGGTGGATATGACCGAATGGCGCCACACCAAGCTTAAGAAGTTCTCGAAGGGTATGATGCAACGCGTTGGCCTCGCGCAGGCGCTCCTGAACGACCCAGACTTGGTTTTCCTGGATGAGCCCACCGATGGCGTGGATCCAGTGGGCCGCCGCGAGATTCGTGATATTTTGCTGTGGCTTCATGACCAGGGCAAGACCATCTTCCTAAACTCGCATTTGCTTTCTGAGGTCGAGCAGGTGTGCACGCGCGTCGCCATCTTGAACCAAGGCGAGCTGGTTCGGGAGGGCACCATCGACGAGCTGACGGCCACCGAGCAGGTGTACAAGCTCCACACCACGCGCATCCCCGATGCAGTGCTCCAGCAATTAGGCACCCGCATCCGGAAAGGTGACCCGTTTGCGACCAGCACGCCGTCCATCGTCCAGTACCGCCTGCAGGTCGAGAACCGTGCTGACTTAAATGCCGTGCTCGATCGGCTCCGCAGCGCCAATGTTGACCTGGAGGCCGTGCACCCTCTACGGCGCAGCCTGGAGGACTACTTTATCGACGTGGTGTCGCCCCAGGCCAACGGGGCGTCGGTGAACGAAACGCCCGCCTCCTAGTCGTAGGGACGTAGGGGGCTCCACGTCCTCGCTACGGCCTGCTCTTCTGTCCACGAACCGCTTGCTTCCATGACGTCCCTCACTGGCATCGTATTGCTATCCTTCCGCGAGATGTGGGCGAAGAACATCGTTATCGGCTTATTCGTGGTCAGCACGCTCGTGCTGCTCATGACGGCCTTTGCGCTCAACCTGGACGTCGTTGAGGGCTCCCTGGCCGGGATTCGGCTGTTCGGTGCCGACGTCGTTCAGTCCGGTGGAGACGGTAGCGGAGAAGATCCCAGCCTCACCCTACAAAATGTAGTGTTCAGCGTGCAGGCCGTAGTGGCCGGCGCGGCCTACTGGATTGGCATCCTCCTCGCTCTCTTCTCGACCGCGCCCCTCTTCACGTCGATGCTGGAGCCTGGCCACGTGGATCTGCTGCTCGCGAAACCGCTGGGCCGGATGCAGCTCTTTCTCGGCCACATTGCCGGCGTCGCGCTCACCATGCTCATCTTGGCCACGTATCTGCTAGGCGGCGTATGGCTCATCATGTCGATCAAGACCGGGGTCTGGAATCCGAGCTTTCTCTTTTCCATCGGCATCCTGCTGGCCATGTTTGCAGTGATGTACAGCGTAGTCGTGTTTACAGGCGTTTGGACCCAGAGCACAGCTCTGGCCCTGATCGTGACGTACGGACTGATCTTTATCTCGCTGTTCTTGGCCGGTGGCGAGCAGTTAGCCAGCCAGCTGCAACCGGGGTGGCGCAGCGTATTCTGGGGCTTCTACCACGTACTACCCAACTTCGCGGAAGTGACCCAAACCGTATCGCGCCTTTCGCGCGCCGAAGCCATCGAGTCGTGGTACCCCTTCCTCTCCTCTAGCGCCTTCGGCCTTGTCCTGTATGGCGGCGCAGCCACCTGGTTTGCGCGTCGCGACTTCTGATCCCCCACTCCGGACAGTTGGTCGCGCGCCGCGTAACAATCCGGGGCAGTGCCACGTCGTTTGGACGTGCTACTGGCCTCAGCCCCTGCTCTACGTTCAATACGTTCTTGTGTCATGCCTACTCTGCGCACCTATTCTCTGTGGACCGCTGTCCTTGCCACGCTCCTGCTCGTTACCGGGTGCGGCCCCGGCGTCGACGACGCGCCGCCGCTTCCTACGCGCACGGAGGAGGCCATGAGGCTCCTTCCGGCCGATGCGCGCTTCGCGGGGATGCTCGACGTGCAGGCTCTCCAGCAAAACGGCGGCCTGTCGTTTTCTAGCCGACGTGGCATTACGGTCCAGTTTCTCGATAGCGATGTCACGTTCAACCCGCTCTCGGCCGAGCAGCAGGATCGCCTGCAGGCCTTTGTCGAGGCGACCGGCTTTGAGCCCGGCAATGACTTGCACGCCGCCTACGTCGCGGGCGATTCGACGCAGCCGCAGGCCGTCCTGTTTGCGGCGTCGTACGACCGCGACCGGCTCCCGGGCGAGCTGGTCGCGCAGTTTGGCGCTCGCCTCGACACCACGTCCTACCGAGACACGCCCATCATGCGCCTGCGCCCTGGGGCCGACGACGACCGCCTTCAGGATGGCGCGCCGCTCCAGTTCGCGCTGATGCGTGACGGGTGGATGGCGCTCTCGTCCGACACCGCCCGGCTCCGCGCAATCATCGACCGCTCGCTGGCCGACCGGGCGGCCGACGCCCCCTCGATGATGCCGCTCGTATCGGCACTGGGCGGGCGGGGCGGCGCGTGGATGGCCCTGCGCGACCTCCCCAACCAGCGCATGGCACAGTCGGCCGATGAGCAGCGGCTGGCCCAACTCGCCCGCGCGGTCCGCGATGCCGGCCTTGCGCTCTCCTTCCGCCAAGATGGCGTCGATGGAACGATCCTGCTCACCACCGACCAGGATCCCGCCGACGTGGCCGATGTAGTGCGTGGCACCATCTCCACACTCAAGTTGCAGAGCGAACTCACGACCGAGCAAGCAGACCTGCTCGATCGGATCACGGTAACCGAGGCGGCAGGCGAGCGCGTGTGGGTCACGTTTGACGTGCCACAGGAAACGCTAGCTCGCATCCTCATCCAGTCGATGCGTGGCGACCAACGAGGCGCCCTGACGATGGCGCGGTAGCTCACTCGCATTTCAGTCGCTCGTTTGTATCTTGGGAGCCGACCTGTTCTCGTAGTCCGTCTCCCACTGTTCATGGTATATACCCGCCCTGCCAACCTCGACATTACGCTGGCCGATTGCTCGCCGTGTCCCTCGCCGCGCCGCGTGGTTCTCACCACCCCGACGCACTTCGAGGTTGAGTACGTGATCAACCCTCACATGGCCAAGCATGTGGGCACCGTAGACCACGACGCGGCCCAGGGCCAATGGGACGCGCTCCGCGAAGCGTACGAATCCCTGCGCATCGCACCGGTCATTGTGGAAGGCGTAGAAGGCCTGCCCGACATGGTGTTCTGTGCGAACCAAACCCTTCCTTTCCGGCAGCCCGACGGCGCAACGGGCGTGGTCCTTAGCCGCATGCATGCGCCGGAGCGCCAGGCGGAGGTGCCTCACTTCAAGCGGTTCTTCGCGTCGCAGGACTACGCCATTCGCACCCTGCCGGACGAAATAGCGACCGACTTCGAGGGCATGGGCGATGCCATCTGGCACCCGGGCCATTATCTGCTCTGGGGCGGCTACGGCTTCCGGACGGGCCGGTCTGCGTACGACGCGCTTAGCACGATGCTTGACGTGCCGGTCGTGGTGCTGGAACTCGAGGATCCAGCCTTTTATCATCTCGACACGTGCTTCAGCGTCCTTGATCCCGACAGCGTGCTCATCTATCCCGAGGCATTTACAGGTAAGGGTCGTACGCTCATCGACCACTTCTTCAGTACCGTCATTGAAGCACCCGAAGACGAAGCGCGGTCGCAATTCGCGTGCAATGCGCACTGCCCAGACGGCGAGCACGTGCTCATCCAAGCCGGATGCCGCACGACGAACCAGCGCCTCCGCCAGGCCGGCTTTACGCCCATCGAACTTGACACGAGCGAGTTCTTAAAATCAGGTGGCTCCGTCTTTTGCATGAAGCTGATGATCTGGTAACTTCGGCAAGACGGCTCGACCCTGCTGTGCCGCATCCCGCCTCCATGCTGATCTCCATCATCATTCCCACGCTGAACGAGGCGGATATTATCGAGCGTACGCTGCTCGACGTGCAGGCGCTGTCGGACCCGAAGGAAATCATCGTGGTGGATGGCGGCTCGGCGGACGACACGGTGAGCCGGGCTACCCCCTATGCAACGGTGTGCCACGCCCCACGAGGGCGCGGGCCGCAGATGAACCACGGCGCCCGTGCCGCACGCGGCGACGCCCTCTGGTTCTTGCATGCGGACACGCGCCCCCCTGCCGATGCACTGCACATCATCAGGTCGACGCTCCATCAGCCAGACGTTGAATCCGGCCTGTTCCGGCTGGCCTTCGATGACGACGCCCTACTGCTCCGCTTCTACAGTTGGTGCACACGGTGGCCCTGGATCCGATTGGCCTTTGGCGACCGGGGCCTCTTTACCACCCGCGCGGCGTTCAACGCGGTAGGCGGGTTTCCGGACTGGCCCCTCTTCGAAGACCTGAAACTAGCCGACCGGCTTCACGATCGGGGCACCTTTCGCTTTCTGCGCCAAACCGTGACAACATCCGCCCGGCGCTTTCAGCAGTATGGCCCCCTGCGCCAGCAGCTGCACAATCTGTACCTCTGGACGCACTACGTGATCGGGACGGACCCAGAGCGCCTGGCTCATCGCTACGCGCACACCCGCGAGCCAGAGTGACCACGAGGCCCGGCCACCGGTCTGGTGGGGAGCGCTTGACTTATTACTACACCTGTAGTATAATGAGCGAGAGTCAACGCTCACTACCTCCCATCCCTCATGCGTGGCCTCCTACTCATCGTACTGATGGGCTTCCTCGCTCCGGCGGATTCGGCCCGCGCGCAACCGCCGGAGTCCGTCGCGGTTACGTTTCGGGTCGAGGTGCCTGCATCGACGCCGCCGGGCGACCGGCTGTACTGGATGGGCTCGCTCAACCAGTGGGATCCGGGTCCCGATGGGTCCGCACCACATCACCCGTGGGAGTTAGCCCGCCCGTTGGAGCGCAAGGGCGATCGATGGACCATTACGCTCTCCGCCGCCCGAGGGGATACCGTTCGGTACAAGTACACGCGGGGGAGCACCCTCAGCGTGGAGCAGACCGCAGACGGGGCGACGCGCCCACAACGCGTCGTGGTGGCGGACGCCCCTCGCACCATCGCCGACGAAGTGGTTGGCTGGCATGACGTGCCGCCGCCGGGGATGGCAACGGCCTGGCCGCGCATCACGCTGGAGCCTGCCTCACCGTATCGGTTGCAGCGCAGCGGCGCCCCGAACCCGCGTACTGGGGGCATCGCCTACGCCACGGATCAGGTCGATCAGATCTTCCGCGGTTACCTCCGCGATTCGCGCCCGGTGACGTATCCTATGCCCTTGCGCGATACGTTACTGTATGTAAAGCGGCTGAGTGATGCTCGTCCGCGCAACACGCTCACCATCCTGGGCGGGCGCGACGCCGATGGCCGCTGGCAGTATTACCTCGACACCGATACCGACCGCCGCTTTGCACGGGCCGAGCATCTTCTATCGGCGCCCCAGGTCAATGACTCGCTACGGAAGCGGACCGCAACGATAACGTACGACCAGCTGCGTGACGGCCATTCACGCACGCAGACCGACACGGTCTGGGTCACGTGGCACCGCGATCACCCTATGGGTGGAATGTACCGCTCCACGGGCCAACGCGGCGCCCACACGCTCACGATCGCGCAGCGGTATAACCTGCACACCGGTCAACTGAACGGAAACGGCCCACCCGTGACGATCGGCGTGCGCCAGGCCCCGTCGAGCCACGGCAAAGGGTTCCGCTTCTGGCACAACGTCGTGATTGACCGGAATGACGACGGATTGTTTACGGTCGACAGCGGCTCAGATGAACTCGTCCCATTCGGAGAATCGTTCACCTGGAACGGGCAGACTTACACCGTCGCCACCATCGATGATGCCGGCCGCTGGATCCGGCTCCGTCCTGCCCCTGACGCCGGCCAGGTAGCGTCTTCTCAACCCGGCGACCCAGCCCCCGCATGGGCCGAAACCACCCTGGCCGGTCGCAACGTGTCGCTGGACGATTTCTCGGGCCAGTACCTGTTGCTCGACTTTTGGGCGTCATGGTGCGGGCCATGCCGCGGTGAGATCCCTCATTTGCAAGCCGCCCGCGACCGGTTTGATCCTGAGCAGCTTCAGATTATCGGGGTGGCCGTAAATGATGCCGAGGCCTCGGTTCGCGCGTTTATCGATCGATACGGGGTAACCTGGCCGCAGGTGCTTGATCCCAACCGTACACTCAGCGACCGGTATCGCGTCCTTGGTCTTCCGAATCCCGTGCTGGTCGGTCCCCGTGGGACAATCCTCGCACGCGGCGAGGCGCTCCGTGGCGATCGCCTCCTCCCCACCCTCACCACTCATCTTCCCTAACCAGGCACTAGAACCATGCGCAAGAAATCGCTCACGCAACTTGGCGAAACCGAGATGGAAGTCCTGCACCACGTGTGGGACCTCGGCGAAGCCACCGTGGCTGACGTCCGCGAGCGCGTTCTCGAAGAACGCGACGTCGCCTACACCACGATCATGACCGTGATGAAGAAACTGGCCGACAAGGGGTATTTGCAGTACCACAAGGAGGGTCGCACGTACGTGTACGCCCCGGCCCAAGAGCCGGACAAGGTGCAACACAGCTTGCTGCGCCGGCTCATGGAGAGCGTCTTTGAGGGCTCGCCGATGGCGCTCGTGCAGACGCTCGTCCAGCACGAAAACCTCTCTGATGCACAACGCGATGAGATCCGACAGATGATTGACGCGATGGAGGACGACCAATGATGGAACTGATCGACGCGTTACATGCGCTGGGCACCTGGAGTGCGGGAGCCCTTTGGGCGCCGATGCTTGCCTGGACGGTGCTGGCCGCGCCGCTGTACCTGCTCGCCCGGCACGCGACGGCCGGACGCCCGCTGCACCGCTACCGGATGCTACAGGCCCTATTGCTCACCCTGCCCATAGGCGTGCTCGCCGCAGCGTGGGTCGACGTGTCTGCCGTGTGGGATGGGTGGCACAGCCTGCCCGAAACGGCGTCGGCTGGGGAGACTACGTGGCTCCTCCTGCCCGCCCAGCCGTCGGCCGCCACCTCACAGTCTGCCGCCACGGCCCCCGCGTGGGATGTGTACCACGGCCTCGGCCTGCTGACGAGTGGGGCGCTCATTGCGGCGCTCGTCCAATGTACACGGCTGGCGTGGGCCGGAGGCGCGATCGCCCGCCTGCGCTCCGCGGCCACCGATCCGATCAGCGACTCGGCGCAGGTCACGGCAAATGCATTGGCCGCTGAGATGGGCATCCGCCGCCCGGTACGGGTGCGCCGCTTCGATGACGCTGTCGTGCCGCTCACGTTTGGCACGTTTCGGCCGGTCATCCTCCTACCGCGCACGCTCGCCAAACAGCCTGACGCCCTGCGGATGACGCTCACGCACGAGCTCATCCACATTCGCCGGTTCGACTTTCCCGCACGCTGGGTGGAAAACTTGATCGCGGCCGTGTTCGCTGTCCACCCGGCGCTCCCGTGGCTCCTAGACGCCGTCGCGTCTAGCCGCGAGATAGCCTGCGACGCGGAAGCGCTCCGCCGTCTCCAGGGCGAGCGCAAACGCTATGCGGATCTCTTGTTCAGCTTCTCGACACTCGCCACGCCCCAACTGGCTTTTGCCGTGCGCATCGCCGAAACCTCGTCGTCCCTCAAAGAACGCATTCATGCCATGACCCACTTTGATCCGTCTGAGTACTCACCGCGCTTCGCCTCGCTCCTCGCCGTCACCCTTCTCATTACCCTTGGCCTTGGCATCGTGGCCTGCTCCGACGCCATCACGCCGCCGCAGGGCGAGGAGTCGGAGACCGATCCCGTTGCCACTGAGACCGAACCACTGGATGACGACGGCGAAGTGTTCATTGTCGTTGAGGAGCGTCCCGAACTAGAAGGTGGCATGCAAGCGTTGCAGGAAGCGATCCAGTACCCGGAACTGGCGAAGAAGGCCGGAATTGAGGGCCGCGTCTTCGTGCAGTTCGTTGTGGACGTGAACGGCGACGTCCTCAACCCCACGGTGATCCGCGGTGTGCACAGGTTGCTCGACCAGGCTGCACTGAACGCCGTGAAGGCCCTGTCCTTCGAGCCAGGCCGTCAGCGCGGCCAGGCCGTGAAGGTACAGATGGCGCTCCCGTTCACGTTCAAGCTGGGTGATGAATCATCGGACGATGCAGAAAGCTCCGCCCTCGAAGAAGCCGGTATCGGGATGCAGATTCGATCGATCTCACTCAGGGGCAGCACGCTCAGGGGCCAGCTCGTTAACCGGGAGACAGGGGCCTTGATCGGTGAAGCGACCATACAGACGCGCTGGAGCGATGCCACCACCGACTCGAATGGGCGATTCAGCGTGCAACTCGATGAGGGTGCGTCCACCCTATCCGACTTGCCACCCGACGCGACGCCCCCACCCCCGGTTCGCCTGGATATTTCCCACGCCAATTACCGCAACGCCACCATTGGGCTCCCGATTCACAACCTCGGTGATGAGGGCGCCAAATTGAAGGAGTCGGTTGCTTCCCTCTTCGAGAAGGCCGGTATGCGGGAGCTGTCGGTTGGTCTACGAGCTGATGGTACCGTATCTGTCAACGGTCAAGCCACCACCATCAGTGACTTGACCGACGTCATTGAGCGCAAGCTGGCCGCGACGGATGCAAAGACGTACGTCAGCCTGACCGTGGATGGTGACGCTCGTATGGAGGCCGTCAACCGCGTGAAGGCCTCCGTTCATGCTGCAGGCGCCGAGCGGATTTCCTACATGAGCAAGTGACGGAGCATCGGCCTGGTTCCGTCACACGCGCCCGTCGGTCTCCTCGGATCGGCGGGCGTTGTGGTTGGAACGGGGGCGCAGACGGGCCGGTACCGGCTTCGTTCGCTTCATGCGCACTTCAATATCGCTGTAGCATGCCGTATATCCACCGTCCGCCCGGCTGGCAAGGCCGCGAGCAGGACGCCACCGACCAGACGGCCTGCGAAAACCGCCGCACGTTCATCAAAAAGATGGGGCTGGGGGTCGCCGGCATCGCGGCGGGCACCTCGCTCGGCTGCACGACGGACGGGGGCCGCTC
>CAYFQN010000124.1:0-9599 GCA_964345285.1 uncultured Rhodothermales bacterium
GGCTCCGAGTGCTCGACCCATCTATTCGACCGGGAAGCGGCTCAGAAAACCTCCCGCTGGAGGCTCCACGGATGCCACGTACCACACCTTTCAGGAATGAGAGAACAGAAAGGACTCAGAAGAGGGACGGTGAGACATCGCTGTCTTCAGCTGCCAGGCGCAGAGGAGAAGGTTGCGACCATTCAAGTCGTGGCCTGAGGTCAGCCACATGGTCGCCGAATGCACTGCGGTATTGCGGGTAGACCGGCTCCGACGGGGGTAGGTCGACCGATCGGGCATCAATCGGGACGCCATGCTTCCAGAAGTGGTAATGGAGGTGCGGTCCCGTCGCCAGCCCCGTGCTACCCACATAGCCGATGACATCGCCCTGTTTTACGCGGGTCCCGGGACGAACGCCTCGGGCAAAACGCGAAAGATGGAGGTATCCCGTGGTGTACGTGGAGTTGTGGCGAATCTTGACCCAGTTGCCGTTTCCGCGGTCGTAGGAGGCAACGAGTACCAGTCCATCCCCTACGGACCGCACCGGCGTCCCCGGCGGGGCGGCATAGTCGGTACCGAGGTGGGCCCGACGTTGCCCTGTTACCGGATGGAGGCGGCTGTGCGAAAATTGCGAGCTGATGCGACTAAACCGAAGGGGCGATTTGAGCAACTGCCGCCGCATGCTGTTTCCTTCTTCGTCAAAGTAGCTGCGCTGATGAGGCGCGTCAAAGCGGAACGCGTAGTAGTCGCGCCCTTCGTGCTCAAAGCGGGCAGCAATGACGTCGCCGGGCGGGAGTTCAGTGTCGCCCAGATGGCGTTTTTCATAGATGACGCGGAATCGGTCCCCTCGCTGAATGCGGAAGAAGTCGACCTGCCAGGCAAACACCTCGGACAGGCGCAGGGCAAGCTCAGGATGGGCACCCTGGCTGGTCAATGTCTGGTACAGCGAACTGGTGATGATGCCACTCGCCGTATCCCACGACACCGAGACGGAGCGCTCGCCCACGTACGAGCGCTCGGGGTGCCGGATGTCGTATACCACGTACTGTGTGGGCGATGGCTGGTACACAATGAACGCCGCTTGCTGCAGCCACTCATTGACGTACACACGATACGGGCGACCGGCAACAATACGCCGGACGTCGTACACGGTGCGCGAAGCCTCAGCCAGCGCGACGATCCGCTGGTACGAGACGTTGTACTCGTTCACCATGTCGGAGAACGTCTCGCGCCGCTGCACGCGTTCTTTCACCGTCTTGAACTGGTGGCGGGGAAGACCGAACGCGTCGCGCTGCTCGGCTAAAGCTGAAGGGACGACCTCATCCGGCGGAGACGGAACGGGCAGAACTGCCGAGTCAGTCTCATCGGGCGGAGGGGAAGGGAAAAAGCTGAGCAGCCCGAGGGGCAGTACCAGCGCTAAAACTATAACGTAACGCGACAATTCCATGCCGTTTCAGGGGACCGAATGGGAACAGTACAGCGGTGCAAGTTGCACGCTTAGGTGATAAATATCAACACAAGCGAGCGGCTAAACTGTACCGGATGATGTCACATAACACGGTGTACCAATTGCTTGCAGCAGAATGCGCTTTTGGATTAATCCTGCTGCGCGGGGACCCACGTGTTCTCCCGGACGCCGTCCTGCCGATTGGCCCAGCGGGCAAGCACGAAGAGCAAGTCCGACAGGCGGTTCAGGTAGATGGCTGCTTGCTCGTTCACCGGCTCTAGCGAAGCCGCTTTGACCGTCAGGCGCTCTGCGCGCCGGCACGTCGTTCGGGCCGTGTGAAGGGTAGCAGCCCCGGGCGTGCCGCCCGGTAAGATGAAGTTCTTGAGCGGGTCGAGGTCGTCACTGAACGCATCGATATCATCCTCCAGCGCCTCGACGTGCGAAGTGGCGACACGAGGAACGACCGACTTGGCATCGTTAGGGGTAGCCAGGTCGGCGCCAAGAATGAAGAGCTCTTCCTGCAGCCGTTGCATCACGGGCATCAAGCGCTCGGCGCCGGGGCGGTCCTGCAGATGCGAGCGGGCGAGTCCGATGAGCGAGTTCGTTTCGTCCACGGTGCCGTATGCATCGATGCGCGGGTGGCTTTTGTTGACGCGCTCCCCACCGAACAGGGACGTGGTGCCTTCATCGCCGGTCCGAGTGTAGATCTTTTTCATGAGTAGACGAGGGGTCGGATTGGTGGGTAGGGGATTGAGTGGAGGACAGCGCATCCTGTCAGCAGAAGGTAGGCCGGTTTACTGAACCGGGAGCGACTCGCGTGCTTGGCGTTGGTAGTCAATACGGAGAGAGCCATCGGGGTGCGTCTGCACACTGGCCTCCATGCGATACACGTCCGCGATGCGGCGGGGCGTGAGAACAGCACGGGGGGGGCCGTCGGCGACGAGCTGGCCATCATCGAGCAGGAGCAACTGGTCGGCATACCGGGCGGCGAGCTCCAGGTCGTGAAAGGCGGCGATGACTGTGCACCCCTCGTCGACCAGCGTGCGCACCTGCTCCATGAAAGCAAACTGGTAATGGACGTCGAGGTGGGCGGTGGGCTCATCAAGCAGCAGCAGATCGGCTTCCTGCACGAGCGCTTGGGCTAAGAAAACGCGCTGCGTCTCGCCGCCGCTGAGCGACAACACAGAGCGGTGGGCAAAGCCACTCAGCTCAACACGGTCGAGAGCGTCCCGTACCATCTGCCGGTCGTGAGGCGTATAGGACTGTAGCCAGCGCTTGTGTGGCGCGCGCCCAAGCATGACCAACTCAGCTACGCTGAAGTCAAACGCCAGGGTGGGCGATTGCCGCACGAACGCGAGACGCTGAGCCAAGGCTCGGGACGACCATTCCGCGACTTCCTGAGCCTCAAACGCCAAGGTCCCAGTATAGGGAAGTACGCCACTGATAGTGCGCAGCAGAGTCGTCTTTCCGCTGCCGTTCGGGCCTAGCAGGCCGACCCAGCGTCCCTCGTTAATAGAAAACGAGGCGTTGCGCACAATAGGCTTGTTGTCGAGCGTCACGGAGAGCTGGTGCGCAGTAAGGAAAGCCACAGGTTTCGGTGACACAGGTTGCAGGTCAGCATGCAGAGGGACAACGAGCGTCCCGGTGCGGGGTTCTGAAAACGTAACACTGCCGTCGGGATCGCTAGAACCTGATCGGGGGCGCGGGGAGTACATACGGAAGCTCAGGAATTCACGCTCGAAGCCGCGTCGCGTCATGACTCCTCTTGTTACCGCACTCATGGTTGGTCTGGCCGTCGCCGGCCGGCCCGATACCCCGCCCCTGGAAGAGGGAGCGGCGTCCGCTGACAGCGTCAACTTCCGGATGGCCGAGCACCGGTGGGTGCACCGCTTGCTCTTCGTCTTCGCCCCCTCTCGTCATGACGAGCGGTTCAAGCAGCAGGTGGCCCGGTTGTCTACGGACCGAGACGGAATGCGCGAGCGGGACCTGCTCCTCATCAGCGTAGTGACGGACGGGCCCAACCGGGCGAAGGGCCAGCCTCTCACCGCGGACGCCGCACAGCGTCTTCGCAAGCGGTTCGGCGTCGCTCATTCGGCGTTCCGTATCGTGCTGGTCGGAAAGGATGGCACAGAGAAGCGCCGGGACGCGGCGCCCGTCACAGCGCGTTCTCTGTTCGATACCATCGATGCCATGCCGATGCGCCAGCGCGAAATGCGCGAGGGCGGGGGCGGGACGCCCTAGTGGCTTAGAGGCCGAGTTCGACGCCTACCATCCACCGGAACGCAACCTCGTCATCGGCCTGCGTGAGGCCGGGGTCGCTGGCCCAAAAAGGGAAACGGCCCGTTAGCTGAAGGGTGGATAGCACATCAGACTGCGCCACCCAACGGCGAAGCGGTCGCAGCTGAGAAACATCATAGTCAACTGAGAGGCCCGCGTCTGCAATGAGGTTGTCTGCGTTGAAGCCGGCCAAGAAGGCGCCTTGCGACCAAGCTGTTCCTGCGCCGGAAAAGACACCCAGGCGGAGTGGGCGCAGCCACGCGTTGTCCGCGACCCGTGGGGTCTGAAGCGATAGGCGGCCGGCAACGGTGCGGCTGCCTAGCAGTTCAGCGGGCAGACCGGGGAGATCGGAATCAGGCACCAGGTAAGCCACGGGCCCCGTGATGCCGACACCGACCAGTTGGAGGTCGGACAGGGGATCTGCGAAGGCGGCAGCAGCAGACCGGTAGGCGGCATTGCGCCAAAGTGCCTCGTAGGAGCCGCCCCCGAGCCGGAATTGTTTGTGGGTGGCGAGGTTGTCGGGGCCCAGTCCAAGCTGGAAGGTCGCTCGCCCCTCCAAGGCGCCGAGATCCGCGGTTTTGCCTGCAGTCAGGCGAAACCGCGTCGCACTTTGGCGGCCCGCGCTGAATGCGCCAGCCCCTTCGTTGATCGACCCGCCGACTTCGAGGTCGGCCGCGATCCAGTCGTCGCCGTCCTCCATGCGATACGTCACAGCAGCGGATAGCATGTGCTCGCGCCCAAATGGGTTGAGGCGTTCGGCGGTACGTTCATCGGGGCCCGGTAGGCGCTGGGGCACGTCGGCGCTGGCAAACACGCGGTCGGAGGGGTTGTACTGATGCCGCAGCTGGATGGACAGCTGCTGGTCAGTATCGGCAAACAGCGAGCTCAAGTTCTTGCTCGCGCCGAAGGTGTTTTCCAGGAACCCCAGATGCTTCTGTGCATCCAGGGTGAGGGTCGCGCGCGGTCCGAGCGCGTCAAAAGGGTGCGCGTATGTGAAGGCATAGTCAATGCCGTCGAGCACTGGGGTCGAAGACGACGTTGAACGCAGCGGGTCGCCCAACGCCGTGGAGGCGATAGACGGGTCATTGCCGCCGCTGAGGAGCACTTCGGGCCACAGTTTCACCGTGCCCTGCAGCCGGTGCTGACCGAACAGGTAGCGGCCGCGCAACTGCAGGCCGGCGCCAAATCCGAAGTCGTCGGCGTACTGAACAAGGGGCCGGTACCCGATGCCGTACTCAAACCATGACGGCTGGGGCGGTTGGAGGAACCGTGCTCGCTTCGGGAACTGGTTGCGATTATTAAGGCGGTTTACGTCCGGCATCCGGCCTGACGGGTCAATTTCTACCGACTCTACCTGGGCCGGAAGGTCCAGGGTCAGCGTGTAATCCGGAAAGGTCCAAAGCCAGGGGTCAGCCACGATCCAACGGTCGGGGACGGGCTTATGGCCCTGCATGATACCGAGCGGAATGGTGACCCACTGCGTCGATCCGTTCGCCAGCGACAGCCGCACGTCGATGGGCATGACGACTTCCTTCTTGCGTTCGAGCTGCACGGTGGCCGTCCAGCGGTCACCGACGAGGCGCTGGTCCAAATCGGCTACCGCATAGTCCAGCTCGCGCGTCATGTTGGTATACTGCTCGAAGTACCAATCCAACCGTAGGCCGCTCACGTCTTCGGCAAACTTCTCCAGGTCGAACGGATCCGGGTGTTGGAACAGGCGGCGTTCGTAATATTCCTTCAGCCACACGTCGCGCAGGGAGTCAGACAGGACATAGCCCAGCATATCGACGACCATGGCGCCACCCGGGTAGGCGGCCACGCCGTACGCGGAGTTGGTCATGAACCAGTCGGCCGGTGTATTGAAGCGCTCGAAGAAACCGGCTTCCTGCGCGTTAACGACCGAAAGGTAGCTTCTGGTGTGGGCCGGGTTGTCGATGCCGCGTATGTGCGCGACGCCTTCTGTGGTGGCATACGAGGTAAAGCCTTCGTCCATCCAGGCATAGTCCGCCTCATTGGTGCCAAGCGCGGCATAAAACCATTCGTGGGCGGCTTCATGCGCCGTCACGCCGAGCAGCGAGCCGGGGGACCGCTCGCCCGTAAGGAAGTTGATCATCGGGTACTCCATGCCACCATCACCCGCTTGGGCGACGGTGAACTGCGGATAGGGGTAGGGACCGTACTCGTCGCTGAAGAACTGGATCAGGCCGGGCACCCATTGGTCCATGGGCTGCCATCGGTCTTCGACGTCCGGTTCATAGAGCAGGTGGTAGACGATCCCATCACCCCCATCGATGCGCTCGTGGATGTAGTCCGGATCGGCGGCCCAAGCGAAGTCGTGCACGTTTTCTGCGCGGAAGCGCCACGTCAGCGAGTCGGTGGGGGCATCATGGCCGTCGCCGGGGCGGTAGGTGCCCGTGCCGTCGATCTCATAGCCATGGCCGACGGCGTCAGGATTCTGCAGCATGCCGGTCGATCCCACCGTGTAGTTGGCGGGCAGGGTGATATCCACTTCAAACGTCCCGAACGGCGCGTAGAACTCGCGGCCCACGTAGGGGTCAGCATGCCAGCCCCGCTCGTCGTACTCGGCTAGTTTGGGATACCATTGGCTCATCGAGTAGTCAATCCCCTCACGGTTGTCGCGGCCGCTGCGGCGCGTCTGCAGCGGGACCTGCGAGTTGAATCGCATAAAAAACGTCGTCGAGCCGCCTGGTGGGATGGGTTCAGCGAGGTCGACGCGTAACACCGTGTCGGTGATGGTAAACGAGACGTCCGTGCCATCCTGCGTGAGCTCCTCCACCCGGTGGAAGCCGACCTCATCGGGCCCAAGGTTAAAGATGCGCGGCACCACGCGCCCATCGGGGTCGGGGAGGTGGCGGTTCCGCTCGGCCATCATTGAGGCCGGATGGAAGGCGTTGAAGTAAAGGTGATAGTAGACGGTTTGGAGCGTATCGGGCGCGTTGTTCGTGTACGTTACCCGCTGCGTGCCGAACATGCGATGACGGTCGGCCTTCAGCGTGATGTCCATGTCGTAGGCCACCTCTTGCGCCCAGTCATCGGGCGCTTGGGCGAGAGCGGGGGACGTGAGCAGCACGAAGGCCGTGAGGAGAAAAAGGCGGCGGAGCATGACGATGCGAATGCAGGGAGGAGGTCAACTGATTATGTCTTAAAAGTAAGCGTGAGCGACTGGATTCTCGAATGGAGCCTCTGCCTGTTTGGCTCCCCGTGGTGGATTCGCGGAAGATTCTGAATCATGTCGCTGTGTGCTTTCGTTCCAAAGAGCCAAAATCGCCCCCGAGCATTCCTCGTGTCGTCTTGCCCAGCCAACCGACCGCGACCCGCCATGACAAAAGCCGATATCGTAGATCGTCTTGCTGAAGGCACGGGGCTGACTAAAATCGAGACCAAGGCCGTCGTCGACGGCTTCATGACGGTCGTCGGCCAAGCGCTTAAGGAAGGTGAGCGGATCGAGTTGCGCGGCTTCGGTTCCTTCTCTGTGCAGCATCGCGCCCCGCGCACGGCGCGGAATCCGCAGACTAACGAGCCCATCCAGGTCGAGGCGCGCTACGTGCCGGTCTTTAATGTCTCAAAACAGCTTGAAGAGGCAGTCGATGCCCGCATGAAGGCAAGCGCCTCCACCGACGAATCTCAATCCAATTAGTACCCCATGAGCACAGACGAAACTCGCACGTGCCCTGCCTGCGGAGCCCGGCTGCCCGATGCGGCCGACGCTTGCGACTTGTGTGGCACGCCTGTGACCGCGACCGACCTCCCCCAGGTGGAAGATCCTGACGCTGCAGCCTCGTCCTCTGGTGGCTCAGCCGACCAAGATGTTGCGGACGATGGGGCGTATTGTGATGGGGTGTATTGTAACGCCTGCGGTTGGGAAAACCCGCCGGGCGCCCGGTTCTGTAGCCAATGTGGGGAAGCGTTACAGGCCGTGGAGGCAACGGGCACCAAGCCGGTCGATGCCGAACTGCCGCGTGCGCAGGAGAGCGCCTCGGCGTCCGATCCTTCGGAAGACGAACCATCGGCTGGCGATGTTGGCGACAGCTCCCCAACGTCCTATCAGGTGGGCATCGTGGTTGGGGTGGCTTTGCTAGCGGTCGTAGGGCTGTTTCTCGCCAGCACGCTGAGCCAGCAAGTGCAGTGGGGGGGGAACGGAGGCGGTGAGGGCGGAAGCGGGGCCCAACCGCTGGCTGCTACGGGGAACGGCGCATCGGGTGCGGCAAGCGGGCAAGCCGCCGCGTCGGGCGAACCGAATCTGCTGGGTCTCGTACGCCAAACCGCTACCGATTCAATCCCCTCGCAGCTCCGGGGCCAGATCGAAACGTTGCAGAACGAGATCAGCCAGCGCAGTGGGGTAGAGCGGCGCGCCAAACAGCAGGAACTCGTCAACCTGTATGTAGGCGCAGGGCAGTTGGGCCAGGCGGCCATTATCCAGCGCCGGATTGCGGAGTCATCGGACAGCCCCGAAGCGTGGCGCCGGACCGGCGACCTGCTCTACAGCTGGATGGAAACCCTGGAGGGCCAGCAGCCGGCCTCGTCGCAAGTAGCCGAGTCTGTCGTCCAGGCCTATCAGCAGGTGCTTAACCAGCAGCCCGACAACCTCGACGTTCGTACCGACATGGCCACGGCCTTTCTGCAGACGAACCAGCCGATGCGCGGTGTGGAGGAGATCAACCGCGTCCTTGAGGAGGACCCCGATCACTTCCAGGCCCGTTTCAACAAGGGCATTATGCTGACCATGATTGGCCGCGCGGAGGAGGCTATCCAGCAGTTCGAGCGCGTAAAAGAGATTGTGGGCACAGACTCGCCATACTATCAGCAGGCCAACCAGGCGATCGAAACGATCCGGTCTCGCATGAGCAGCGAAAGCGAGTCGTCCTGAGAGTAACCGGGAGTACAATCCCCTTGCGTGCGGCACGGGTCGGGCGCCGTGGATGAAACTGCGGTGTCTGCTTATGTATATTCTGCTGTGTTTGCGCTGAACTCTCGTCCCGCCCTACCGCCATGGAAAAGCTGCTCGCTACGCTCGACGAAGACCGCATCCGCGAGGCTGTTGCTGACGCTGAAACGCGCACGGCTGGGGAAATCATCCCTTACATCGTGCCGCGCAGTGCCGATTACGACGTCGCCATTTGGCGAGGAGCGTCCGCATTGGCCATCGTGGGGCTAGGGGCCGTGCTGCTTTTCGTGCAATTCTATCAGGGCTGGGGGTTTGGTTGGGTCTACACCAGTTGGGGGGCGGTCCTGATCGCGCTGCTAGCGGGTACGCTGGGGGCGGGACTCACCGCCGCCATCCGGCCGCTTCGCCGCTGGCTCGCTGGCCCCGACCGGCTCGACCGGACCGTGCACCAGCGTGCCATGACGGCGTTTGTGGAAGAAGAGGTATTCAACACGCGCGACCGCACGGGCATTCTGCTTTTTGTCTCGCTCCTTGAGCATCGCATCGAGGTGCTAGGTGACGCCGGCATTAACCAGCGTGTGGCCCCCGACGATTGGATCGGCGTCGTAGAGCGCATCCGTACCGGGATCAAGAACGAGAATCTGACGGCTGGCCTGGTGGATGCCATCGGCATGTGTGGCGACCTCCTCGAATCCAGCGGCGTCGAGATCCGCCCGGATGACACCAACGAACTGCCCAACCGCGTGCGAACGCCCCCGTCGCACGACGCCGACAACTAGTGGCAGCGTTTGATCGAGCCCCTGCGGCATGTCTATGCACCCGATAACCGACGAACAGCCCCTCAAGACGCTGCGTACACCCAGTGCCTGGCGCGGCTCGGTTGTAACTGGTAGCCTATGGTTTCTGCTGGCCGTGCTGAGCGCCGCTTCCCTCCAGCCTGCGCACGCCCAGGCAACCGGCAGCGCCCGCCCCAACGTCGAGCGGCTTGAT
>CAYFQN010000125.1:0-9568 GCA_964345285.1 uncultured Rhodothermales bacterium
GACGCTGTTCGAGGCCCGGTCGCCGGAGGAAACGGGCGTCACGTTTGCAAATCGGCTCGCGGAGAGCGCGGCGCTCAACATGGTCAACTACCTGTACTACTACAACGGCGGCGGGGTGGCCGTGGGCGACGTCAACGGCGACGACCGCGTCGATCTCTACTTCACGGCCAACGAAGGGCCGAACGCCCTCTACCTGAACCGGGGCAATTTCTCATTCGAGGAGGTGACCGAGCGCGCCGGCGTCGCGGGCTCGGCCGACTGGGCCGCGGGCGTCACGATGGCTGATGTGAACGGCGACGGACGGCTCGACATCTACGTGTCGGCCGTGAGCGGCTACCTCGGCCTGGAGGGACGCAACGAGCTGTTCATCAACCAGGGCACCGACGCGGACGGCGTGCCGCAGTTCAGCGAGCAGGCGGCCGATTACGGCCTGGATCACGCCGGCTATGGGACGCACGCCGCCTTCTTTGACTACGACGGCGACGGCGATCTGGACGTGTACCTCGTCAACCACTCGACGCATGACGAACGCACGTATCAGCCGGCCACGGTGCGGACGGAGCGGCACCCGCAGGCAGGCGACAAGCTGTATCGGAATGATGGGGGCCAATTCGTGGATGTGAGTGCGGCGGCCGGCATCTATGGCAGCCGCGTTGGGTACGGCCTGGGCGTGGCCGTGAGCGACCTCAACGGCGACGGCTGGCCGGACCTGTACGTCGCCAACGACTTCCACGAGAACGACTACCTGTACGTCAACAACGGCGACGGCACGTTCACGGAAACCATCGCGGCGGCCACCGGGCACAACAGCCTGTCGTCGATGGGCGTCGATGCGGCCGACATGAACAACGACGGCCGGCCCGACGTGGCCGTGCTCGACATGATGCCGTCCGACGAGGCCGTTCGCAAGACGACAGCGGGGAACGACAGCGAGGACGTGTACCGCCTGAAACGGCGCTACGGCTACCACCACCAGCTGGCGCGTAACACGCTGCACCTCAACCAGGGACAGGGCCGCTTTAGCGAGATCGGGCTAATGGCCGGCATCCAGGCCACCGACTGGAGCTGGGCACCCCTCCTGGCGGACTTCGACAACGACGGCCGCAAAGACCTGTTCGTGTCGAACGGGATCTATCGCCGGCCCAACGATCTGGACTATATCGACTACGTGTCGAACGAGTTGATTCCGTCGATAGGGCGCGACATCACGGGGCGCGACACGATGCTGCTCCAGCGTATGCCGCGTGCCGAGGTGCCCAACGTGGCCTTTCGTAATGAAGGCGCTCTCCAGTTTTCTGACCGGTCCGCCGCATGGGGGCTCAACCAGGCCGGCACCTCGAACGGCGCCGCCTATGCGGATCTGGATAACGACGGCGACCTCGACCTCGTCACCAACAATATCAATGCGCCGGCATCCATTCTGGAAAACCGGGCCGACTCACTGACCGACCGCCGCTATCTGTCGATCCGGCTCGACGGGGCGGCACCCAACACGCAGGGCATCGGGGCGGTACTGGAGGTGGTGCAGGGCGACCGCCGCCAGCTCCTCGAACAGCAGCCGTCGCGCGGTTATCAGTCGTCTGTCGATCCGCGCCTACACGTTGGGCTCGGCACGTTAAGCAGGGTCGACACGCTGCGCATCACGTGGCCCGATGGTCGCCGGCAGGTACTGACGGACGTAGCCGCCGACCAGCTCCTTACGCTGCAGCAGGCCAATGCGGCCGATCCGTCTCCCGATCCAGCGCCGCCGTCTGCTCCGCCCCGTTTTACGGACGTGACGGCCGAGCTTGCCATCGACTATCGGCATGAAGAGAACCGCTTCAACGACTTCATCCGCGAGCCGCTGATGCCGCACAAGCTGTCGACCGAGGGGCCCGCGCTGGCCGTGGGCGACGTCAACGGCGATGGGCTCGACGATGTCTTTGCGGGCGGCGCGCGCGGCCAGCCGGCTTCGCTGCTTGTGCAGCGCCCCGACGGCCGCTTCCAGCCGACCCACACCGCCCTGTGGCGCACGGATCAGCAGCACGAAGACGTCGACGCGGCTTTCTTCGACGCCGATGCCGACGGCGACCTCGACCTGTACGTGGTGAGCGCCGGCAACGAGTTCTGGGGCACCGCCGACCCATTGCGCGACCGCCTCTACCTAAACGATGGGGCCGGCGCGTTCCACCGCGCCGAGGGCGCCCTGCCCGATGCGGCAGTGGCCAACGGCGGCACCGTCACCCCGGCCGACTTTGACGCAGATGGCGACGTCGACCTGTTCGTCGGGGGGCGCGTCGTGGCGCGGCAGTACGGCGCCATCCCGCCGAGCTATCTGCTGGAGAATGACGGCACCGGCCGCTTCCACGATGTGACGGCCGAGCGCGCGCCGGCGCTGGCCGAGGCGGGCATGGTAGCCGACGCCGCCTGGCTGGATGCCACCGGCGACGGGCGCTCGGACCTCATCGTGGCTGGCACGTGGATGCCGCTGCGCCTCTTCGTCCAGCAACCGGACGGTCGCTTCGAGGAACGGACGGCCGCAGCCGGGTTCGGGCAGACCAACGGCTGGTGGAACGCCGTGCACGCCACGGATCTGGACGGTGACGGCGATACGGACCTTGTTGCCGGCAACCTGGGCCTTAACAGCCTGCTGAAAGCGACAGCCGAGCAGCCGATCCGGCTGTACCGCGTCGATGTGGACGGCAACGGCCGGCGCGAGTCCATCCTGACGTACGTCAACGACGGCGTCTCGTATCCCTTCTACAATCTTGACCTGCTTGCTCAGCAGATCGACGGCCTGAGGGCACGCTTCCCGACGTACGCGTCGTTCGGCGACAGCCGAATCGACGACCTCGTTCCGGCGGATCGGTTGGAGGAGGCGACGGTTCGCACGGCACGCACCTTTGCTCACGTGTGGGCCGAGAACCAGGGCGACGGCACGTTCGCGCTGCACGAACTGCCGGCCCGTGCGCAGATCGCGCCCCTCTACGCTCTCCTTGCCGATGACATCGACGGCGACGGGCAGCAGGACCTCGTAGCAGGTGGCAACTTCCACGGCGTGCGCGCCGAGCAGGGCCGCTACGACGCCAGCTACGGCCACTGGCTGCGCGGCACGGAGGATGGCTTGACCGCTGTGCCGCCTACTGAAAGCAACCTCTACCTGGAGGGCGAAGTGCGGGCGCTCCACCTGCTGCGCGGCGCGGAGGGCGCGCGCTTCCTCGTCGCGGCCCGCAACGACGACCGGCTGCAGGTCATCCGGGTCCCGGCGACGGAAGCAGCACCACTGGCTGGGCGCTGAGTTGGGCTCGCTTCAAGCGGTGGCCCCGGCGACTGAGGCGGTCTCCGCGGACGCGTCCGCGGCGGCAGTCTTGTTGGCCATTTCGGCCGGTGCGGTGTCGCTATCGAGCCAGTAAATATCGACGAGCATCGCGATGGGTCCCACGATGAAGAGCGCGTAGAACGGCGCGTACACGACCTCGCCAAGTCGCAAGAATAGCTCCACGATGGCGATGATCACCGTGACGATGATCTCGCCCGTCTTGGACGAGACAGTCGTCTTCGGGTCCGTGATCATAAACAGCGCAAAGAGCTGATACATCGGCCCCGTGATGGGCGCGGCCTCGGCCAGGAAGGAATCGCCCGTGAAGTACGTGCGCACGAAGGCGAGGACGAGAAAGGCGGCGATGTACGTGAGCGTGATGTGTGCTCGTTTCACGCGCCAGATAGTGACGAGGCCGATCACCCAGATCACCAGCATCGGCCAGAGGTTGTTGCCCCACTGCGTGTTAAGCGGGGCGACGGCGAACGGCGCCAGGAAGAAGAGCGCGCAGAGCCCAAAGTTGGACGGATTCCAGATGTGCCGACCCTTCACACGGATCACGTATTTCGACATGATCGACATCACGCTGCACAGCGCGAAGGGCCAGAGCATCGGTGAGCGGACGAGGATGGCTACGCTGATGCCCGAGGTGTAGCCGCTCGAGATGTTGGGCCACTCGCCCCAGTAGAGGCGGCCGAGAATGAGCTCCGTCGCCACGCTCGCGCCGATGGCCAGCGCAATGGCTTCGTAGCTCTTGAGGATGCCGTATGAGACGTGTGCCGTAATCAGGATCAGCGAGATCAGGATTGGCGGCACGTAGCGCAGATTGAGCTTCATCGCGGTTCTTGAACAGTGTGGGTGGTATCAACAGCCAGATCGGTGAGGGTCTGCTCCTCGCCCGAGGGCCAGCGGATGACGGCTCGTTCGACGCGTTCGGCCGTGCCGAGTCCGAAGTGTAGGGGGCGCTGGTTCTGGGCGCTAAAGCCGCTCCCGCCATCCACGCGTTGCATCTGCTGCTGGTCGGCCCAGAAGAGTTCCACCTCGGCGCCGATCGCGCTGCGGTTGCTCTGCGTGCCCTCCAGCTTGAAGCCGATCCAACGATGGTTCGGGCGCACCGTGTTACGATACACGCTGAGCGGTCCGCGCTGATGCGCCACGATCACGTCCAGCGTGCCCCGGTTCCAGAGGTCGGCGAGGGCTACGGCGCGGCCGTCGAACGTGTTCACGCCGCCCACTGCATTGCCAACGTCCTGAAAGCGGCCGGCGCCGTCGTTTATCCAGACGCGGTTCGCCTGGTGGCCGGAAAGGCTGCGGCCCTCCATCGCTGGCCAGTTGGCTGCATCAGCGATGATGCCTTCGTGCCCGCCGGCCACTTTCGAGAAATCGTACCAGTAGCTTTCCCGCGTCTCGCCGGAGAAGTGGCCGTTGGTGACGAAGAGGTCGAGCCAGCCGTCGTTGTTCAGGTCGCCGAACTGCGCGCCGTAGCTCCAGCCAGCAAGCTCCACGCCGAGCGCATCGGCTAGGTTCTGGAATTCAGGGCTTTCGCCTGATGAGGAGGTTGGGACCCAAAGGCTGTTGCCTTGCAGCAGCAGGCCACTTTCCGAGATGTTGCTCACGTAGATCGACCACTGCCCGCGGTTGAGCACGTCGGCCATCGTGGCATTCATTCCGCTCTTCGGGGTGCGGCTGATGTTGGAGGCGCGGCTGATGTTGCGGAAGTGCTCCCCACCGTCGTTCAGGTACAGCTCGTCGACGCCAAAGTCATTGGCTATGAAGAGGTCCGGGTAGCGGTCGCCGTTGAGGTCGGCAGCGGTTGCGGCGAGCGACCAGCGCGTGCTGGTCAGGCCCATCTGCTCACCGACTTCCTCGAAGCGGCCATCGCCCCGGTTGTGGAAGAGGAGGTTGCGCCCGCCGTTCGCGGCGTACTCGTAGCTGTCGCGCATCATGCGCGTGGACTCCAGCTCCCATAGGTTGAGGTCGGCCCGGTAGAAGCCGCCGACGAAGAGATCGAGGAGCCCGTCGAGGTCGTAATCAAGCCAGACGGCCGTGTTGGCATTGAGCCAGTCGGGGAGGCCGGTCTGGTCGGTCACGCGCGTGAAGCCGTCGCCCTGGTCGTTGTGGTACAGCTCGGGCCGGCCCCATTTATAGACGAAGAGGTCCTCGTAGCCGTCGTTGTCGTAGTCGCCCCACACGGCGCCCATTGAGGTGCCCGTGCCGCGCTGGTTGATAGCCGCCACGCCCAGCGCCGGCCCGACGTCCTCGAACGTGCCGTCGCCCTGATTCTCGTACAGTGCGTTCTGGGTGCCGTATGCGCTGTTGGTTACGTACAGGTCTTGGTACCCATCGTTGTTGTAGTCGACGACCGACACGGCGGCGCCCGTAGATGCCACCTCGGGCATGATGTGGTCGAGCTTTGCGTCGAGCTGTGGCGGCTGATGCGTGAAGCCGATGCCCACGGACTGGCTCACCTCCTGCAGCGCGAAGCCGTAGCGTTCCAGCGCGGCATCTTCGGACAGGGTCCTGTCCCCGCCTGTATCCGATGAGACCCGTTTGATGACGATGGGAGCCGCGAGAAGCCCCACGAAGATCACCGTCGTGACGATTCGAATGAGAGACCGCTGCATGACTTAAGGCTGGGAGTTGGTGGGTGCCAAGGCGTGTTGAAACGACCGTGGAGTAACGTACCGAGTATGATACGTGGTCCAGTCCGCAGTGTGCCGCTGATAAACGGGGTCATCCTCCAGGCGACCGGGCGGTTCATCGTAGTCCGTTTGCCCGTGATAGGGCAGTGGGCGCACGGTGGTTGAGTAGCCTGTATTGTAGTCACCGTCTTTCACCCAGCCGTCGCCAACGAGCACGAAAGAGCGTGTCCAGCCCTCGGGCGGAGGCGGTGGGGCCGGGAAGCGGAAGCGTAGTTCGTCGCCCGCGTTCATGATCACGTAGCGATCGTCCGTCTGCTCGGTGAGTTCGCGCACGTCGCCGAAGCGCGTGTGGTAGCCCACGAGGTCGCGCCAGATGGGCGTGGTGGCGGCGAGACTGTCGTAGATGGGAATCTCAGGGTGGCGGCGGCTTGCTTGGCGCACGGCGGAGAAGCCGCGGTAGCGCAGGTCGGCCGTCTCCGCATCGAGGCGGTGGATCTCCGTTGTGGTGTCGTCGCGGCCGGCGGCCCACGCCAGCCGGTCCCAGTAGATTTCCATCGTGGTGCGCAGGCGGACGCGGCGCGGCGTGTCCGAGCCAAAGACATCCGACAGGCTGATCAGCATGGTCTTCGACTTGCCAGCCGGGAAGCCGAGGTCATCCCGCACTACCGTCCAGCCGCCGTTGCCGTCGGGCACTTCGAGCTGGAGGCTCTGCGGCGCAGGGTGATCGCCCTGCGCAATCGCCAGGTTGATCGAGCTGTCTGTCGGGTACACCCAGCCGGAGGCGACAAGCCAGAGCGGTTCGTCCACCGGCACATCATCGCCGAGGTCGATTTCCACAAAGTGCTCCTTGGCAACGCCTTGGAAGGGGCCGAGGTCGAACGTGTCGAGGTAGTCGCCATCGCGTTCGCGCACCACGGTTGTCACGTCGCGCCCCTCATGATCGAGTGCACGGTCGATCGGCTGCAGTGGGCTCGTCGTCCGGATGGGGGGCGCCGAGGGCGGCACCGTAAACCGTTCGTCCACAAAGATGTCGGCATCGGAGGGGTGGTCCACCGCCATGAGCGAGACATGGTCGAAGAAGTGCGTCTCCCATAGCTCGCCGGTGATGCGGATGTCGTAGTAACCATCCTGCGGCGCAAGGGCGTCGCCGTCAATCTTGATGCGGTCCTCGCTGTGGATCACCTTCGCGGTCCCCTGCGCGTTGATGCGCAGGCCAAGCGCCGTGCGCCAGAGGAAGTCGGTGACAAACTGAAATTCCTCGCCGTTGTGCGTGTAGACCCATGGGCACGAGCCCTTGAGCCGCTGTCGGGTGAGTGCCGTCTGCGTCGATAGCAGGTCAAATTCCGCCTGCACGGTCCCATTCGGCCAGATGATGCGCGCGAGGTCAGCGGCCTTGTTCTCGCCCAAGCCAAAGAGGACCGTTGGCCCGTCGATGACCTGCTTCTGGAAGAGAAGTCCCGTGCGCAGCTCGATCTCGCCCCCCAGTCCGTATGGGTTGATGCGCCGGTCGCCCTGAACGCGCGCTGCCCGTGGGCGGATCGTCTTCGACTGATAGCCGAGCGCGCCGAGGTTCGTTAACCGGCGCGGGGTACCACCGGTATCGAGCGCTAGCAGATCGAGCCGGCCCTCGCCTCGGATGTCGGACGGCGTGAAGACGTGGCCATCAATCGGGGTGGAGCTGGACTGAAACGTGCCGTTCGCCGTGCTGAGCCACAACCGGCCGGCAGACGGCGTGGAGGCCAGTACGTCGAGCGCCCCATTGTTATCGAAATCCCTCACAAACAGCCGCGCCGACTCGGTCGTGGCACTGGACGAAGCATCAGGCCAGCGCGCGAGGGGAGCTGCCTCCCACGTTCCGTTTGGGGTCGCGCTGAGGCGGTGTAGATCACCATCTGCCTGTAAGATGACGAGGTCGAGCGTGCCGTCGCTGTTGACGTCGCCCGCGCCGTGCGCGATGGCTGTCGCTAGCGTGTCGGGCAGCGGCCGGTCGGCGAAGCGCGGGTCGGCCTGGCGCTGGTTGGCGAACACCTGCAGCCGGCCCCCCGCGTTGATCGTGGCCACGTCCGGGTCGCCGTCGCCGTCGATGTCTGCCCAGACGAACTGGCGCAGCTGGTCAACTGGGGGGAAGAGCGTTGTGGTGGCAAACGTGCCGTCGCCGTTGTTGCGGAGCGTGACGGGCGCCCCCGTCGGTGGGGCGAGCACGAGGTCCAGGTCGCCCTCCATGTCGAGGTCGGCGGTCCATACCCCCTCGTACGGCCGGTTGCGCGCTGCCGCGGGAATGGCCGTGGCCGTCTCATCCTCAAACGTGCCTTGCGATGTCTGGCGATACAGGCGCACGCCGCCCGCGCCAGCCATGGCCACATCCATCCGGAAGTCATAGTCATAATCCAGCGCCGTGAGACCGTGGCGGGTAGGCGGCGTCTCGGTCGGTCCTCCGGGGAACGGGACGGTTTCCGAGCGCTGGAAGCCGGTTCGAATCCAGGCGGAGGGGCCGTTGGCCACGATCAGGTCCACGGGGTCGTCGCTCGATAGTACGATATCGCCCACCCAGTCCCACGACTCGTCTGGAATAGAGAGCGAGTCGGCGGCGAACTGCAACGCCGTATCCGGCGGAGCCGGCGTGGCACGAGGCGTTGGCATGCGGAGGAAGCGGGTCACCAACTCCCCGATCTGCCCGACGGGCGGCTGCACGGTGGCCCGATCCAACTGGTACTGCGGGAGGCGCTGGAGCTCGTTTGTGAGAAAGGCGATCTGCGTTGTGGCGCCCTGCAGGTCGGACTGGGCGGTGGCCTCCTGCACGTTCTGGAACTGCTCCTGCATGCCGGCCGGCCATGGGCCCGAGCGGCTCGCCAGCGCGTCGACGGTCTGCTGCAGCAGTGTGGCGCGGCCCTGCTTGGCGGCGAGCCGGGCCCGCTCCAGCGACACGACGAGGTTGTCCGGAAGCTGCTGCCGAAGGCGATTCATAAGCCGAAGCGCCTCGTCATTGCTGGCGTCCGTGCCCTGTTGCTCCAGCGTCTGTACGAGGGCAAACTGCGCGCGGTAGTGCGTCGAGTCGGCCTCAACGGCGGCGCGGAAGTATTCAACAGCAGGTCCTAGTTGACCGCGCTCTCGTTCCAAGACCCCTGAGAGGTATTGCATCATCCCACTCCCCGGAGCCAACGATCGAGCCCGCTCCAAGTAGCCTGCGGCCTCTTCCACGTTTTGCTGCCGGAGCGCAAGCACGCCGCGGTTGGCCCAGCCGGCAGGTTCCCCAGGGGCCTGCTCCGTCACTTCGGTCAGGCGCCCTTCGGCCCGGAAGTTTTCCCCGACCTGAATGGCCGCCACCCCGGTGTAGAAGGAGGAAACCACGCTACGGTACGCCTCCGACTCTGGCGCTGGCACATGGTCTTGCTGGCACGCACTCAGGACGAGGCTCACGCCAAGCACGAGCGAGAGAAAAGAGAAAAGCCGCACACGCATGGAGTAGATCCAGTTAGATCAGGAGGAGCAGGCAGGGGGCGTGGTGCAGAGCACGATACGTCACCTACGCTAAGAACGCTAAGATACGTGACGCTGCCATTAAGTTAATAAAGAGAAGACGGATTCGGTAGCCCCACGGGGCACGGCGGTAATTGTCGAGGCGGCGGTA
>CAYFQN010000126.1:0-1247 GCA_964345285.1 uncultured Rhodothermales bacterium
AAGATGTGGAAAAACTCCTCCTGCGTCTTCTCCTTGCCGCTGAAGAACTGCACGTCATCGACGATGAGTAGGTCGATCTGGCGATAGAACATCGAAAACTCGCTGATGCGGTTCCGCTGGATCGACTGCACAAACTCGGTCGTGAAGCGCTCGCTGGAGACGTAGAGCACGCTATCGGCGTTTTCGTTGGCGTGGGCGTAGTTGCCGATGGCGTGGATGAGGTGTGTCTTGCCCAGGCCTACGCCGCCGTACACTAGGAAGGGGTTGAAGCTTGTGCCGCCCGGCTCCTGCGCGATGGCCCACGCCGCGCTACGCGCCAGCCGGTTGCAATCGCCCTCGATGAAGCGCTCGAACGTATAGCTGTCGTTGAGCTGGCTGTCGATCTCCGCCTTCTGGATGCCGGGGATCGCGAACGGGTTCTGCACCGGCACGTCCTCAGGGGCTTCCTGGTCCGTGGCCTGGGCCGGCGTGGACCCCGACCCGGTCGGTTCCTGCGGGTTCTGTGCGGCCTGCCGGCCTCCCCCTGAAGGCGGCTCGCCAGGCGCCGTATCGTCTGAGCGCGGCGGGGTCGATGGGGCTGCGTCATCGGCAGGCTGCGCCGACGCGTCCGGTGGCTCGCTACGAGGGGATGAGTCGGCAGGCGACGACGGCGGCTCGTTAGCCGGTTGGCGGGCCGGGAGGTGCATCGACGCACCGTCCCGCTCCACGTCCTCTTGCTCGATGACAATGTCGTAGAAGAGCCGACCGCGCGGCCCAATGACCTTCGTGACTGTTTTGCGAAGCAGAGAGAAGTAGTGCTCCTCCAGCCACTCATAGTAGAAGCGGCTCGGAAGCTGGATGGTCAGCTTCGCAAGGTTGTCCTCTTCCTCCAGCGATACCGCTCTCAGCGGTTCGAACCACGTCTTGTAGCTCTGTCGGCTGATGTTGTCTCGGATGATGTCAAGGCACTCATTCCAAACCGATTCAGGGGACCGATCCATGCTGTCGTCTATGGTACCACCGGGGTCCGGTGGAGGTGAAAAACGTCGAGTGCTTGGCGATATGGGAAACCACTGGAGCGGAGTGCAGCATCCGATCCCAGGAGCCGCCCTGGTCAGGAGAGAGGCTTCGTTGCACTACACTCTCTGTATCCTGGGTTCTTTGTATCTCGGCGCGTCAGCGCAGGCGCGAGGAGCTAAGGTCTTGTAAATTGTTCGTGCGCATGCTTGCTGTAACGCGCACTCACTCTGTAACGCGCACTCACTCTG
>CAYFQN010000126.1:1347-9562 GCA_964345285.1 uncultured Rhodothermales bacterium
GGCTGAGCGCATCGGGCTTTCAGGGGATGCGAGCGTGCCGGGGATGCGAGCGAGCGTCGATGCCCCGGCGAGCAAGGGGGGCGTCCTGACCAATCCGCCGCAGAGACGGTGGCGCGGGCTGCCAGCTTTTGCAAGCATGAATTCTGTACGTTGATGCAAGCGCCGGCTCCGCCGTGGGATCAGGAGGCGCTGAGCTCGGGCTTCAGGGCGCAGCGTCGGGTTGGCATTTTCGTATGCAAAAAGCCTCAATCCGTGAGGCGGCTGAGGCTGGAGCGTCCGGCGTGCCGTGCCAGTAGGCGCCGGGGTCGCGGTTCCGTTAGATGGACACCCACGTTAACCATCCGGCCCCGCAACGTCAAGGCAAAATATTGCGATTCCGGATAGTTCACCCCGACCCCATCATGCACCCAGGCGGGACCCCGGATGACACAGAGGGGGAGCCTCCCGTGCATCATGCCGATGGACAGAGGCTGGAACTCGGTACCGCGCAAAAAAGTAAGTCATGGGCTGTCGGCGCAAAACGCCGATTGCCACTTGATCCGATGTACACAAGGTGCCCGATTTTCATGTTGGAGATTGACATCACGTCATTTCAGTCGGGTGTCCACCATGTGGAGCTTACGCCCGACCCCGATGAGGTGGACCTCGACCCAAACACCTTTTCGGATGTCCACGTGCTGGCCCGCCTTGATTGCCACCGCGACCGCATCTTGGTCAGCCTCGACGCACACGCCACGGCGGAGCTGACCTGCGACCGGACGCAGCGCCTGTATGACCAGCCGCTGGAAGGGGCCTACCAGGTCTTGTTTGGTCCAGAGCACATGGTGGGCGCGGAGAGTGACTCCTTTGACGAGGTGCGGGTGCTCGACCCCACCGATCGGACCATCGACGTGACCGACCTCGTGCGCGACACACTCCTGCTTTCCGTCCCCCAACGCAAGGTCGCCCCTGGGGCCGAGGACGAAGACATTCAACTCCAGTTTGGCACCCCAGCAGATGACGATGAGGACGCGCAGGATGACATCGACCCGCGCTGGGAGGCGCTGCGTGAACTGCGGGAGGATACCGGCAACTCATCAGATGAATGAGCCCCCGCAACTAATCCGGTTTTCATCATCGATTCGCCTACTGCGTGCTATCCTCCGAACAAATCACAGCGGTCATCATAGATGGAGGGCGCACGCGCTTACTGACCCAAGACTGACAAACATCTTATGGCTGTCCCTAAGAGAAGACATTCGAAGTCCCGAACCCGCAAGCGGCGGTCGACCTACTATAACGGGTTGAAGGAACCACAACTCATGGAATGCCCGAATTGCGGCACGCCGAAAGTCATGCATCACGTGTGCACCAGCTGTGGCTACTACCGCGGCCGGAAGGTGATGGAGCCGGCCGACGAATTCCTGGTGTAGTCTCAAGCTGCGTGGGGCGCATCAAGCCCCAAGCGCGTGACGAGCCCGGCGCGCTTCCCTTCGGATGTACTCTGCCATCCTCCGAAGTGCGAAGCGTGCATTTTTTTTGGTCGCTTTTGTAGCTTGGCGCTCGGCAGGCCCGGTGGCATGTTGCGCCGCCGGGCCCGTGCTCACTCCTGGTCGCTTACGCCTTAATCACGAAACTGCCACTCAATCATGCGTATCGCTGTGGATGCTGTTGGTGGCGATGAAGCCCCGTCTGTTGTTATCGAAGGGGTCATCCGCGCCATCCAGCACGCGCCCGATGACCTCCAGATCCTCCTCTTTGGACCCGAGGACGCCGTCGAACAAGAACTTGCGGCGCACGACCAGGCTGCGGCGCTGTCTGTTCAGGTCATCGATGCCCCGCACGTCATTGAGATGGGGGAGGCACCTAGCGCCGCGGTGAAAAGCAAGACGCAGTCATCGATCCACCGAGGGCTCGGCGCCGTAAAGGAGGGGCAGGCTGACGCCTTCGTAAGCGCCGGCAATACAGGTGCCATCATGGGCGCGTCGCTCTTCATCTTGGGTCGCATTCCGGGTGTGCACCGCCCCACCATTGTCGGATACTTCCCGACGTTTCAGGGGTCGTGCATCGTCACAGACATCGGTTCCAACGTCGACTGCAAGCCCGAGCACCTCGTGCAGTTCGCGCAGATGAGCACCATTTACGTGCGCCACGTCTTCGAGAACGACGATCCGACGGTGGCGCTGCTTAACATTGGCGAGGAGCCCGGCAAAGGCAACGAGCAGGTGAAGGCGGCCTACACGTTGCTATCTGACGCGCCCGACGTGCACTTTCGGGGCAACATCGAGGGGGGAGACATCTTCACCCACGCAGCCGACATCGTCATTTGCGATGGGTTCGTGGGCAACGTGTTGCTCAAGTTTGGTGAGAGCGTAACGACGGTGCTCCCGCGCCTTGCTCAGCAGGAGATGCAGCGACAGGGGCTCGCCCCCAACGAGCAACGCATTGTAGGTCAGGTGCTGAAGGGCGTCAAGAAGGGGTTCGACCCGGAAGAACGCGGGGGGGCACCGCTGCTTGGCGTTAATGGCCACGTGCTTATCGGGCACGGCCGGTCGTCCGCGGTGGCCATCCAACAAATGATTCTCTCGGCGGCCGACACTGCGGCGAAGGACGTGGTCAGCCCTATGGCCTCCACGTTCGCTGCGTAGTCCGGCGCCCTCATGATCGATTCCCACTACCCCTCGCTATGTCTTCTGCCACCCCGTCCCCTGCATCCCGCCCACTGCGTGCCGCCATCACAGCGGTGGGCCATTTCCTCCCGGAAGAGCGCCTCACGAACCATGACCTCGAAGGCATGGTGGAGACCAACGACGAGTGGATCCGGACGCGCACCGGCATCCGCGAGCGACGGATCCTGAAGGACGACGGGAAAGCTACCGCCCACATGGCCACGAAAGCGGCGGAAGAGTTGCTCGCTAAGCGCGACCTTGACCCGGCCGAGATTGACGCCATCGTGGTGGCCACAGTGACGCCGGACATGTTTTTCCCATCCACGGCGTGCCTTGTACAAGATGCCATCGGAGCCGAGAACGCCTGGGGCTTCGACCTGTCGGCAGCGTGCAGCGGATTCCTCTACGCGCTGACGACGGGCGCGCGCTTTATCGAAAGCGGCCAGCACAAGAACGTGCTCGTCATCGGGGCCGACACGATGAGCTCCATTGTCGACTACACCGACCGCACGACGTGCATCCTGTTTGGGGATGGGGCAGGCGCCGTTCTGCTTGAGCCGACGCGTGATCCGGTCGGGGTCATTGACACGGTCCACGACGTCGACGGCTCCAAGTGGGACTTGCTGTGCATGCACGGGGGCGGGAGCCTCCACCCGCCAACGCATGATACGGTCGATGAAAAGATGCACTACATCCACCAGGAGGGCCGCTCGGTTTTCCGCTACGCCGTGACGGCCATGGCGGACGCGTGCGAGGACATCATGACACGCAATGAACTTACCGGCGATGACGTGCGCTACCTCGTCCCGCACCAGGCTAACAAGCGGATTATCGATGCGGCGGCCAACCGGATGGGGCTGTCCGAGGATAAGGTGATGCTGAACATTGAGCGATACGGCAACACCACTGCGGCTACAATCCCGCTCTGTTTGTATGATTGGGAGGGCGACCTCCGCCGCGGGGACAACCTCGTTCTCGCCACCTTTGGGGGCGGGTTCACCTGGGGCGCCAGCTACTTGAAATGGGCCTATGACGGCACCGGTACGGCCCCCTCCAACTGACGTATCCGCTCTGAGCGGCCCGGCTTGCCTACAGGTCGGCCTACCCGATTTACGCCCTGTACTCTGTACCCGCAACCCGCACATCCATCATGACCACCGCCTTTCTTTTTCCCGGCCAGGGCTCGCAATTCGTCGGCATGGGACAGGATCTCTACGAGCATGCGCCGGCGGCCCGGGCGCGCTTCGACGCGGCTGATGAGCTGCTAGGCTACGCGCTCACCGACGTCATGTTTGGTCGCAGCGCCGACGATGAGGCCGCTGCCGAGGACGCGCTGAAGCAGACGGAAGTCACGCAGCCAGCGCTCTACACGCACAGCCTGGCCGTGATGGCCGTCCTGGCCGATGCAGGCATTGCGCCCGACATGGCGGCCGGCCACAGCTTGGGCGAGTACAGCGCTCTGGCCGCCTCGGAGGCGCTCTCGTTCGAAGATGGGCTACGCGTCGTACGGCGCCGTGGCGAGCTGATGGCCGAGGCCGGCGAGCGCCGCCCCGGCGCGATGGCCGCCGTGCTCGGCGTCGACGACGAGACGATTGAGTCTGTGTGCCAAGAAGTTTCCGATGGAGACGAGGCCGTGGTGCAACCAGCCAACTTCAACGCACCGGGGCAGATCGTCATTTCGGGCGACGTGGAGGCTGTAGAGCAAGCCATGGACGACCTGCCGGGCCGCACGATCCGCCTCCCCGTTAGCGGGGCGTTTCACTCACCGCTCATGGCATACGCCGAAGACGGACTGGCCGAGGTGCTCGACACCGTCGACATCCGACCCCCGCAGTGCCCCGTATACCTGAACGTGACCGCCCAGCCGACGACCGATCCGGACGAGATCCGGACGCAACTGCTCGCGCAACTTCGCGCGCCGGTCCGTTGGGCGCAGACGCTGCAGGCCATGGAGGCTGGCGGGGCAGGGCGCTTCATTGAAGTGGGCGCCGGCAAGGTATTACGCGGCCTCGTGCGGCGCACCATTGGCCGCGACGCGGAGACCCACGGCGCAGGCATGGCAGCCGAGGTGAAGGCTCTTGCCGACGCGTAGAAGCCGCCGTGTCTTTTCCGGCGCGCTTTCGTACGTTAAGGCACAGACTGTCGAACTCGATCAGCGTGCGTGCCGCGCTGGGAGCTGTACCATGATCCCGCGCCACCTTCCGCATGTCGGCCCCGTTCGTTCTGCCGTTCTCACCGCCGTGGGGCTCCTCGTGCTGGTCAGCGCACTGGCCGCCTGCACAAGCACGAGCCAGTTCTCCGCCGACGTGGAGCGCATCGCGTACGGCTATGTGTCCAGCGAGGCCAAGCCGCCGAGTCATCCAGACACGCTCGAAATACTTTCGCTGGTTGAGAAAGAAAACCGGATCGCATTTCAGCTCGACTACCCGTACGAGCGCTTGATGCGAGAGTGGTCGGCCACGTGGGTCAGCCAATCGGCGCAGCGGACGTTTGACTCGCGCCAGTCGTATCGGTCCTTCGCTACGCTGTGGAGTCTTGACTTGTCGCTGGCTGCACTAGCCGCCGAGGAAGGGGTCAATACCTTATCGAAGGACCTGGCCCAGCAGCGCATCGCGAAGCGCCGGCAAGAGTCCCAGCAGACGCTGCAAATCGATCTGTATCGCTTCATCGGCTCGCCACCAGCGGGACGAGATATCAGCAGCACCATCGTTGGGACGCCCGGTGCGTTCATCACCCTTCGCGATGATCAAGGCAATGAGTATCGGCCCGATGACGTGTACAACGAGCCGGCCCGCGAGGCGGTCATCGCCGGCGACCGTACGTTCTACCGACGCAACATTTTCTTTTTCAAGCGCCAGGTCGACGGGCGCGACATTCTAGAGGGCGTGCGTCAGCTCCGGCTGTACATCAGCGGTTCCCCGGCGGGGCGTTACTACTTTACCTGGTCGTTCGACGAGGTGCTTCCTCCTCCATCTTCCCCTTAACTCCATTCGTTCTTTACGTACACATGCAGGTTAACCTAAGCGACACGAGTGTTCTCATCACGGGCGGTACGCGCGGAATTGGCCGCGCCCTAGTCGGTGCCTTTGCCCAAGCCGGTGCCCGCGTCGCCTTTACGTACCGGTCGTCGTCGGACGAAGCAGAGTCCATTGTAGCGGACCTCACGGACCAGGGCACGGAGGCGCTCGCCATCCAGGGCGACGTGGCCGACATAGACGCCGCACAGGACACGGTGCAGCAGGTCCTAGACGCCTGGGACACGCTCGACGTGCTGGTGAACAATGCCGGCATCACGCGCGACGGCCTGCTTCTTCGCCTGCAAGAGGATGACTGGGATGCCGTGATGGCCACCAACTTGAAAGGCGTATTCAACTTCTGCAAAGCCGCCTACCGGCCTATGATGCGCCAGCGCGGCGGCAAGATCATCAACATCTCGTCGGTCGTCGGCGTGATGGGCAATCCGGGGCAGACCAACTACGCGGCGTCGAAGGCGGGCATCATCGGCTTCTCGAAGAGCCTCGCCAAAGAGCTCGGCAGCCGCAGCGTGACGGTCAACGTCGTAGCCCCAGGGTTCGTGGAGACCGACATGACCGAAGCGCTGAGCGAGAGCGCGCAGGAAGCGATGCTCGACGCGGTGCCGCTCGGCCGGCCGGCTCATCCGCAGGACGTAGCCTCCAGCGTGCTGTTCTTGGCATCCTCCGCGGCAGAATACATCACCGGGCACGTGCTGCAGGTCGACGGTGGCCTGGCCATGTGAGGGCAAACACCGCAGGAGCGCGCGGCGGGCGCAGATGACGAATATGAAAATTTACGAGCCGACGGCCCCGCATTGAGCGCTGGAACGCGCGGAAAAGGATCGTTCGTCCGCGTCGGCGCGTAGAGCATGACGCGGCTATGGTACAACAGTGCCATGCGCAGGCCGATCGCCATCCCTGTGGCAGGCGGCCGCTCAACCCTCTCTCACCGCATCACGTTTCGTCCATGTCCACCAACACCGCTGACACGCCGAACTCTTCGTTCGTCCAGACCATCGACCTTACGCAGCGGGCGCAGCGTAAGAAAAACCAAGAAGCCAGCGAGTTCAGCGAGCCCGATCCGCCGCTCGACGAGGTGACGCTCGACACGCTGCCCGACATCGTGGAGCAGGTGTTCCGGGCCGCGGGTTGGACCGATCTGATGCCCGTGCAGGAGAAGGCCATCCCGTACATGCTGGAGCGTCGCGATCTCATCGTGCAGTCGCGCACAGGGTCGGGCAAAACGGGGGCGTTCCTCCTTCCGATGTTCGATCTGCTGGATGCCAGCCGGAAGGAGGCGCAGGTGCTCATCCTTACGCCGACGCGTGAACTGGCGCGGCAGGTGTACGAGGAGTTTGAGCGGATGAAGATCGCCACGCCCGAAACGAACGAACTCGACGCGGCGCTGCTGTATGGCGGCGTCAGTTACAAGCCACAGATCGACGCGCTGAAGGGGGGCGCGCAGTTCGTAGCCGGTACGCCAGGCCGCACGCTTGACCACATCAAGAAGGGCAACTTCAAGACGGACACGCTCGACTTCTTCATCCTGGACGAGGCCGACGAGATGCTCTCGATGGGCTTCTACCCGGACATGAAAGACATTGAGAAGCGGCTGCCGAAAGACCGCAACTCGTACATGTTCAGCGCCACGATGCCCCCCAAGGTGCGGTCGATGGCGCGTCAGTTTCTGCGCGACCCCGGCTTCCTGTCGCTCAGCTCCGACCAGGTCCACGTCGAAAACATCGACTACCGGTACTACCTCGTTCCACAGATGGAGAAAGACCAGGCGCTGGCGCGGCTCATTGAGGAGCACGAGCCGATGTCGTCCATCATCTTCGCGAACACGAAGCGCGACGTGAGCTACGTCACCCAGTTCCTGCAAAACCAGGGCTACGACGCCGACGAGATGTCGGGCGATTTGTCGCAGAAAGCGCGCGAGAAAGCGATGGGCCGCCTCCGCAGGGGGGACCTACGTTTCCTCGTCGCAACGGACGTGGCCGCGCGCGGCATCGATATTTCGGACCTGGACTGCGTGTTCATGTACGACGTACCGCAGGACCGCGAGTACTTCATCCACCGGGCCGGCCGCACGGCCCGCGCCGGTAAGTCTGGCACCACCATCGTGCTAGCGACGCACGAGGACGAGTTTCAGCTCATCCGCACGGCGAAGCGCTACGGCATCGACATCGAGCGCCATGAACTGCCTGAGCCGGAGCTGACGCTGGAGGAGCAGGTGACAGCCATCTTGGCGGAGCACCTTAGCACCAAGGATGCTGCGTTCCGGGACCAGATGCACCGCTTTACCGACCTCGTGAAGTACCTGGCCGATGAGCGCCCGAACTTGCTCACACAACTCGTAGAAGAGGTTGCGCAGGACGCTGGCATTGACGACGAGGAGCCCGTCGGCGAGGAAGGCTAGCCCGTCCCGCTTTGTATTGCAGGGCCCGCCACGGCACGTTGGTTCTGGCGATCATCTCTCAATCTCATCTAGCTCTAGCGTCCCCATGCGCACCGTGGTGCTGGCTTTGCTTGTCCTTTCACTGGTTGCGCACG
>CAYFQN010000127.1:0-9556 GCA_964345285.1 uncultured Rhodothermales bacterium
GCACAGTCAGCACCGCCCAGCGCTGCTGCCGGCCACCACGGCGCGAAGTCAAAAGCCGGCGCGGCGGGGAGCGGCGCCTCGCCGACCGCTGCGGCGTCGTCCGCTGGCGCCACTGCGGACAAGGGAGGATCGCCAGCGAACACTGCGCCGACGGGTGCAGACGCGAAAAAACCGCCCCACGGAGGCGCTACCCGGACGAGGCTGTCTGCGTCGGGTACGAAGGAGGCCCAAACAGCTCGCCCCGCGTCGGGCTCGGATTCTACGTCGACGACGGCCTCAGGCGCGAAGAGTCGCGCGAAAGCTGCGTCCGGCAATCAGGCGTCGGGGCGCACTGTGCAGCAGCCCGCCGCCGCGCCAACCCCAGAGAAGCAGCAGACTGCGAAGCCGTCCACCAACGCATCGCCGGGCGCCGCGTCCGGCCAGCCGGCGTCATCACAGAATGCATCCGCCCCGTCCGGTGCGTCGCAAGCGACGTCAGCGCACGCCGCGTCAGCGCAGTCGGCCTCGGCACAGGCCGCCGGTTCGCAGTCTACGCATGGATCCAGCGATGGCAAGCCAGCCGCTACCGGTCGGACTCAGCCGCCGGCCACTGGGTCAAACAGCACGTCCGACGGCACAGCCTCCGGACAGGGAAACTCGGCGGACCAGCGTGGCTCACGCGACCGCGGCACCAACCGGCGTCATCCCGGCTCGCGCACGGCAACGAATTCCGGCGGGCGGCCTGCCCCGGCATCGACGGTCTCCGTCAACGCGGCGAACGCATCGGAGGGCTGGCCTACGCCCCTGCCTGCCCCCGATAGCCGCGCTGCCGACCCGTCGCGCAAGTTGTCGAATAGCACGTTCGATACAAAGCTGGCCCAGGCCGTAACCGCTGACGGATTGGTGGGCGGTGCCAAGCCCAACACAGCAACGTCGAGCGGCATCGGGACGCCATCGTTCATGGACCGTGCCCGTATGCTCGCCTGGTTGCGCTCCACCGGCCGCCCAACGCTCCACACCCAGACGAGGGATGGCTGGAAGACCCTGGAGATGCAGCTCAAAAATGGCGATGGCCTACTCAAGATTCAGGCACGGCAGAGCAAGGACCACATGGCTATCTCGGTGGGCTTCTCCGATGCCCGGCTGCGCGCCCAGGCAGCTGCCAGCCTCAACCAGCTGCAAGAGTCGCTTCAGTCGCAGTACGACACGCCGGTCGACTTTTCCCTGATGCAGGACGGAAGCCAGGATGCCCGGCAGCACGACGCCTCCGGCGGGTCGGACCGCGCGGGTCGCCTAGCCTCCTCCCCATCCAGCCCGGAGGCTACGGAGGACGACCAGCCGACCGGCTCACGGCGCCCACTCGCGCCCGGTTCGCTCCGCGAATGGATCGGCTAAGCCTTCCCTTTCATTCTTTTCGCACGCTATCCAACCGCCAGACCATGGATACCAACCCGCTCGCTAACGCAGCCGCCTCGGCCCGGGCGCAATCGTCACAATCGCAGCAGACGCAGCTCACGCAGCAGGCCGAGCTCGGAAAGCAAGATTTCCTCAAGCTACTCACCACCCAGCTCAAGGCCCAGGATCCAATGAGCCCAATGAAGGGCCAGGAGTTTGCCGCCCAACTGGCCCAGTTCAGCTCGCTGGAGCAACTGCTCAACATCAACGAGACGTTGGGCGGCCAGAGCACCTCGAACGGCATCCTGGCCAGCCGCATTAACAGTAGCATGGCGGCCGACTTCCTCGGCAAAGAGGTGCAGGCCGGCGGTAACGCCCTCCAGTGGAATGGAGAAGACGACGTGCCGCTCGGCTTCGAGCTTGCCGGCCCGGCCACCGACGTACAGATTACTGTGCGCGACGGGGCTGGCCGTCCCGTTTTCCAGCAAGACATGGGCGGCCTCAGCGCGGGGTTTCATGAGTTTGCCTGGGACGGCCGGAATGCGGACGGCGACGAGGTGCCGCGTGGGAGCTACACCTTTAGCGTGGAAGCCACTGACAACAACGGGACGGCTGTTGATGCCGCCCCCTTCCAAAACGGCCCCGTCGACCGCGTCACCTTCGGCAACGGCGAACCGACGCTGTGGGTGAACGGCAATCCAATCCCGCTCAGTCAGGTGCGCAGCCTGTCGGCCAGCAGCTAACCCTCGCCCCCTCCACCAACTACCGATCCGTCAACCATGAAGGCGCGTGAGATTGCCGCCCGGCTTGGCTCCTCCCCCGTCGCCCGTCCCGATCACCTTCAGCGCCAGCAGGCGCTGGTGCCTCCCACGTCGGACGACGCCTTTGCCGACGCGCTGAAGCAGGCGCGCGGCGCCCAGCAGCAGGCCCCTCCTAGGGTGAAGCTGTCGGCCCACGCGGAGCAACGCATGGCCCAGCGCGACATCTCGCTGACACGCCCCGAGCGCCAGGAGCTGAGCCACGCGCTCGACAAGCTGAACGAGAAGGGCTCCCGTGACGCCCTCCTTCTCCGCGCCGACGCCGCTTTCGTGGTCAATGTGCCGAACCGCACCATCGTCACCGCTATGAACCAATCCGACCTGCAAGAACGCATCTTTACCCAAATAGATAGTGCCATGCTCGTCTGACCCCTTCGTACCGGCGAGCCGCCCACCGCGCACTACCTCACGATCGATCCCCGCTCTTCATAACTCGATCGTATTTACTCACCTCCAGCAGGCCCCACCTGTCGCTTCGGCGATGCTGGGATGCTGGCCGCGGCCGACCGACCGACGCTGCGGACCCAAACCCATTCATTAACTATGATTCGATCACTTCGTACCGGCGTCTCCGGCCTTCTGTCGCACCAGAACCGGCTCGACGTCGTCAGTAATAACATCGCAAACTCGAACACGGTCGCGTTCAAGCGCAGCCGCGTCGCCTTCTCCGAGATGCTCGCTCAAGAGCTGACGGGCGTCGGTCGCAGCGGCAGTGAGAACAGCAACGCCGCCTACATCGGCAACGGCGTCGCTGTCAGCTCGATCGACAAGAACTGGCAGCAAGGCTCGTATGAGTTCACCGACATCCGGACCGATCTCGCGCTGAACGGCGACGGCTTCTTCCTCGCCGATAAGGACGGCCGCAATGTGCTCACCCGGGCCGGTAACTTCACATTTAACGACACCGGCCAGCTCGTTACCGCTGGCGGCCTCCAGCTCCAGGGCTATGGCGTAGACGCCAACGGCGACATCGACACGTCGCAGACGCAGGGCATCACGCTCGACCTTGCCGCGCGGGACGAGCCGCAGTTCACCGGCGTGGCCGAAGTCGCCGGCAACCTTTCGTCCGACACGCCCCAGTGGACGCCCGCCGACACGGACGCTGACGGCTTGACAACCGCCCTCGACGCCCCTGCCGCGAGCCGCACTACCGTCTCCACGGCGATTTACGACGAGCAGGGCCAAGCGCACAACCTGCTCATTACGGTCGCTAAGACGGACACGGGCCCGAACGACTGGCTGTGGTCGGTAGAGGATCCGGACGGGGTGCTCATTGAGCCCGATGCCACCACAAACGGCGTCGCGCACGGAGACCTTCAGTTCAATGTCGACGGCAGCGTGAACACGTTGACCGCCACGGAAGGCGCCGTGGCTGACTTTGACGGCGACGGCACGGACGACGGCCCGCAGCTCTCGTGGGATCCCACCTTCGTGACCGGTGGCCCGACCATCGATATCGACTTCCGTGAAGGCCTCACGCAGTACGGCGGATCGACGACCGCGCTCGTCCGGAACCAGGACGGCTACTCGGCCGGAGAGCTCTCCAGCTACCGGTTCGACAAGCAGGGGCGCCTCGTGATGAGCTTCACGAACGGCCAGAGGCGCTACGCCGGCCAGCTCGCCCTCGGCACCGTCAACAACCCGCAGGGCCTGGAGCAGATGGGCGACAACCTGTACGGCGAGACGCTGCTCTCCGGCACGCTCAACATCGGCCGCTCCGGCGAGGAGATCGATGCGGACATCGTATCCGGCGCGCTGGAGCAAAGCAACGTGGACCTCGCGACCGAGTTTGCTGACATGATCACGACGCAACGCGGCTATCAAGCCTCCGCGCGGATCATTACGACCTCGGATGAGGTGCTGCAAACGACCATCCAGCTGAAGCGTTAATCCTCGCTATTTCGCTTCGCCCTACCGCCCCGCGTCGGTCTTCCGGCGTGGGGCTTTTTGGTTCCGTGCACGATCTGCCCTGCCCCCCACCTGCGCGAGACAGCACAGCTCGTGTTTCTTCTAAAATGTAGCTAAAGAAGCAGGGCTGCCTTCCGATAACCTCGACACCGCCTTGTGCGGCTCCTGCCCAACCGCATGCGTTTCTACTGACTATCGAGGCCACGGAATGGACGACCACGTCACTCATACAGAAGACCTGCTGCAGCTCGTGAGCTTCGTCGTGGACGACGAAGAGTTCGGGGTAAACATCCTGAAGGTACAGGAGATTATCCGCCCCATGGAAATTACGCGCGTCCCTAACGCCCCATCGTTCGTAGAGGGCGTTATCAACCTGCGCGGGCGCATCATTCCTGTCGTGGACCTGCGCAAGCGGTTCGGCTTCCCGCCGCGCGAGCGCGACCAGAGCACGCGCATCGTGGTGGTGGAGCTGCGCGAGAAGGTCATCGGCTTCATGACCGATGCCGTGAAGGAAGTCATCCGGATCCAACAGAACGTGATGGAGCCGCCGCCCGACCTGGCGGTGGGCATCGATGCGCATTACATCCAGAACGTCGCCAAGCTAGACGACCGCCTGCTCATCATGCTCGACCTAGAGGCTGTCATCACGCAGGAGGAGTCCCAGCAACTGGAACCTCTCCAGGAAGCCGCCTAACACACACCCTTTGAGACTGTCCGCCCCGGACCCATGGCTGAACTCCGTCCCAATGCCCCACCCCCAGAAGCCTCTCATGAGCGCCTCGACGAGCGCCTGCATGACGATAACCCGTCTGTACGTGCGCATGCGATGGATGACCTGCGCGATAAGGCATCGCCCAGCATGATTGCACGGACCGCGGCTCCCCTGCTCGCCGATCCCGATCCGGGGTTGCGCGAACGCGCGGCTCACTTGCTCACCAGCCTGTCGGACCCGCACGCGGCAGCGGCTGAGGTGGCGCCCTTTATCGCCCACGACAACATTACGACGCGTAACCTTGCGGGCGAGGTGCTGGTGGACCTGGGGCGGCCTGCCGTGGACGCGCTCGCTCCCTACCTACGCAACGATGACCACGATGTGCGCAAGTTTGCTATCGACGTGCTGGCGCAGCTGCCAGCCAACGGACTGGCTCATGCCATCGCCGACACGCTCGACGATCCGGATGCGAATGTCCAACTGGCTGCCGTCGATGCGTTGGGCGCACTCGGCGCCTGGCAGTACAGCGCTGCGCTGCTCGACCTGTATGCGGACGAACCCCTCGCTCGCCCCGACATCCTCCACGCGATGGGTCAATTTGGCCCGCACGCCGATCTCGACCTGTTAGAACGGGGTCTTCAGGATGACCAGCCGGTGGTGCAACTCGCTGCTGCTGAAGCGCTGGCCTCGCAGGACAACCCCGAGGTCATCGATCTGCTATTGGGGCAAGTGGACGAGGTGGATCCCATGGCGCGGCCGGTGGTCCTTCACAGCATCATCACGCTGTGCACCAATTACCCGCAGTACCAACAGACCCTGCCAGGCCAGCTCAAGCACGCCTTCCTTGACATGCTGGACGACCCAGACTCGACGTACCGCTGCGCAGCCGCCAATGGCCTGGCATGGTTCGTAGACGACGACGTCTTCGTGGCGATGCTCGCCCACGCGGGGCATGACGACGAGTTGGACATGGCGCTCTTCACAACGCTGCTTCAGCACCCTGCCCCGTTCGAGCCGCTCCACCGCGCAGCGACCGCGGGCACTATGCCCATCGAGCCTGCGGCGACCTTTACCGTGGGGCTGCTGGCAAAGGGCGGGCTCAGCCATGAGGCACTTGGCCAAGCGGGCACCTTTTTGCAGCAGCACTTCAACGCGCTTGATGTAGAGGACAAGGTGACCACGCTGGGCCTCTGCCACCAACTCGACTGCGCGGCCTTGCACGGCGTCGTCGAGGCCGCTCTCGATGATCCGCATCCGGATGTTCAAACCCTCGCGGCGGACATGGCCTCGCCATCGGCTTCTTCCTCTTCACCACAAGACCAGAGCGTGTTATGAGCATCCTTGACAATGTGGTCTCGCCGTCTACGACGAGAGCCTCCGAGGGGTTATCGCAACGCTCGTTTGACGCGCTCCGGGCCCTGATCTACGACCATACCGGGATCCACTTCCGCGACAACAAGCGGTACCTGCTGGAGAGCCAGGTCAGACGGCGCCTCAAAGCGCTGCAGTTGGGCAGTTACGAGGAGTACGTGCAGCTCATCCAGAACGGTAAGCGCCGCACCGAGTTGCCCGCCTTGGTCAACGCCGTGACGATCAACGAGACGTTCTTCTTCCGGCACCCGAAGCAGTACAAGGCCATCGCCAACACGCTGCTTCCGAAGCTCATAACTGAGAGCAACCGGAGGCACATTCGCATCTGGAGCGCCGCCTGCTCGACGGGCGACGAGCCCTACACACTGGCGCTGCTCATCCACGACCAGGTGAAAGAGCGCTTTCCCGGCGTACAGTTTAGCATCGTGGGGTCGGACATCAATACCGACGTGCTGGAGACAGCCCGGGCCGGACGGTACGGCGACTACGCCGTGCGCAACATTCCCGAGGCGTACCTGCGCAAGTACTTCCAGCATGAGGGCAACCACTACCTTATTGCGCCGGAGGTAGCTCGCATGGTGTCGTATAAACATCTCAACCTGACCGACCACCAGGCGCTTACACGGCTCCGGCGGTTCGACATCATTCTTTGCGCAAACGTGCTCATCTACTTCGACACCGAAACGAAGCAGGCCGTCATTACCAATCTCTATGACCGCCTGCAGCGCGGCGGCTACCTGTTCGTGGGCACATCCGAGACGCTCCATGGCGTGACGCGCGCCCTGAAGCCCGTCCGGTTCAGCAAGACCATTGCATACCAAAAGGAGGAATCGTCATGAACACGATTGACGACACGCACACGACGACTGAACAGAAAGTGATGGTGGTGGACGACTCCGCCACGATCCGTCGCTTTGTGATGTACGCCCTGCGCGCTCGGGGCCTGCAGGTAATCACGGCTGAGGACGGCCAAGAAGCCCTCGAAACGCTGGCGCACACCCCCGTCGACCTCGTGATTACCGATCTCAACATGCCCAAACTGGACGGCTTCGGGCTGGTACAGGCCATTCGCGAAGACGGCGACTACGGCTCCTTGCCCGTCATCATTCTCTCGTCCCTTTCGGATGATAAGGACGTAAACCGCGGCCTGAGCCTGGGCGCCACGGCCTACCTCACCAAGCCATTCGACGAGACCCGCATTCAGTACGAAGTCGCAAAGCACCTGCCCTAACTCACATGCCCACCTTGGGCACCGTCGCAGGCATCCCATCCCTGCTTCCATCATCACCAACCGACCGAACAGGTACGACCATGAAATTTCTTGTCGTTGACGACTCTCCAACCATGCGCCGCATCGTCTGCAATGCCCTTCAAGAGATCGGGTACAGCGAGATGACTGAGGCCGAGGACGGCCAGGATGCGCTCGAGAAGATCGATGAGGACATCGACTTCCTGATCACCGACTGGAACATGCCCAACATGAACGGGCTCGACCTCGCCAAGAACATCCGGGCCAATGCCCAGCTGGCCGGCCTGCCCATCCTGATGGTAACGACCCGCGGCATGAAAGAGGACGTGGTACAGGCCATGGAGGCCGAGATCAATAACTACGTCGTAAAGCCGTTCACGCCGAACGTACTGCAGGAAAAAATTGATAGTATTCTCCAAGACGCGTAACGCCCCTTATGTCTTCGCTCAACATCGGAGAAGTATTAGACCGCATCGACGAGCTGCGCGGGCTCTTTGAGCTCGGCCAGCGGACGATGCCCTTTCTCGAAGAGCTCTTCCACTTCCTGGAGGAGATCGAGCCCTTGCTGGACGAGATCAACGCATCCATCCGCGAGAGCACCAATAAGATGCCCGCGGCCAGGTCGAAGCTCGAAACCGTCACCGAAGCCACGGAGATGGCGACGACGGAAATCCTCGACCTCGTGGATAGTGTGGCCTTCGAGCTCAAGATGATGCAGAAGGCGCTGACGCGGAAGACGGAGGGCCTCGACGCCGTCCGCGAAGCCGACGAGCGCCTGCTGCAACTGCTAAACAGTGAGCTCGGCACCGAGCACGCAGATCTGATTGCGGAGGTGGAGCGCATCCACCGCCGGAAGCAGCCCCTGCTTGACGAGGCCATCGACCATGCCGACGATGAGCTGGAAGCCGTTGATGACGTGCGAGAGAAAATGACGCAGATCACGATGTCGCTGCAGGTGCAGGACATCACCTCGCAACAGATTGCCGCGGCTAACCACATCATCGAGTCACTGCGCGACCGCATGACCCGCCTCGTGGAGCATCCGGGCATCCGCCTGAGCGACGAGGACGACCCAGCAGCCTCGGATGATACCGAGGCCCCCACCTCAGCGCCAGCCAACACCGATGGCACCTTCGATGAACACGCACAATACGACCCGCGCGGCGACCACCAGTCCGTAGCCGACGCGCTCATCGACTCCATTAAAGACGACAGCACCGTGGAGGCCACCACGCCGTCGCCTGACTCAGCGCCCCCCTCCTCGCCCGGATCCGCGGACTCATCGGACCCCGACTCGCTCTCCGGAGGAGACGGCAAAATCGCGCAGGAAGATATTGACGAACTCTTCAGCTGACGCGCACTTCCAGCCTGCTCTCTACCCGTGCTCCGCCCCCATCCTTCATCGCCCTTCGACTCAGCCTTGTTTGAATAGCCATGGACGACCACCCCATTTTTGCCGACGATATGAAGGAAATCGTCGAGAGCTTCATTGTGGAGTCGCGCGAGATCTTTGAGGAGCTTGACCATGCTCTCCTGCAGTTGGAGCGCACCCCGGACGACCGGGAGCTTATCGATCGCATTTTCCGCGCCGTCCATACGGTAAAGGGCACTTCGGGCTTCCTCAGCCTCGACCAGATGAGCAACCTCGCCCACCGGTTCGAGGACGTGCTCAACAAGCTGCGCCAGGGGGAACTCGCGTTTCAGCCCGCCATGATGGACGTCATGTTTGATGCCTTCGACCAAATGGGCGTGCTGCTGGACCAGGTGGTGGACGGCGACATGACGCCGGTGGACCAGGACGACATCCTGGCCGAACTGGATGCGATCCTGAACGGCGAGTACAACGACGACGCAGAGCCTTCGTCCGCCGGAGAGCATGAGCCAGAGGATCCGTCTGATACAGATCCTCTCCCGAATGAGGCTGCCGGTGCCAAGCCAGCCGGTGGGTCTGCCCCCGTGCCCGGCAACGGCGACAGCGCGGCCTCGGCGGAGGCTCACGGTCCGGCTACCGCGACGCCCCCAGAGACCTCCGGGCAGAGTGCCGACGCGCACGCCGAAGCTCCCCCAGAGACCGTCCCAAACGTCGTCGACGAATCGGCGAATGCCGATGCGAACGCCGACTCC
>CAYFQN010000128.1:0-5680 GCA_964345285.1 uncultured Rhodothermales bacterium
ACTGATCATCGCCCTCGTCACGTGCGGCGGCATCGCCTGGATCTGGGGCGTGTGACAGCGGGAAAATGGGGCAGGGAACGTGGAAAGGATACCCGGCTCCCGCGCCTCCGTTCTCCGTGCCCTTCCATACCGTGTCCACGTTAAAATGTCCGAATCTCGCGGGGCATCGTCCATGGCATACCGCTGTGGATCGTGCGCGAAAACGTTTGGACGTTCAACGTTGAACGTTTCTGGGCCTCGGGCCGGGCACGCAACAAGAGCACGTTCGGGGGAGCCTCCGACATGATCATCTGGAGACGGTATTACCCCTCTCCTCATCCCCGCATTCAAAACCGGTAGCTGTAGGTGCGCTTCATGGTGCCCTCGCTGCTGAGCGGGCGGAGCCGCGTCGGGTCGTTCAGCCAGTTGTGCGTGTAGACGAGGAACAGGTCGCTGCCGGGCGGCAGGATCCAGCGGAGGCGCGTGTAGAGGCCCAGCACCTCGCTCAGGTTGTCGTACTGCACGTTGGTGGTGAACGAGAGGGACGGCGTCGGGTCGATGCCGGCCGTGGCGCGCACCAGATTCGTGCGGAAGCGGCCTTCGGCCAGATTCACGTTGCTGTGCCGCCAGAGCCCCGATAAGCTCAGACCCGGCCCGGGGCGCAGCGTCGTCTCCACACCGTAATCCGTGCGCGTGCCCGCCCAGAACGCGCGGTGCTCGAACTCGACCTCAGTCGAGACCGGGCGGAACGGGGCCGACGCCGCTTCCACCTCCCAGTTCCAGAGCCGATACCGCCCCGGCGGGACGAGGATGGAGCCGTCGCGCCGGATGTCGAAGACGCGGTCGAGCCACTCCACGGTGTGCCCGACCGAGGATGAGATCTCATCGCCCGATTCGAACTCCACGTCCGGAAAGGTGAGCTGGTTATTTACCCGGAGCTCGTCGTTCACCGTCTTGGGCGGGGCGAAGCGATCGGTCAGGGCAGGGTTCAGGTCGGCCAGGAACTCGTGCCGAAGCTCGAACGCGACCTCGCGAACGATAAGGCTTTGCGCCAACTGCACGGAGTAGCCGATGGACGGCTGCAGGCGCCGAAACCCATCCCGCGCGTTGAAGCCGACGGCCGGGTTGAAGGCGTTGCCGAACTCGCGATACGAGACGTGCCCCGACCGGGGCTGGTTCGGGTAGGAGAGGCGAAGGCCGCGCGTCGTCCGGTCGAAGAAGGACGTCGTGTCGTCCGCAGCGGGAAGCGCGTCAGGTTGACGCGCCGGTCAGCCCCACGAGGCGGCCGGCGCTCTGCGGGCGAAAGAGGCCCTCGTCGCGCGGGTAGCCCGTCCACAGTATCGCTTCGTTGCGGCGGCGCACGGTCCGCTGGAAGTTGATGCCCCAGACGGATTGCGCGGGGTTGACGTTGAGCGTGCTGAACGGAATGCGGATCTTGGCGGTCCACCCCTGGGCGTGCTGCGTGCCCCTCGCCATCCAGATGCCGTCCCAGTTTTTGTTCAGGTCCGAGCCCTGCCCGATCGTGAGGAGGCCATCGCCGCGCAGGCCGGCTGGGTTGATCTCGAAGAAGTAAGCGGATTGGCCGCTGGCATACGTGTCCAGGATCCACATGAAGCGGTCGTCGGTGGCGAGCAGCGGGCGAATCGGCATAGCAGAAAGCATCCGGTAAGAGTGCGGCCGGTACGAAAAACATGGTACAGCGGGGTGGGAGGCCGTACAGCTCAAGGAACGAGGCGAAAGATGCGCGCTGCCTCCCGAAATCGCAACCGGCTGGGGGGATGAATGTACTGCGCGCGTATCAGGGGAACAGACCGCCACAGCGCCTGATATAGAGCACGTCGAAACAGAAAGCGGGCCCCGGGCTCGCTCATCGCACAAGCAGGTTTATTGGCAGGCACGTCCGGCACGCCATGAGTTTCGAGCTCGTGTTGACACTGGCTGTAGTGGGGGTTGCGCTCCTCGGGCTGATCCTTGACCTCCTGAGCCCAGATGCCATCTTTGTGGGAGGGCTCGTCGTTGTAACGCTCGGTGGCGTCATCGACCTAGAGACGGCGATGCAGGGGTTCGGCAATCCGACGCTGCTCGCGCTCGGGTCGCTGTACATCGTGGCGGCTGCGCTGCGGGAAACCGGTGCCCTAGACGCCGCGAGTCAGTTCGTATTAGGGCAGGGCCAGGACATTCAGCGCCTCCTGCTTCGGATGACGCCGTCGGTCACCGTTTACTCGGCCTTTCTGAACAACACGCCCGTCGTGGCGATGGGTATTCCGGCGATCCGCGGTTGGTGCCGGCGCCACGGCGTCTCGCCCTCGAAGCTACTCATGCCCCTGTCGTTCGCCTCCATCTTTGGCGGCATTTGCACGCTGATCGGGACGTCCACCAACCTGGTCGTGCACGGCCTGCTGCAGTCACACGGCCTGCCGGGGTTCTCCTTCTTCGAACTCGCATGGGTCGGCATACCGTGCGCTGTCGTGGGCCTGCTGTACGTCATCTTCATCGCGCCATCGATGCTGCAGGACCGCGTGGACATCCGAGCCGAAGAGGAAGAAGAGCGGGCTGAGTTGGTGGAGATAGAGCTGGCCGCGAACTCACCGCTTGTGGGCGAGACAGTCGAACAGAATGAGCTGGAATTTCTGCCGGGGCTGGTGCTGGTAAGCATCGAGCGCGGCAACCAAGAGATCGCACCGGTGGAAGAGACCGAAACCCTGCAGGCGGGCGACCGGCTGCTGTTTGCGCCCATGCGCGATGCCAAGGAACAGACGGCTACGGCGCCGGAGGACGTCGACCTGGCGCCGTACCCGGGACTGCGGTTGGTCCTGACGGACATCGACACCGACGAAGACCGCGAGCTGCACCAGGTCGTCGTCCGCGAGGGGTCGTCGCTCATTGGTGAGAAGGTGGGCGCAGTGGGCTTCCTCGAACGGTTCGGCGCCGCTGTGACTGGGCTGCGGCGCGGCGGCGAGCGGCTCTCCCCACCGTTCGGTGACGTCTCGCTGCAGCCCGGCGACACGCTGCTGCTCGACACCGAGCGCGGTTTTCGCGAGGCGTTTGAGGAGTCGGAAGAGTTTTTTGTGACGAGCGAGGCCGGTGGAGAGGCCGATAAGACTGACGAGGAAGCGAAGCAGCAGCGCGAAGCTATGCGCACCGAGACCGACCGGGGGGCGATGTGGTTGTCCGTTGCGGTCATCGTCAGCATCGTGGCGGTCGTCACGGCGGGGTGGATGCATATCGCCGTGGCGGGGTCGCTGGGCGCCATCGCGCTGGTTGGAGCCGGCATCATCAACCCCGGCGAGGCGCGTGAGTCGGTCGATTGGAACGTGCTTATCGTGATCGGGGCGGCCCTCGGCATCGGACAGGCCATGGAAGCGAGTGGTGCGGCGCAGCTCATCGCTGAAGGTGTGGTGGGGGCTACGCAAGCGCTCGGGCCGCATGGCATCATAGCCGGCATCGTCGTAGCGACGACGCTACTCACAAACGTAGTCACGAACAATGGCGCCGTCGCCCTCATGTTTCCCGTTGCGTTGTCCATAGCCCAGTCGCAGGGCTTCGACCCCCGCGCGGTGATGGTGGCCATGACGCTTGCCGGCTCGCTCGCGCTCATCACGCCCATCGGGTACCAGACCAATTTGATGGTATATGGCCCAGGGAACTACACGTTTTTCGACTTTACCCGCGTCGGCGGGCCGCTGCAGATCCTGCTATGGATCGTAATCGTGGTGGTCGCGCCGCTTGTGTGGGCGCTGTGACCACGTTGCGCGTCTAAACATCGTTACTGGATTCCATCAACTTTCCGAGGATCGAAATGGGCGTGGCATCATACGTTGGCACTGCAATGTACGCAGCTCGCCAATTGATTGGAGCACGACGCACGGGCTGGTTGAGCAAGGGCGGTAACGCGTCATGAGCATACGCGACACGTGGATTGGGCAGGCGCTGCCTATTGTGCAGTGGATGCCGCACTACGGCATGACGGATCTGCGCGCTGACCTCGTCAGCGGCGTCACGATCGGGGTGATGCTCGTTCCGCAGGGTATGGCATATGCTGTGATCGCAGGCCTGCCCCCCATCTACGGCCTGTATGCCGCCCTCGTCCCGCTGCTGGTATACCCGTTGCTCGGTACGTCGCGGCACCTGTCGTGGGGGCCCACGGCCCTTGACATGCTGATCTTGGTGGCGGGGCTCAGTGCGCTGGCCGAGGTGGGCACCGACCGGTACATCACCCTCGCCATCGTGATGACGGCCACAGTTGGGCTCATCCAAATTGCGATGGGGCTGGCTCAATTCGGCTTTGTGGCCAACTTGCTTTCGCGCCCCGTGATCGCCGGACTTACCACGGCGGCCGCGCTTATCATTGGCTTCAGCCAGGTGGGCAACTTTTTAGGCATTGAGCTCAGCCAGTCGCAGTTCGTTCACACTCTCGCTTGGGAGGCGCTGCAGCGCGTGGCAGACGCCAACCCGGTATCCGTGCTGATTGGGGGAGGCTGCGTCCTAGTCTTGGTGGCGCTGCCCCGGTGGACGCCGCTCATCCCCGAAGCGCTTGTGGTGGTGGGCGGTGCCACCTTAGCCACATGGGGGCTGAACCTAGAGACCGAAGGCGTCGAGCTCGTGGGGAGCATTCCCGAAGGACTGCCGGGTATCAACTTCCCAGCCGTTCAGATAACGGACGTGCGTGGCTTGCTCCCCGCCGCTTTGACGCTAGCGCTCGTCCAGTTTATGAAGAACGTCTCGCTCGGCCGCGTCTTCGCTACGCGGCACCAGTACGCCATCAACGCCAACCGGGAGCTTATGGGCATGGGAGCCGCCAACCTGATCGGTAGCTTTTTCCAGGCCATTCCCTCCTCGGGCAGCTTCTCGCGCTCGGCGGTGAACGACCAAGCCGGCGTGCGCACAGCACTTTCGAACGTGTTTGCGGCCGCTGTCGTTGCGCTCACGCTGCTCTTCCTGACGCCGCTGTTCTACTACTTGCCGATGCCTGCGCTGGCCGCCATCATCATGGTAGCCGGCTTCAGCCTGATCGACGTGGAGGAGATCACGTCGCTCTTCAAGGCGAAGGAACGCGATGGATATATCGCGCTGTTCACCGCGGGGTGCACGCTGTTTGTTGGCATTCAGGAAGGAATTTTGCTAGGCATTGGAGCCAGCATGATCGCGGTGCTGTACCGCATCAGCCGGCCCAATGTGGCTGAGCTGGGGCACGTCCCCGGCACGCGGCTTTTTCGCGACCTTGATCGATTTGACCAGGCCGAACGCATTGACGATATCCTCGTCCTGCGCGTGGACGCTTCCTTCTCCTTCGCCAATGCCGAGTACTTCAAGGACTTTATTCTGGGAAGTGAGCAAGAAGGGCGCGATATCCGCGTTGTTATCATCGATGGCACGAGCATCAACGACCTCGACACCACCGCCGTGGAAGCGTTGCAATCCGTGAGCGAAACGCTGGAAGACCGCGGCATTGAGTTGTACTTCACCGGCCTTATTGGCCCCGTGCGCGAGGTGGTGGTGCGCTCTGGGCTGCGTGACACGCTGGGCGACGACCACTTCCACATGGACCCGCACGAGGCCGTCATGCACATTTTGGAGGCATGGGACGCGCAAGACGACCGGGAGCGCGTGTCTGCATATTTCGAGAAGACTGAAGCACAGAGCGAACAACCGACGCCCGCCGCGTCATAATGCATGACGCATCGCATGCATGACGCATCGC
>CAYFQN010000128.1:5780-9517 GCA_964345285.1 uncultured Rhodothermales bacterium
ATGCATGACGCATCGCATGCATGACGCATCGCCGGCTATCATCGTATACCCTCAACCACACCCTTTTAAAGAGACGACGCACGCCACCGATAAGAGGGAGACGAGCGCTACGTAGCGTCTCCCGGTAGCCTGGTCTCGAACGGATAACGCATTATGCCCAACGGCACGAAGCACTGGATACACACCGTGTTTCCCATCACGGAGTGGCTTCCCTCGTATGGCACCTTCGACCTGTGGCGCGACACAGCCGCAGGCCTCACCGTCGGCGTGATGCTCGTCCCTCAGGGGATGGCGTACGCCGTGATTGCGGGCCTGCCCCCCATTTACGGCCTGTATGCCGGCCTCATCCCATTGCTGGTGTATCCGTTCCTCGGCACCTCGCGCCAGCTCATCACAGGCCCTGTTGCCATCGACATGCTGATCGTGGCGACCGGCGTGAGCATGATGGCGGCGCCCGGCTCGGTGCGGTATGTGGCGCTGGCCGTGCTGCTGGCAGGCTTAGTGGGGCTCGTTCAAATCGGCATGGGGGCCGTGCGGCTCGGATTTCTGGCCGATCTGCTTTCACGCCCCGTAATTGCGGGCTTCACGGCAGCGGCTGCACTCATCATCGGCTTCAGCCAGCTGGGCAACCTGTTGGGCATCGAACTGGCGCGGTCGCAGTACGTGCACAAACTCATCGCTGGCGCGTGGCAGAACGCGTCGAGTGTTCATCCGATCTCGCTGGCCATCGGTCTAGGAAGCATTGGGCTGCTTGTCGGCATCCGGCGATGGCGGCCGCTGTGGCCCGAGGCGCTCATCGTAGTCGTTGGTGCCACCCTGGTGACGTGGGCGCTGGGCCTCGGCGCACACGGTGTTACGGTCATTGGCGATATCCCCTCGGGCCTGCCCGACGTGGAGATGCCGACATTGCAATGGAGCGATGTAACGGGCCTGCTGCCCACGGCGCTCACACTGGCACTCATCCAGTTCATGAGTGTGGTCTCGCTCGGGCGTGTCTTCGCAGCCCGGCACAACACGACCATCAATGCGAACCAGGAACTGGTAGCGGTGGGCACGGCCAACGTGGTGGGCAGCTTTTTCCAGAGCATCCCCGTGTCCGGTAGTTTCTCGCGCACGGCGGTGAATGACCAAGCCGGCGCCCGTACGCCGTTGTCCAACGTGATTGCGGCGGCGCTGGTAGGCCTCACGCTGCTCTTCCTGACGCCGCTGTTCCACTATCTGCCGATGCCTGCGCTGGCCGCCATCATCATGGTGGCCGCCGTGGGGCTGGTCGACGTGGAGGAGATGGTGTACCTTTTCCGGACGCGTAAGCGCGAGGGCGCCATTGCACTGTTTACCTTTGCCAGCACACTGATTATCGGCATCCAAGAAGGCATCGTGCTAGGGGTTGGGGCCTCCATCGTAGCCATCCTCTACCGCGTGAGCCGGCCCAAAATGGCGGAGCTGGGCCACCTCGAAGACACACGCTCGTTTCACGATGTCGCACGCTTCAGCAAGGCGACGACCATCGAAGGGTTGCTCATCCTGCGCGTGAATGCGGCCTTCTCATTCGCCAACGCCAAGCACTTCCGGAGCTTCATCCTAGACAAGAGCGCCCACAGCGATCATGCGCTCGAAGGCATTATCATCGATGGGGCCAGCATCAACGACATCGACACGACGGCGATCGAGGCCTTGGAAGATATCGTCGATCAACTGGATGAGAAAGGCATCGACCTCTACTTTACGGGGCTGATTGGCCCGGTGCGCGACCTGCTGCGTCGGAGCGGGCTGCACGAACGCATCGGCACAGACCACTTCTTCGAAAACCTCCATGAGGCCGTCATGTACACTCTGGCCGAGCAAGACGAGGTCGACGACGGCGACCGCCTCGATGACTACCTCGATACCACGGCTCCGCCCGAGCCCGAACGGGAGCACATCGCAACGACCGAGCCAGACGATGAAGCGGCGCGCAACGGAACGGTCGTAAGCGGCACGGCCATCAACGAGGTGCGCCGCAGCACGGCGACGGATCGGGACGCCGGCACCCGAAAAGCCGACGACGCAGGTGACAGATCTAACTCGACGTTGGCGCCACCACCGTCCCACAGTCCTGCGCTTGCTCCAGTAGAGCGCGAACAGTAAGCGCTCGCGCTGGTGCCATGGCGCAGCCCGCCGTGCGGAGCGCCCGTGCCACCCACGTATTGCAGTTGCTGAAGACGTGGTAGCGCGTCGTGCCTGCGTAGAACCGGCTGTCTCCACGTAAGCCCGGTCCCACGGAGATGACCGACCGATCATCGCTACGGGCATGTTCATCCCGGATGAAGGCCAGCAGCGCATCGCGCCCGGCCTCTGAGATCGGAACGCGAATCACTGTGCGATGGCCGAACACGGCCACTGGATCGCGCCGAAACGCGGCAACGTGCAGCACGCTCTTCGTCGGCAAGAGGCCGGCTTTCAGGAGCGTCCCGGCGCCGGGGGCGGGGTGGGGATAGTAGGCCGCATCGCCCCAGCCCACCTCCAGAAACGCGGCATCGGGAAAGTCGTCCTGCACGGCCCACGCACCCGCTGGCATGTCGCTCCGACGGACGGCAATGCCGGCATGCCATCCGTGCTCGACGAGATAGATGGCGACCGTTGAATCGCTCGCTTCAGGCGGCGGCACAGAGCCTGTGGTGCGGCAGCCGAGCGACACCACCAGCACAGCCACCGCGACGGCCGCTACCAACACGGCCACTAGCCACAAAGGTCGCTGGATGCGCATTGGAACGCTCGGGTGTGGTGAGTGAGGGGCGGGATCGCTGCAACGAGCGCCGCGTGTGATTGTCCCAAAAAACGGGAGGAAAAAACCGGAGAAGGGAGGAGGCCCGTTCAGGCGCTTTATGGCACCGACCCCCCAACCCGCACCCCCAAACCCGCACCCCCCAATGGATTCTGACGCGTCGCTCCGCCAGCACCTCCTCGCGCTTCTCAACGCACGCCAGGCACACGTTACGTTCGGCGACGCCATCGCCGACATTCCGCTTGAGGTGCGCGGCACCCGGCCCGACAGCGTGCCGTACTCCGCGTGGGAGCTCCTCGAGCACATCCGCATTGCCCAGCACGACATCCTCGACTTCTGCCAGAATTCGGACTATACCCAGCCCGATTGGCCCGACGGCTACTGGCCCGATACGCCCGCGCCGCCCAGCGATGCCGCGTGGGAGCAAAGCGTTCGCCAGGTGCGTGCCGACCGGCAGGCGATGAGCGACTTGGTGGCCGACCCGAATACCAACCTGCACGCCGAGATTCCCCACGGCGACGGGCAGACGGTCCTGCGTGAGGCAATGCTCGTGGCCGACCATAACGCCTATCACGTGGGCCAGCTCGTCACTGTACGGCGGTTGCTGGGTTGCTGGCCGCCGGAATGACAGCCGCCCCGAAGCGGATCAGGCCACGCCCGTTTCGGGGCGAAACTGCAGGTCGTGGAGGCGCGCGTAGAGCCCCTCGCAGGCAAGCAGGTCGGCGTGTGAGCCCGACTCGACCAACTGGCCGTCCTTCAGGCAGTGGATCACGTCCGCGTCCTGGATCGTCGAGAGGCGGTGCGCGATGATGACCGTCGTCAGGTCCGACTGCTGGGCGAAGGCGCCTTCGAGCGCCTCCTGAATGATGGCTTCCGACTCGCTGTCGAGGCTGGCCGTCGCCTCGTCGAGCACGAGGATCTGCGCGTCCTTGAGCACCGCGCGGGCGATGGCGATGCGCTGCTTCTGCCCGCC
>CAYFQN010000129.1:0-9389 GCA_964345285.1 uncultured Rhodothermales bacterium
CCGCTACCGCCTTTTCCACCGGATCGAGTTGGGGCACCATGGGCATCCTGATGCCACTCATCATTCCGCTCGTGTGGGCCGTGCTGCAGCTCAACGACATGGCAGATTCTGCGCACTACCATATCATCTACTCATCGGTATCGTGTGTGCTGGCCGGTGCCGTGTGGGGAGACCACTGCTCGCCCATCTCGGACACAACGATTCTGTCATCCATGGCGTCGGGTTGCGACCACATCGACCATGTGCGGACGCAACTGCCGTATGCGATGTCGGTCGGCCTTGTCGCGCTGCTGCTCGGCACGCTGCCGGCCGGATTCGGCTTTCCGTGGTGGATCTCCATCCTCGCGGGTGCCGCCCTGTTGTCAGCCGCGCTGCGCCTCTTCGGCACGCCTGTCGACAAGTACGATGCGCCGCCCGAGGCCGAGGAGCCCGTTTCGGCAGCGTCGACGGCTTGACGCGAGAGGGGATTGTGTGTTTTCCGTGGCACGTTGCACCTCGCGCTGCGCTCCGCTATGCTAACGGTTCATGACCGACACGTCTTCACGCACATCGCTCTCATACCATGTATCTCGACGCTGACAACCGTCCCTGGGGCCGCTGGGAGGAGTACCTGAACGAGCCTGGTTATCGGGTCAAACGCATCATCGTACATCCCGGCCAGCGCCTCTCGCTGCAAAAACACGAGCACCGAAAAGAGCACTGGGTCATCGTCAACGGCACGGGCCAGTTCACGCTGAACGACGACGTGCACACCGTCTCGGAAGGCGACACCGTCTTCATCGACGTGGGCGACGTGCACCGCATCGAAAATGACGGCGAGGACTACCTAATCATCATTGAGACGCAGATGGGCCTCTGTCTTGAAGATGACATCATGCGCCTGGAAGATGATTACGGCCGCGGGTGAGTGCTGCGCCGAACTTCTGCGGGGCACGCCGGTTGGGATCAACGAACAGCTAGGGGTGCTTCGCAACACGCGGGGCTGAGAGCACACCCTCCGAACCTGACCCGGATCATGCCGGCGCAGGGAAGCGGTCTTGGACCGAGCGGCCCTGCCGCGCGGGCACCTGCTGGCCTCACGACTCCTCTCACTGCCAGCAGTACACGCCATGGATACGATCCGCCTTGGACTAGAGTGGTTCCTGAATCCGGACCACGTCCCCCTTCTCATCGCACAAGAAAACGGCTGGTTTCGAGACGCTGGGATCGAGCTGGAAATCATCGAGCCCGAAGAGCACCTCGACGCCGTGGAGGCGATCGAAGACGGCCAGATGGATGTCGCCATCACCGAACCGCTCCACCTCGTGGAGGACCGCGCGGAGGGGCGCCCCGTCGTTGGTTTCGCGCGCTTCCTGCACACCAACGGTGGTGTGATGCACCGCACGGATGGCCCGATCTCGCGACCGCGCGACATGGCGGGCACCCGCGTGCAGTATCCCGGCGCGCCCGGCCCCGGTGGCAAAGCCATCGTCCAAACGATGATCGAGGCGGACGGCGGCACGTGCGATCCCGACGCGCTCACGCCCGTCAACAACAGCTTCTATCACACCGACGCGCTGGCCGAAGACAAGGCCGACGTGGCCACCCTCATCTTCTACAACTTCGAGTGCCTCGAAGCGCGACACCGCGGGCTGGATGTCGATTTCTTCGCGCTCAAGGACTGGGGCATCCCCGACTTCTGCCAACTCATCCTGATCACGATGCCTGATCTGCTCGAGGCGCGCCGGGATGTGATGACGCGGTTCGTACAGGTTCTGCGCCGCGGCATCGATGGGCTCCATCAGCAGCCAGAGGAGGCGCGCCGCATCTACCTCAACCATACCAACACGCACGACGACGATCCGCTCACAAACGCCATCATCGCGGCGACACTCCCGTGCTTCACGTATGATTTCTCGATGGCGCTGGCGTACTACGATCAGCTGGAGACGTGGATGCACCGCTACGGCCTGATCGACGCCACGCACGGCGGCGACGCGTACTGGACCAACGACCTCGCGCTCCCCACGCGCGCAGCCCGCGTGCCGGCCTAACAAGCCTAATCCATCCGAACGGCAAAATCGCGTGAACGGTGGCACTTCCTTGGGGGGCTGCCGTTTACTGCTGAGAGCCAAATTCTTGTGATCAGACCGGATGCTGCATGGTACTGCCTATATACACGTATGGAACGGAGGCGCTTCGCCAGGAGACCGAGCCCGTTGAGGACAATACCGAAGCCCTCCAAACGCTCATCGATAACATGATTGAGACGATGTACGCGGCGTCGGGTATCGGCTTGGCAGCGCCTCAGGTGGGACGGAGCGAGCGGATCTTCGTGATCGACGTGACGTCGATGGCGGATGAACTGGAGGAGGATGGCGAGGCGCTGCCGCCGCAGCCCATGGCGCTTATCAACCCGGAAATCGTGTGGGAGAGTGAGACTGTGTCCGACTTCGAGGAGGGCTGCCTGTCGATCCCGGACGTCCGCGAGACGGTGACGCGGCCCGAGCGCGTCGAGATCCAGTACCTCGACCGCGATTTCCAAGAGCAGTCGCTAGAGGTGGGCAGCATGTTGGCGCGGGTTATCCAGCACGAGTACGACCACCTCGATGGTGTGCTGTTCACCGACCACCTCAGCGCTTTCAGAAAGCGGCTACTCCGTCGCACGCTCAAGCGCATGGCTCGGGGTGATGTTGAAGCCGATTATTCGCTTGCTACGCCCGAAGCCGAAGCGCATGCCAGCTGACTCCGCGCTCCGCGACCGTACATACTTCACCGGGGCAGCGTGGGTGGCTGTCCTGCTGCTCGCTACAGCAACAGTCATTGGCTGTACCGAGGAAGCCCCATCGTCGTCCACGGACGAGCCCTTGTTCGTGACGACGATTCCGCCGTTCGCGGCTATCGTCTCGCCGATCGTGGGAGCGCGTGGATCGGTGGTCACGCTGCTCGGCGCGGGCGACTCGCCCCACACGTATGAGCCGCGCCCCTCCGACGTGCAACGTGTGGGGGGGGCGACGGCGCTGCTGTACGGCGCGTCCGCGCTCGACGGCTGGGCAGCGGACCTTCCCGCGCCCCGCCGTATCGCCCTGCTTGACCTGGTGCCGCCTGCCTTCCAGCGCCCGGCCGTCGCAGAGGCCCATGCCGATCCCGGCGCGTCGTCCTCCATCGACCCGCACTTTTGGACGGATCCGCTCGCCGTCCGCGCCCTGCTTCCTGCGCTGTCTGACACGCTCTGCGCCCTCGACGCGGCTGGCTGTGATACCTACCGTACCAATGCCGACTCGCTAGACGCCGCGCTTGTCGATCTCGACGCCGAACTGCGCGCTCAGCTCAATCCGGTGCGCGCCGTGTCCGTCCTGATCTCGCAGCCATTCTTCCTGTACTTCATGGCCCGGTACGGTCCCGAGGTGGAGGGCGTCGTTGAGCCGCTACCGGCCAATGAGCCGTCGCCACAGTCGTTGCAGGCCCTGGTCCGGACGGCGCGCGAAACGAATGCCCAGGCCATCTTTACGCAGCAGCAGCTACCGCCTCGCGCAGCCGAGGCGGTGGCGGAAGGCGCTGATATCCCCGTGGTGCCGCTCGCCCCGCTGGGTGGGGCGAGCGGCCGCCTGTCGTACCCGGATCTGTTGCGGTCCAACGCCACTGCCATTCGCGACGCCCTCCTTGATGCCCCGCCCTCATGATCGCATCCGGCAGCGACACGACGGCTGTTTCTACCGATGGACTGATGGTCCGCTATGGCGACCATGAAGCGCTTCGCGATGTCTCGTTTCAGGTGGAGGCAGGGCGATTCGTCGCGATTCTCGGGCCGAACGGGTCGGGCAAAACGACGCTGTTGAAAGTCCTCCTCGGCTTGGAAGCGCCGGCTGCTGGCACCGTGCAGGTCCTGGGCGAATCGCCAGGCGCGGTGAAAGCCGGACCTGTCGGGTATGTACCGCAAATCAAGACGTTCGATCGCAGCTTTCCGGCTGTGGCGGTCGAGCTCGTACTTTCGGCGCTGCACCAGCGGTGGCCGTTTGGTGTTGGAGATGCCGAGCGAGATCAGGCCGTTCGGGCGCTGGAACAGGTTGGAGCGCGCCACTTGGCGGATCGGGCCCTTGGCGACCTGTCAGGGGGCGAGTTGCAGCGGGTATATCTCGCGCGCAGCATTATTCAGGGGCCCGCCCTCCTGCTGCTCGATGAGCCTGCCACCGGCGTCGACCGCGCTGGGGCTCATGACCTCTACGACTTGCTAGACGCCTATCAGGAGCGCACAAACGCCACGGTGCTCATGGTGACGCACGATTGGAACGTGGCGTACCACCACGCCTCGGATGTGCTGCTGCTGGACCGCGCACAGGTGAGCTACGGGCCGCCGAAGGAGGCGCTATCAGAAGACCATCTGCGGGAGGCGTTCGGGCACGTCGGCCACGCGCACACCATGCTCATGGGGGCTCCGTTCGATGCTTGAAGCGCTCCGTCTTCCCTTCATGCAACGCGCCCTGGTTGCCGGCGTCCTCGTTGGACTTCTGGCCAGCTACTACGGCGTGTTCGTCGTGCAGCGGCGGCTCAGCTTCTTGGGCGTTGGCCTGTCGCACGCGGCGTTCGGCGGGGTGGCGCTAGGCTTACTACTGCACATCAACCCGATGTGGGTGGCCGTCCCGTTCACGGTGGCCGTAGCGCTTGGCATCAATGCCATCACCGCGCGGGGCCATGTCGCGGGCGATACCGCCATCGGCGTGCTGTTCGCCGTAGCGGTGGCGCTCGGCATCGTCTTTTTGTCGCTCCGCCAGTCGTATACGGCCGACGCCTTCGCGTATCTCTTCGGTTCGATTCTCGCCGTACAGCCGGCGGATCTGTGGGTGATGGGTGGCCTGGCGCTCGTCACGATCGCTGCGGTGCCGCTTTGGGGGCGGTGGGCCTACGCCACCTTCGATCGGGACTTGGCCCGTGCGGATCGGGTGCCGGTCGGGTGGGACGACGCAGTGCTGGTCACGCTCCTTGCAATCACCGTGGTGGCCGCGGTTAAGGTTGTCGGCATCATCTTGGCAGCTGCATTCCTGGTGATTCCTGCGGCCACCGCGCGCCTCCTGGCACGCACGTTTCGCGGAATGACGGGCCTCGCGATGGGTATTGGTGCGATCACGGCAGTCGGCGGCCTCCTGGCGTCGTACGTGTTCGACATGCCGAGTGGCGCGACGATCATTCTGGCCCAGGCGGTATTGTTTGCCGTGGCGCTCAGCGCAGCGCGCGCCTAAACCGTGCGCACAAACAAAGCCCTGCACAACGGATTTAATGGATGCACGCAACTGCTCCCTGACTTGAGGCACAACCGATGGCTACACGGGAGATTCCGATAAAAGGCATGGACTGTGCGGGGTGTGCCCGCAGTGTGCAGGCCGCGTTGGAGAACGTCTCCGGCGTCCACGCGACTGATGTGCGGCTGATGACGGAGAAAGCCGTCGTCGAAGTGGACGACGGTCGTCCACCAGATCCGGCCATGCTGCGTCAGGCCGTGGAGGCGGCGGGCTACCGGGTGCCCGAGGCATCTCTGAACGAGGAGGGGTGGGCGGATCGTGCACACCGCAGCCTCTCGCTGGGTTTGCTCGCTGGCATCGTCACGGCCGTCCTTGCCTTCGCCGGCATCGGGCATGGACTCGGCGTGTTCGACTGGCTGCAGGCGCAGGTCCCGTGGTGGATGGGCGGCGCAGCCGTGGTGGGCCTCGGCTACCCGGTGCTTAAGCAGGTCGCCCAGGCTACGTGGCAGCGCAGTATCACGGCACACACGCTGATGACAGTAGGCGTCGTCGCCGCGCTGATCGCTGGCGCGTGGGTGACGGCGCTCATCATCGTCGTGTTCATGCGCGTGGGCGATTTCGTGGAGCAGTTTACCACCGAGCAGGCCCGCGATTCGGTGCGTGCGCTGATCGACGCGATGCCGCCCACGGCGCGCCTCTGGCGCGATGGCGCGGAAGAGGAAGTCCCTATCGGACAGGTGAGCGCGGGCGACGTCGTGGTCGTCCGGCCGGGTGAGAAGATCCCCGTCGACGGGACGGTTGTGGACGGGCAAGCTACGATTAATCAGGCGGCGATCACCGGGGAGCCGATGCCGGTGGACGTGTCCAGCGGCGACGCCGTGTACGCGGCAACCATCGCGCAGGGCGGCGGCTTGCGCATCCGCACCCAAACGGTTGGGGAAGACACCACATTTGGCCGCGTCATCCAGATGGTCGAAGAGGCAGAGGCGCATCAGGGGGTGACGCAGCGCTGGGCGGATCAGTTTTCAGGCTACTACCTGCCCGTGGTCGGCCTCGTGGCGCTGGGCACGTACCTCGTCCAGTACGACATCATGGCGACCATCGCCGTGCTCGTCGTCGCGTGCTCGTGCGCCTTCGCGCTGGCGACGCCCGTCGCGATGCTCGCCTCTATCGGAACAGCAGCGGGCGAAGGGCTGCTCATCAAAGGGGGCAAGTATCTGGAAGCACTCGCCCAGGCCGACGTGCTACTGCTTGACAAGACCGGTACGCTTACGCTTGGCACGCCGCGCATCACGCAGGTGGTGCCCCTCAATGGAGTGCCAACGGACGACATCCTGCGACTCGCTGCTTCGGCAGAGCGATACTCGGAGCACCCGCTGGCCGATGCTGTGCGCGCCGCCGCCGCTGCGCAGAACCTCCCGATCAGTGACCCGGACGACTTTGAGGCTATCCCGGGGCAAGGCATCCGCGCTACGGTCGACGGACGGACCGTCACCATTGGCAACCGTGCGCTCGTCGAGACGACGAACAATGTGCTCGCCCAGGATGGGCAGACGCCGCTTTACGTCGCCATCGACGGAGCGCCGGTCGGCGTGCTGCTGGCGGCTGACACAGTGCGCGACGGCGTGGCCGAGGCGCTCGATGCGCTTCAACTGGCTGGGCACGTGGCGCACATTGAACTGCTCACAGGCGATACGGAACAGGCCGGCCGGGCGCTCGCCGAACGCCTCGGCATCGACGCGCAGGCAGAGCTCCTGCCGAAGGACAAGATCGACGTTGTCAAACGTCACCAGGACGCGGGCCGCACCGTCGTCATGATCGGCGACGGCGTGAATGACGCGCCGGCGCTGGCCCAGGCCGATGCAGGCATCGCGATGGGCGGTATCGGCACCGACGTTGCTATCGACGCGGCGCATATCGTGCTCATGCGGGAGGACTGGGCGCTCGTGCCCAAGCTCTTCCGCACGGCGGACCGGACGCTTGGTGTCGTCAAAAGTAACCTGGTCCTTACGGCCGTTTACAATGGGGCTGCGCTCTCGTTAGCTGCGCTCGGCTGGTTGCCTCCTGTCATCGCGGCCGCACTGCACGCCGTGCCGGATCTCGGCATTCTCGCCAACTCCAGCCGGCTGCTGCGCCGGTGAGTGGGCCCTGGGCGGGCAGCTCAGATCGTCGCGGTGTCGGCTAGTAGCATGGCGGCGACGAGTAGCCCCAGTGCGATCAACCAGATGCTAATGGCCCACCGGGTCGCCGTCTTCGCTTGCTCGGCCTCGTACCAACTCATCGGGCGGACGCCCTGCGCCAGAAAGGTGGACACGCCCGCAAGGTTGATGGCCACCACGTTCGTGAGTGTGAGGAGCCCCGCGCCCTGTGCCGCGGCCCAGTAGCCGGCCCCCGCTAGCATGCCCATGGCCACAAGGGGAGGGAGGAGCGCCACAGCCACCATTACGCCGATGAGCGCGGTGGAGACGCCGCGCGTGACGGACAGCGTGCCCGCAACGCCAGCGGCCAACGCCAGTGCTACATCACTCAGCCCAACACCGGTACGCCCCGCGATCTCCGGAATGGATGGATCAACCGGCAGCAGAATCCCGATGCCGAACGCCAGCACAAACCCGAGTAGCAACCCCAACAGGTTCACTGTGAGCGAGCGGCGAAGCAGTGCGCCATCGGCGAGCGTCGTACTGAGCGCCAGAGCGATGTTGGGGCCGATGAGGGGGGCAATCACCATCGCACCGATGACGACGGCTACGCTGTCCCGCAGCATGCCGCCCGCCGCTACCACCGTGGACAGCGCGACGAGCATGTAATGCACACGAGTCACCCGGATGGAGTCGTCCACGTCCTGGTACAGTTCCTCCCGGCTAATTCGCCAAACAGACTGGGAGGCCTCGTCGGTTTCGTCTTCCTGTGTGGCATCCGTATCGGCCTTCTCCTCCTCAGGCTCAGGGCGGGGAAGGGTCGCCTCTACAGGCGTTAGGATGATGCGGTAGTCCTCGGTATTCCCGACTGTGTCGTGCAGCCATTTTACAAAGGCTTCCGTATCCTCGGCGTTAAGCAGCACCCGCTCCAGCTTGCGGTCGTCGGTCAGCGCGATGGAGCGCCGATCGAGAACGGGGTATTCCTCTTCGAAAGGCGGCAACTCATCATGCGTGGTTGGCAGATAGATGTCGACGAGGCGAAGAGCCATGAGCAGACGGTATTTGGCGGGCTGGTGCGTAGTGCGCATATTAGGAACACTAGCTGACTTCTTCACCTGTGCTCTGTTCGCATGCGCGCCCTTGTTCGTCACTTTCTCCGAGGCCTCGTCGTCATCGTCCCCGTCGTTATCACGCTCTACGTCGTCTACGCGCTGTTCACATGGATCGATAGCCTGCTGCCGTTCTCGTTTCCGGGGCCAGGGTTTGCTGTCGCACTCACACTCACCACGCTCATCGGCTACCTGGCCTCCAACTTCCTGACGCGCCGATTCTTCGAGTGGGTGGACCGCGGGCTCGCGCGGCTGCCTTTCGTGAGTATCATCTACCGGTCGATCAAAGAGGTTACGGACGCCTTCGTCGGTGACCAAACGAAATTCCAACGACCCGTGCGGGTCCGGCTCTCGGATGAGACGTCAACGTACTTCACGGGCTTCCTTACGCAGGAAAACGTAGCCGTCGATGACGACGCGGGAGAGCAGTTCATGGCGGTCTATTTGCCATGGTCGTACAACATCGGCGGTAACCTGATCATCGTCCCCGCCCGGCTCGTCGAGCCACTGCCCGAGTCCAGCGCGAAGGTGATGACCTACGTGATGTCGGGCGGCGTGGCCCACGGCCGCTCTCCGTTGTAGCCCGGAACGAGTTGGAGGCACCCGGCACCCCTTTCTGTGAAGAATGCATGCACCTTGAAACCCTGTACTATACTATAGCCCGTATGGATAGGTGCATCTAGCAATAAAGCGTGTATCCACGTTATGGCATCCACCGATACGCTCACGACTGGCGAAGCCGCAGACCGCGCAGGCGTCAATGTGCAGACCGTGCGCTACTACGAGCGCCGCGGGCTCATCCCTGAGCCGCCGCGTACGAGCGGCGGCTTCCGCCAGTACAGCCGGGAGCACGTGGCGCGCATCCGCTTCATCAAGCGCGCGCAGGAGCTCGGCTTCACGCTGGAAGAAGCGGGTGAGTTGCTCGA
>CAYFQN010000130.1:0-9243 GCA_964345285.1 uncultured Rhodothermales bacterium
CCGTCGCCATCGATGCCGTTCGCGCCGCGGCGCAGCTGTGCCAGGCCGTGCAGGCCGCCATCGGGGACAGCGTGATGAAGAAGCAAGACCGCACGCCCGTCACGGTCGCTGACTTTGGCAGTCAGGCTGTGATCTGCTATGCACTCCGCACGGCGTTCCCGGACGATCCGATCATCGCGGAAGAGGACTCGTCGGCGCTCCGCACGGAGGAAAACGCGGCCGTGCTCGACGAGGTCGTGCGGCGCGTGCAGGCGCTGGAGCCCGGCGCCGATCACGACGCGGTCTGCCAGTGGATCGACTATGGCAACGCCAGCACGTACCACGACCGCTTCTGGACGCTCGACCCCATCGACGGCACGAAAGGCTTCGTGCGCGGCGACCAGTACGCTATCGCGCTCGCGCTGGTGATCGACGGGCAGCCGCACGTCTCGGCGCTCGCCTGTCCCAACCTGCCCGACGACTTGGACGATCCGGGCGCGACGGGGCAGATCTTCACGGCCGTGCGCGGTGCCGGCACCCAGCGCGTACCCGCTGACCCAGCCGACGGACAGCCGGAAGCCATCACAGCAAGCGCTGTCAGCGATGTGGCCGACGGGCAGTTCTGCGACTCGTTTGTGTCGGCGCACAGCTCGCACGATATGGCGCTCACCGTCGGCGAGCGGCTCGGCATCAGTGAGCCGCCCGTGCGAATGGACAGCCAGGCCAAGTATGCCCTCGTGGCGCGCGGCGACGTCGAGATCTACTTCCGCCTGCCACGCGGCGGCGATTACACGGAGCGCATCTGGGACCACGCCGCCGGGATGCTCGTCGTCGAAGAAGCGGGTGGCCGCGTCACCGACGTGCACGGCAATCCGCTCGACTTCAGTCACGGCCACCTGCTCAGCAAGAACCACGGCATCGTGGCCTCCCATGGCCGTTTCCACGATGCCGTCCTCCAAGCCTTAGACGCCGTCGGCGCGTGAATAGGGCTCGCTGCGCGCGCCATCATGCGCGTCCCTGGATCCTGCGCGTCCCTGGATGGTCCTGCCACTGTCAACCAACCAATGGTTAAGCCTGGACGCGCCGGAGGCGCACGTGACGCGAACGACACGTGACGCGAACGAAGTGAGTCCTCGACGCGAGGCTATGCCGAGCCTGCAACGCGAACACAGTGAGCAAACCATGAACGCCATCCTGCTGTGCGCCGGCTTCGGGACGCGCCTCCAGCCGCTCACGGACGACACGCCGAAAGCGCTCGTTCGCGTCGGTGGCCGCCCGATTATCGATTACTTGATGGAGCAACTGACCACCTGGCCGCCGCTGAAGGCGGCCCATGTCGTACACAACGATCGCCACCCGGCGGCTTTCGCACAGTGGCAGACGCGGTGGGCGGATCGATCGGGCAGCCCCACCGTGCGGCTCCACAACAACAGTGTGCAGTCTGATGACCAGCGGCGCGGCGCTGTGGGCGACCTGCAGTTCGCCATCGAACGGGTGGGGGATCAGGCGCCGTCTGTCGTTGCTGCGGGGGATAGTCTGTACCGCGTCGCGCTTCGCCCCGTGCTGGATCGGTTCCAGGCAATCGATGCCCACTGCGTCCTTGCCCTGCCGGCGGCCGACGGTCGTGCCCTCCGACACAGTAGCGGGTTCGCCCTCGACGGCGACCGCGTCCGCGGCGTCGTGCACACGCCCGATGCGCCGCCATCCGACTGGATCAGCCCCGCGTTTTACGTGCTACAGCCGACGGGGCTCGACCACGTGGCGCACTACCTGAACGACGGCGGCGACGCCGACACGCTCGGCCGCTTCATCGACGACCTCGCCCAGCATCAGCGCGTCGAAGCCGTGCGGGTGACGGGGCCCGATGCGACCGACGGTTTCGATCTCCGCTTTCACATCAACACGCCGGACGAACACGCCCGCGCCAACGCGCTGTTGACAAACACTCGCGTGCTGCTAGAAGACGAGGCGTAAGATTGCAGCGCCTCGATCACGCGATCAACCTTCAACCCGAAACGCACAACGTCCAACGGACGGTTCACCCGAACGCGGCACGCAGCCGGTCGCAGGCTTCTTCCAGGATAGGCAGCTCCTTCGCGAAGCAGAAGCGCAGGCAGTGCTGGCCGTCGCCGGGAACGTGGTAGAACGAGCGGCCCGTCACCGTGCCGATGCCGGCTTCCTCGATGAGCGTCTGGCAGGCGGCCTCGTCGTCCTCAAAGCCCGGGCGGGCGCCCGATAGCGGGGCGAAGCTGGCCAGCACGTAGTACGCGCCCTCGGGCCATGGTACGTCGAAGCCGATCTCTTCCAGTGTGGAGCACATGAGCTCGCGGCGGGTGGCGTAATCGGATTGCAACTGCGTCAGGGACGCATCGCCCATCTCGAACGCGGCCGTCACGCCGTGCTGCAGTGGACGCGGGGCGCAGATGTACACCAGGTCGTTCACGAGGCCCATCGCGTCGATGATGGGCGGCGGGGCGACGGCGTACCCGAGGCGCCAGCCCGTCATGTTGTACGTCTTCGAAAAGCCTGAAATCGTGACCGTCCGCTCGTAGGCGCCGGGCCGGGCCGCCAGCGACACGTGCTCGTGGCCGTCGTACAGCATGTACTCGTAGATCTCATCCGTGATAGCCGTGAGGTCGTGCCGCTGCATGAGATCTACGAGCGTATCGAGTTCGTCGGCGGACCACACCTTCCCGCTCGGGTTCATCGGCGTGTTCACGACAATCGCTTGCGTCTCCGGCGTGATGGCATCCTCCACGGCGCCGAAGTCCACCACCCAGTCTGGCTCCCGCGTGGTGACGTAGCGGATCGACACGTCCATGAGCCGCAGCAGCTTCCGGTGGTAGCCGTAGAACGGCTCGAACAGGATGACCTCGCCGCCCGGGTCGAGGAGTGCCATGATAGCCGTCATGAACGCACCCGTCGCGCCGTTGCTGACCATCACCTCGTTGACGGACGTGGCGGGCAGGCCGTTGTAGGACTGCATCTTCTCTAGGATTCCCGCCCGCAGCGATTGGATGCCGGCGTAGTGCGAGTAGATCGACTTATCGTCGGCAATGGCCTGCTGGGTGCGCTGCTTGATGCGCTCGGGCGTCGGCAGGTCGCAGATGCCCTGCCCCAGGTTAATGCCGTCCACCGCGTTCACCTGATCGGTCACCGCGCGGATGTTGCTTTGCTGGAGGTGCCTCGTGCGCTGGGCGAGGGCGGGGGCGCGCGTGGTATCCATGGCGAGTAAGGGAGCCAGAAGGAGGAATCGGGTTCATCAAGAAACGTCCGGCTAGGCAGAAAACAAAGACCGCCAAGGAACGCCGGGCGGATTGCATCTTATGGGAGGGCGCCTCGCACCCCACTCTTGAGTCTGTCTTTCCTGTGATGAGCATGTCTACGGCCACCGATCACGACTTCATGCGTCGAGCCATACAGCTGGCCGTCGACAACGCCCGCAACGGCGGTGGTCCCTTCGCGGCGCTCGTTGTACGGCACGGAGAGGTGATCGCGCAGGGCGTCAACCGCGTGACGGCGTCGAACGACCCGACGGCTCACGCCGAAGTCGTCGCCATTCGGGCGGCCTGTGAGGCGCTGGGGCAGTTTCACCTTGACGGTTGCACGCTCTACGCCACCTGCGAACCGTGCCCTATGTGTCTGGGTGCCATCTACTGGGCACACGTCGATCGTGTGTTGTACGCCAGCACCCGGTCCGATGCGGCTGAGGCCGGCTTCGACGACGCGCACGTCTACGACGAGATTGAGCGCCCACCGGGCGAGCGCGAGATTCCCATGCAACCCTGTATGCGCGATGCCGGGCAAGCCCCCTTTGCCGCCTGGCAAGCCAACGACGAGCGCGTTGAGTACTGACGCTCACTGGTTGGCCCGGGCCGGCTTGTCGACGTGAATCAGCGTGTCGGGGTACGTCGCTCGGATGAGCGTGCGGGCCAGGATCTGCGCCGGATCGATAAGCGGCACGTCATCGACGAGCGCTTGGAGCGGGGCGAGGGGAAGCTCCGTGCAGCCGAGGATGATCGCCTCTGCGCCGCGTTCCCGCAGGTGCCGGATCGCATCGATTAATATCTTGCGGGCCCGGTTGGTGGGCGGGTCGCTCTGGCCTTTCAGTCCGTACGAGGCGTCGTAGATCGTCTGGTTCACGCGTTGCTGCATCGACGCGTCCAGTGGAATGAACGTGAAGCCGGCCTCTGCCAGTGGGCGCTCGTAGAGTTGAAGCTCGACGGTGGCCGTGGTCGAAAGCACGCCGATGCGCTGGCCGGCAGTCCGGGTGGCATGTACATGATCGATCGTGGCCTGAATCATGTGAATGACCTCGATCGCGTGCCCGGTGCGTTGCAGGGCGGCCGTCACGGCATCGAAGATGGCGGGGGCATGGGCCGTGTTGCACGGCATGCCGGCCACGGTGGCGCCCAGCGTGTCCAACTGTCGCGCGATGGCCGCGATGGCATCGGCCGGATTCTCATCGGTTTCATTAAACAGAAACCGGGCGCGGTCGACAATCCGATGCGGGAGCGAGAGGAGGGCCACGGGTAGGTGCTCTTGGTCGGTCCGGGCGCGCGTCTCGTTGAAGATGTTGCGTACGAGATCGAGCCCGGCGTGCGGGCCCATACCTCCAATCACGCCGATGACGGGCGATGGGCTGGGCATGAGGTGTGGAACGTGGGTGACAAAGCGGTCGAGACCTCGGCCAAACGAAGCCACCCCCCGTGAAGTGCCAAATGGATGCCAGGTTGTTTATAAAGCCTCGGCAAAACTTGCATTTCGGCACGTCCGTTATGAACCAACCCCGGGGGGTAACGTTGACATAACTCCACGCGATGCTTAGATTCGCCAACCGTATCACCCGCTACGCACTGCGCGCCTATTGCCCGGTCGTCTAATGGCAGGACAGCGGCCTTTGGAGCCGTCGGTGGAGGTTCGAATCCTCCCCGGGCAGCATCTTTCACCTTGTTTCCTGCACCGCCTGCGGTGCGGGATTTTTCTTGCGCTGCGCGCGTGCTTCCACCCCCGAGGCCATCTCACTACTTTCATCATGCCCACCCATGCGAACGTCAAACAAAGACATCCCCGTCGCAATCTTCGGGGGACGGTCGAATCCAGCCTTGGCCCGAAAAATTGCCGAAGCGTACGGCACATCGCTCGGAGAGTTGACGATTCGCGACTTTGCAGACAGTGAGATCTACGTGCGCTTTGAGGAGTCGATCCGCGGCTCCGACCTCTTCATCGTGCAGAGCACCCAGCCGCCTGCCGAAAACTGGATGGAGCTGCTGCTCTTGATTGATGCGGCCAAGCGGGCTTCTGCCGCGCGCGTGACTGCGGTGATTCCCTACTTTGGGTATGCCCGGCAGGAGCGCAAAGATCAGCCGCGCGTCTCTATCGCCGCCAAGCTGATGGCGAATACGCTGACGACGTCGGGCATCGATCGCATTCTCACGATGGAACTGCATGCGCCACAAATTCAGGGGTTCTTCGACGTTCCCGTCGATCACCTATATGGATCGGTCGTATTAATCGACTACCTGCGGCAGTTTGATCTGTCAAACCTCGTCGTAGTGGCGCCGGACGTCGGCGCGCTCAAGATGGCGCGGGCTTACGCGCAGCGGCTAGGGGTAACCCTAGCCGTCATCGACAAGCGCCGGCCCCAGCAAAACGAGGCGCAGGTGATGAACATCATCGGCGACGTAGAGGGCAAGAATGTGATGCTCGTGGACGACATTGTGGATACGGCCGGCACGCTCACGCGGGCGGCCGCTGCACTGCGCCAGGAAGGCGCGCTCCAGATCATGGCGTCGTGCACGCATGCGCTGCTCTCCGGCCCGGCGTACGAGCGTATTGAGGCCTCAGAGATTGAGCGCCTCATCATCACCGACACAATCCCACTGGAGCGGCCCTCTGACAAGATTGAGGTGGTGAGCGTCGCCGGGTTGTTCTCGAACGCCATCCGTCGCATTTACACCGACAAATCGGTGTCGACGCTCTTTGTGGAGTAGCGGGCGCCCCCTATCGGACAGCACATTGGACTTTTGAGTGATCACGCACCATGGATACGATACCCCTTAAAGCCGCACCCCGCGAGACGGGCAAGAAGGCCACGAAGGCCGTGCGCAACGACAACAACGTGCCGTGCATCTTGTACGGCCCCGACACGGACCCCGTCCCGTTTCAGGTGACCATCAACGACCTGAACCGACTGATCTACCAGCGTACCACGCCGATCCTCAGTATTGAGGTCGATGGAGACAGCTGGAACTGCATCATGAAGGAGTACGACCTCCACCCTGTTACGGATCGTCCGATCCACGCTGACTTTCAGGTGTTGACAGAAGGCCGTCCCATCACGCTCACCGTCCCGATCCGCTACGACGGCATCCCGCAAGGGCAGAAGGAAGGGGGCGACACGCAGTACAACTTCCGGGAAGTCCGCGTGCGTTGCCTGCCGGGTGATATTCCCGATGAGATTCGCGTTGATGTCGAAGACCTCGAAGTGGGTGACTCGCTCCACTTCTACGACCTTGAGGTCGAAGGCGTCGAGTTTCAGGTGCGTCCCGAGCAGACCATCGTCACCGTTGTGGCTCCGCGTCTCGAGGTGCTGCCCGAAGACGAGGAAGAAGTCGTCGAAGGCGAGCTCGAAGAAGGCGAACTGCCCGAAGGCGAGGAGGGCGAAGTTGCCGAAGGCGAAGAAGGCGAAGAAGAAGGCGAGGGCGAAGAGGCCTAACCGCCTCGATCCAAGACGACAACACGCTATACGCAGGGAGAGCGGGCAATGGGCCTGCTCTCCCTGTCGTTCATACCCCTTGCATTGGCTTTCCATCGTTCATGCTGCCCTCTAAACGGCTCATCGTTGGTCTGGGCAACCCCGGCGCGAAATACGAAGGGACCCGTCACAACATTGGCTTCATCGTGGTCGATGCCCTAGCCGACCGGCTCGGCATCGATCTCTCGGCCGGCCGCTTCGATGCACTCGAAGGCTGGGGGCGCTACGGTGAGCATCGGGTGGGGCTGGCGCTGCCGCTCACGTACGTCAACCGGAGCGGTCAGGCTGTGAAGCCGCTGCTCAACTACAACAACGTCGATCCCGAGGACCTGCTCGTGGTGGTCGACGATATCCACCTCGACGTGGGCACCATCCGGCTGCGGCCGGGCGGCGGGTCTGGCGGGCACAACGGGCTCAAGCATATCGCTCAGGTACTTGGCACGACCGACTTTCCCCGGCTTCGCGTCGGGGTCGGCAATGATTACCGACAGGGCGAGCAGGCGAACTACGTGTTGTCCCGCTTCACCCCCGATCAGCAGCCCGCTATCAATACGGCCATCGAGCAGGCGGGCGACGCCGCGCTCGCTTTCGTAGAAGCAGGGATCGAAGCGGCCATGAATCAGCACAACTGACAGCCGGTTTCGTGCGAATTATGCGTTAACCGCTGTGAATGGAGGGAACGGGTCAATACTTTAGACGCCTCAATCCCCATTGGCGCACGGCGCGTCGTGCACGCTGCAGCGCATCGGCATGTCCCTTGCACCCGCTGCGTTGAGTGGATATCCTCCGATTGTTTGTAGCGAACGTTTACTGTACCTGACCACCGACACTCCCCACAACCCCCATGAATATTTCGTCTCTCATCACGTACCTGGTGCCAGCCAGCGGCGTGATCGCTCTGTTGTACGCGTTCACGCGCACGCAGTGGATCAATAAGCAAGACACCGGCACTGAACTGATGGCGGAGCTGGCTGCCAGCATCGCCGAAGGGGCCCGCGCCTTCCTGAACCGCGAGTACCGCATTCTGGCGATCTTCGTGTTCGTCGTGGCGGCACTCCTCGCCGTTGCCAACATGGGACAGGCTGACTCCTCCTGGCTCATCGCCGTGTCCTTCATCGTGGGGGCGTTCTGCTCTGGGCTGGCCGGCTTCATCGGCATGACGGTGGCGACGAAAGCCAACGTACGCACCACGCACGCGGCCCGCACCGGCCTGAGTCCGGCGATGAACGTGGCGTTCTCTGGAGGACTCGTCATGGGGCTCGCGGTCGTGGGGCTCGGCATTATCGGCCTCGGCGTGCTGTGGCTCATCTACACGAGCATCGGCTGGGAGACGGCCAAAGTCATTAATGTCATCACCGGTTTCTCGATGGGCGCCTCGTCCATCGCGCTCTTCGCCCGTGTGGGCGGTGGCATCTACACGAAGGCGGCCGACGTGGGCGCCGACCTCGCCGGAAAAGTCTACGCCGGCATCCCGGAAGATGACCCGCGCAACCCCGCCACCATTGCCGACAACGTGGGCGATAACGTGGGCGATGTCGCCGGCATGGGGGCCGACCTCTTCGAGAGCTACGTCGGCTCCATCATCGGAACGATGGTGCTGGGCTCGGCCTTCGCGTCGGTCTTCGGCAGCATGAGCGGTACGCTAGAACTGGCCGCAGTGCTGCTGCCCCTCGTGATCGCCGCCGTAGGCATCGTCGTGGCCATCATCGGCTCCTTCTTCGTAAACGTCAAAGAGGGGGGCAACCCGCAGACGGCGCTCAACACGGGCGAGTTTGGAGCGGTCGCCATCATGATCGCGGCCTCTTATGGCATCATCACGTGGATGCTGCCCGCACAATGGGCGGCCACCAACCCGATCAGCGGCGCCGCGTTTGAATACACGAGCCTGGGCATCTTTGTGGCCGTCGTCATCGGGCTGTTGGCCGGGACGCTCATCGGCCTTATCACTGAGTACTATACAGCCACCGATAAGAAGCCGGTCATCGGCATCGCCGAGCAGAGCATCACCGGCACGGCGACCAACATCATCAGCGGGCTGGGCGTGGGCATGTACTCGGCCGGCATCCCCGCGCTGATCATCGCCTTCAGCATCATGGGCGCCAACTACTTCGCCAGCCTCTACGGCATCGCCATTGCTGCCGTGGGCATGCTGAGCGTGACGGGCATCCAGCTGGCCGTGGACGCCTACGGGCCGATCTCCGACAACGCGGGCGGTATCGCCGAGATGGCCGAGCTGCCGCCGGAGGTTCGCGAGCGCACCGACAAGCTCGACGCCGTGGGCAACACGACGGCCGCCATCGGCAAAGGCTTCGCGATTGGCTCCGCCGCACTGACAGCGTTGGCCCTCTTCGCCGCCTACATGCAGCAGGCCGGCGTGCCGAACATTGACGTAGCCGAGCCGAAGATCCTGGCCGGCCTGCTCATCGGCGCCGTGCTGCCGTACGTCTTCAGTGCGATGGCGATGGGGGCCGTGGGCCGTGCCGCGGGCGATATGATCACCGAGGTGG
>CAYFQN010000131.1:0-9147 GCA_964345285.1 uncultured Rhodothermales bacterium
GCCGGTGCCGTTTACCGTGGAGGTGTTCAGCACGTTGGGGCAGCGCGTGCGCATGAAGCAGTACAGCGCCGGAGCAGCCGAGCGGCTAGAGGCCATCGAAATCAACGGCCGCGACTTGCCAAGCGGGCTTTACATCCTGCGGCTGCGCGGCCCATCCATCAGCACCACCGAGACGTTCGTCGTCGTGCGCTAGCGCCGGCGGGCCGTGCAGTGATCGGCAAGCACGGATGGAACCCCATGGCGGTCAACGGACGAGCGTAAGGCGCCGTGTGAGCTGCCGATCTCCGGCACGGAGCCGGACGAAGTAGATGCCACTCGCCAAGGGCTGGCCCGAAGCGCCGCGTCCATCCCAGCGCACGGTGTGGCGGCCGGCCTCCTTGCGCTCGTCGACGAGCACCTGCACGCGGCGCCCGAGGACATCGTACACGGACACGCGCACGGTCGAGGCGTTCGGCAGATCGTACGTGAGCGTTGTGGATGAGCGGAAGGGATTGGGATAGTTCGGGTGGAGGCGCAGTGTTTCGGGAAGCAGGTTCTCCCGCTCGGCGGCCACGAACGCCTCATCCCCCACGAGCACGCGCAGCGCCGTCTGTCCATGCGTAGGCGTCAGCGCGACGGACGGAGTGGCGCGCAGGTCATACGTCGTGCCAGCAGCGAGGTCGACGAGAATCACGTTCGCGTCGGAAAAGGCACTGCGGGCTTCGAGGCGTAGATCAATGGCCGTGCCGGGCGACGCGTGCAGCATGAGATCGAACGTGTGGTTCACCGTCCCGCTGGCCCGTGCATCCAGCGCCAACCGAGCGCGCCGTGACGCGGTCGTGTCGGCCCCTGGGGGTAGGGCATACAGCGCCGTCGACTGAAAGGCCATCGGTGGAGCGACGACGTCGTGCGCATCGCGCCCGGCCGATGCGCCCGGCGCCGTGCCGAGCCAGACGCGTGATACATCCTGCCCGTCGGCGCGCGCCGAGAGGTGCAGCGTCGTTGACGCGGCCGCTTCCTGCGCATCGCTAGCGGGTGCGCTTGCAGGCTCGTACGGGAGGGTGAGCGCATCGAGACCGCCCTGGTTGAGGAAGTAAAACGCTTCTCCTTGGCGCGCCGAAGTGAAGGTCGCTGCCTCATCGAACGCTGCGCCGTCCCAGGCCCAAATCGGCTGGAGCATGCCCCCGTTCGCTCCCTCGACAGTGCTCCACGCTACGTCGACGTCGAACGGGTTGGAGATGATATTCCAGCCGTCATGCAGCGGAATGGTGGTGGTGCCATCGGTGAGGGAAACCGTCGGGAAAGTCTCCGCTACGGTCCAGTTCGTCGAACTGAGCAACCAGAATCCGCGGCCCGGGCGGAAGTCGAACCGGTCGCTATTGGTGTAGGTCTGGAAAAAGTCGGTATCTGACCCGTCGTCCCAAAACGCCTGCCAGGCGTCGCCGGCCTCTCCGGCTACAGTCGCCGCCAATGATCGATCAACCTCGCCGGGCAGGGCCACGAGCCGGTAGTTTTCTGCCGCGTCGACCGATCCGAACGTGCGGGTGAAACTTACCTCGACAGTGCTCGGGTACGATACCGCCTCGACCGGGTCGGACAGGTCGCTCTCCGCGCCGTCGACGTCGACGGTTGACACGCGATACACATACTGGGTGCCAATGGTGACCTCTGTGTCGGTGAACGCCGTTGTTGTGAGCGGGTCGTTGTTCAGCTGCTCGGCTGCACCGGGCGCGTCGAATGGTGCGGTGGCGCGGTACACGTTGTATCCGCTGACGAACCCGCTTCGCGGCGCCGACCAGTCAAGTTGAACAGACGTCTCACCGGCCGTAGCGGACAGACCGGGAGGCGGCGTGAGCGCTCCAAACGCACGGCGGACCAGCGTGGAGTCCACCACAAACGGGTTCAGCTTGTTGCCCTGATAGGCGGCCTGCAGCACATTGCGGCGCGCCTCTGCTGCGTCGACGGGGTCGTCCTGGTGCCACTGGAAGAGCGTCGTCTTTTGAGATTCGAAAAACGATTCGTTGGCCCGGTCGGGGTAGACGGCGGCAAAGTAGAACATGGCCCGGGCGATGTCGCCTTTCACCGCATCGCGGGGCTCGAAGCGGCTGGCGTCGTCGTCCACCCGGCTCCATGCCCCTCGGTTGGTGGCAGGCGGCGTCGATCGAGGCGGCTCATCCCGGATGAACCACTCATCGGCCTCGGCATCTGCAACGTCGCCGTATGGAAACGTAAACCGCGCGCTGTTTACGTCAGCGCGGGTCGGAAACAGGATGTGCATGTTGGACCGCGCCGGCTCTTGGCCCGACCCACGGCTCTGCGGCCAGGCATGCTCGGTGTTGATATCATCCGAGTCGGTGCAGCCATCCGTGTCGAAGCTGCAGGCTGCTACGGTGGGATCCGCGTCGGCAGGCAGAAACTTGGCGAAGCCCGTGTACGCACCCTCCAGCGAATCACCGCGGGCTCCGTAGACGACGGCAAACATGGTGTCGCGGGCGATACTGTAGCCCAGCGTAGGCGCGTTGCCATACGTCGAGGCCAAGGCGTCGAGGAGTGGACCGGCTTCAAGCCCTTCCGCGACCGGTCCCTGTGCGAGGGCGCCGTCGAGAATCCAGAGCGTAAAGCGATCCGGGGTGGCTGTCACACCGTCACTGGAGGTCAGGGTCACCTCTAGTCGTTCGACGCCTTCCGTATCGCTATCCGCTATAGTTTCGAACGTGAGCGCTTGGGGGGAAGGCGACGGTCCCGTAAACGTGAGTGTTTGCGGCGCTGAAAAGCCGGACACATCCGTGCTCGTGGACGCCGTGCTTTCCGTCGCCACCTGTACCGTTACCGAGACGCTCTCGCCATCGGCTAAATCATTGGCACGAATCCTGAGCCTGATATTGCTTTCTCCCTCGGCTGCAAGGGCGTACGCCCGGTCGAAGTTAACGTACGTGAAGCGAATGTCGGATCGTTGGACAGGAATTAGCTGATACTCACCCTGGTATTCGCCGACCACTCCCTCATAGTCAAATGCCTCCGGTGGAATAGGGCTACTCCCGACGGCAGTCTCACTCGATCGCTGGACGCGAAGTGTAAGGGTAGTGCCACCATTTTCCGCAACGGTGTAGCTTTCGACGTTCCTAAAAACGCTCTCACCGGGCATCACGAACCTGAGCTCCGTGATGCGCACCAGCTCCGACTCGTAATCCTCGCCGTTCGCGGACAGCTCTGATAGCGTGACCTCTTGAGGGTCCGGCACGGGCCCGGTGCCCAGCACGTCGTAGCTGCTGATATCGTCCTCGTTGATCTGCAGCAGGGCGTTGAACGACGATAGGGTGCCCGTAAGGCGGAGTTGCGTCCCGCGGGCAATCGTGCCGTCGGCGACGTCATCGTGAAGCGCGCCACTGGTTTGCCGGACGACGAGTGCGCTGGCGCCGGTCGGGCCGCTGGCATCTTGCAGGCGCAGGAAATCGCCAAGCGCCCGCGTCACGGTGCCCTCGATGGTAACGGTCGCGCCGTCGCCACGGCTTCGCGCGTCGGCAATGGACGTCTGGGCCAATGCGGGGGAGGCCAACGCACCGCCCAGCAGCAGGGCGAGCAGAGCTGAAAACGTTCGTAGAGAGTGGGACATGAGGGTAGGTACAAAGCTTGAGAGACAGAGCCAGTGTCTATAATAGGAAACAGGGATGGCTCATGCTGAACCATCCCTGTCTCTGCACTGCTATGGAGGGCGGAAGAGGCACTCCCACCGGGCGGGCTACTCGAGGTCGCCTTCCACGATGGCGAAGAGCTGATATCCATCGTCGGGGTCGCGAGCGCCGCCAAATCCAAAGTTGAACTGGCCAACGACACCGGTGAAGGTGACTGCGCTGGACGGAATCGGCTCGCCGACGTAAAACGACTCATCGATAATCCGGAGGGCGGTCGAGTTCGTCGTCGAAGCGTCGGTTACATCGTAGTTCGTGTCATCCTGGAACGTGGCATCCCCATCAGGATCAATGGTGAGGTCGGTGATCGTAACCCACTCGGACTCATAGTCCTCGCCGCCACCGTTCAGGAGGTCAGCCACCGTCACGGTTTGCGGGGTGGGGAGGGCTTGCGTATCGCGCTCCAGCTCGTAGTACGTGACGTCGCCAGAGACCTGAAGCAGGCCGCTAAAAGCGCCAAGTTCGCCCTCGGCCTGCAGCAAATCGCCAGGCTGGATGGCGCCCGCCTCGTAGGCATCAGCGAGGTCGTCATCCCGGACGACGATGCCGCTGGCGCCGGTTGGGCCGCTGTCGTCCTGGATGAAGACGTTGCTTCCGTCTTTACGGAGCACGATGCCACGGACGGTTACGGCATCACCGAGCGCCTGGCTCCGGGCGGTTTCGATGGTCTGGGGAGCGTCTACCGTGTCATTCTCCTCCACGGTCAGTGTGAACGTGGTGGTCTCACCCAAGGCCACGCCATCGGCTCCCTGCAGCTCGTACACAGCCGTTTCATCGCCTTCCAGAAACAGGTTGTCATCGACGATGCTGACAGTAAAGCTCTGCGAGTCCCCCGAAGTGGTGCTCTGCGGGAAGTTGAGGGTGAGGGACTCGGGGCCGTCAAAGTCGTTCGGCCCGAGCGTGCCCTGGTCAGTGAGGACGGCTTGTACGCTGAAGGCCTTGTAGCCGGGATCGGCGGCCGTTACGTCGATAGTAACGGTGCCTGCGTCTTCCGAAACGGTGGTACCGGACGAGGCGAAGCCAACTTGCGGGTTGCTGCCCAGGTCGTCAGGAATACCGGTGCCACTGTCGCAGCCGACTAGCACGAGACCCGCGAGGAGAAGAGTGAAAAGGAGGGGGTGAAAACGTTGCATGTGTCAGGGGGCGTTAGGAAGTCAGAGGGCGGGGAAAGCGGTGCCGGCGGGGCCAGGCCCCGCCGGCGGTGTGGTCAGCGGCCGGTGACGGTGATGTTATCGACACGCCACAGCTCAGTCGAGCCCGGTCCGGTCCCGCTCGATTCGTACTGGAAGGCGATGTAAACGGCATCTGCTTGGAACTGAGCATCCGAGAGGTCAACTTCGCCGGAGCTTACAAACTCATAGCCTCCGGTGGAGTAGGTCTCCACCCGATCCGAGACCTCCGTCCACGTGAAGTTTTGCGGGTCGCCCGAGCCGTCGTAGTCCGTCGAGACGAGTACGCTCAAGCCGCTGTCGAGCCCCGTGTCATCGAAGTTTTTGGCGTTCTGGAAGGTCAGCGTTTCGCCCTCGTACGCGTTGAAGTTGATGGCTGGAGCAATGAGCCAGTCATCAGACGGCTCGTCGGCGTCAAAGCCATTCATCTCCGCATATGGCGATAGGGGCTCGTTGCCGAAGCTGCCAATTCCCCATTCCTCATTGCTCGCTACACTGACGGCTGACATCGGGGCTAACGCGTCGTCCGAGAAGTCCACAAAGAGGATTTGAATAGCGCCGATCTTCACCGTCACGCGGTCCTGCGAGCCGACCGTCGCGTTCTGAACCGACTGGAGCACGAAGATGCCGTCCTCCTGTTCTTCGTTGTCCTCGGTGTCTTGGATGTTTAGCTCCAGGTTCTGCGTGTCACCGTCCTCGGCGCTCGCCGCAAACGTCACGCTGCCCGCCACGTACGCGTTGCCGCTCCCGACGGCGGCATCGGCCGGCAGGTTGAAGTCGGAAGCGTCGGTGGTGCTGATCGCGTCGGCGTACAAGAGCTCGGCCGAGACCTCCTGGCCTGTGGGGTTATTGATCGTAACCGGGATGGCGACCGTGCCGCTCTCTTCGGTGACGGAGATCTCGGCACTGCCAAACGAGAGGGTGGTGGCTTCACCCTGGGTGGCCTGGTCGGGCGGGGTGCCGCTGTCGAACCCGTCGCAGCCCACGACGGCAAGGCTCAGGGCGAGGGTGAGCAGGAAGAGGCGAAAAGAGGTAAGCATGCGCATGGGAAAAAGGGCAGGGTAGTCAAAAAAGGGACGGGCAGGAGCGGCCCCGGCACGGCGGGATGGCAGACGGCGCATCCCGCCGCGTGCGTCAGGGCGCCGGGAACGGTTAGAACGTGTACTTCACGCCGAGGCGCATCCGCCAGCGGGAGAAGATGTCCGACGTGTTGAACAGGTCATCGGAGAGCTGATCGCGGACGGTGTCTTCCTCGAAGGTCACCCGCGGCTTGCCGATGTCATCTTCGGTCAGGATGCGGTCGCCGACCGTCGTACCTACCTCATCCGGCGTCACGTAGCCTTCGAAGTTCCACGCCGTGATGTTGTTGAAGCTAGTCCGGCGGATACGGCCCCAGTCGTCGTTGAGCAGGTTCAGCACGTTCTCCACGTCGAGCGTGATCTGCACGTTCTGGCCCTGGAAGGTGCCGATGGACTGGGCGAGGCGCAGGTCCAGCAGGTTCTGCCAGGGCGCCCGCGCCGTGTTGCGGTTGATGACGGTGCCGCGCGCCTCGTCGAGCGACTCGTTGTTCGTAATGAAGGCGTCCATCAGCGCCCAGTTGTCGCTTTCGAGGACGATGTCCGTCTCGTTCTCGGGGACGTACACGAGGTCGTTGAAGGGCTGCGTGTCGCCGTTCGCATTGCCGAAGTAGATCCAGCTGAACGGCTCACCGGCGCGGCTTTCAAACACGAGGCCAACCGTGGTGGCGAAGCGCTCCAGGTAGCTGAAACGGTAGTTCAACGTGCCGAGGAAGCGATGGCGAATCTCGAAGTCCGCCGTTCCAATCCGCGGGTTGTTGATGTCCTTGTTCTCATTGAACTGCCAGTTCGAGATCGCGCGGCTGGACGTGCCGTTGTTCACGTTCTCGGCCCGGTTGTACGTGTACGAGACAGAGCCGCTCAGCCCCTCATCCACGCGGCGCTGTAACTGCGCGGTCAGGCTGTACTGGTAGCCGTCGTTCGTATTGTCGAGTAGCAGCGCGTTCGTGAAGCGCTCGCTGACCCGGTTGGGCGAGCCGCCAAAGCCGGCGCCGGGCGAGCCGTAGAACGGCCGGCCGTACTTCGACTGCTGAATGGCGTACTGCTCACTCGTTGGCGCTTCGATGTTGATGTTACGGAAGGTGACGTCGTTAACCGTCTTCGAGTAAATGCCTTCCAGCGTACCGACGAAGCCGAGCGGCAGCTCCTGGTCGATCCCGAGGTTCGCGCGGAACGTCTGCGGGTACTTGAAGTCGTCGGCGATCAGGTTGATCTCCGTCGTCTCGATGGGCGAGAGGAGGGCGCTGTATTGGCTCTCGTCGCACGTTTCCGAGCCAACGGGGCACGGCTGGGCGGTGGGCTGCTCGCCGGCCGAAGTGGGCACGAAGCGGAAGCCCTCCGCGGGCGCGCCATCACCATAGAAGGCGTCGGCCGGGTTGAAGTTGGCCTCAATCCGGTTCAGGTCAGCACCCGTGTTGCTGTACTGGTTCGAGATCCAGACGTACGGCGGGTCGCCGCTGAAGATGCCGGCTCCACCGCGGACCTGCGTGGACAGGTCTTCGCCGAACAGGTCCTGGTCGTAGTTGAACCCAAAGCGGGGCGACCATAGCGGGTTGCCACTGGCCACGCTGGACGTGCTCCGGCCAAAGGCTTCGAAGGCCGTTGGGTTGAACGTCGGCTCATCCGGGAGGACGGGCACATCGACGCGCAGTCCGAGGGTAAGGCGCAGGCCGTCGCTGACCTGCCACTCGTCTTGGACGTAGCCACCAAGCTGAAAGGCTAGGAAGTTGGCCTCGGGCCGATCCATTCCGGCAGCACTGGTCGCGTAGCTGTACAGGTACGTGGTCGGCTGGCCACGGCGGAGGGCCTCCGTCGCCGAGATTTCTTCGCCATCTGGCGTCTCAAACGCCTCGAACGTGTACGAGCCGAAGTAGTCTTGGATGAAGAGGTTTGTAAACTGGTACAGCTTGTTGCTCGTCCCGATGGTTAGCGTGTGGTCGCCCCGCACATACGTGAAGTCGTTCGTGAACTCGAACAGGTCCTGGTCAAGGCGGTTGGCCTGGCTGAACCGGTCAATCCCAGCCACCACGTCGTTCTCGCTCCCGAGGACGATTTCCGCCTCGGGGAAGGCGCTATCCAGCACGTCGCGCTGGTCGCGAATGCGGGTGTACACGAAGCGCGCCTCGTTGAACATGTTGTCGCCGAACGTGCTGTTGAGCTGCGCCGTGGCCGAGTTCTGCTGGCTCCGGAAGACGTACTGGCGATTCGCGAAGCTGAACGTGTTCTGCCCGCGGCTGATACCCGAGTCGTCCGTCGCATTCACGTAGTTGTTGCGCAGCGTCAGGCGGTGGTTCGCGTTGATGTTCCAGTCGAGCTTGACGAGCAGTTTCTGGTCGTCTTGCCGCTGGGTAATCGGCTCGATACTGCCCGGCTGGTAGTTGTACACATCCTGAAAGACGGACTGGATGTCGCGCAGCGTCTCGATAGACTCATCGAACACGTTGGTCCCGCTGAGGTCGGTGCCGACGCGCGTGTCGAGCGGCGAGCTCTCGCGCTTCAACTCGCCGGCCACAAAGAAGAAGAGCTCGTCTTCGATGATGGGACCGCCTAGCGTGCCCACGTAGAACGCCTGGTTGAACTCGCCGGTGCCCACGCCTTCGAGGTCGCCGGTGAAGTTTTCGGTACCGCCCTTGAAGCGAAACGACCCGGTGAACTCGTTCGTGCCGCTCTTGGTGATGGCGTTGATCTGGCCGCCTGTGAAGCCGCCGGAGCGTACGTCGTACGGGGCGATGTTCACGTTGAACTCCTGGATCGCGTCGAGGCTGATCGGCTGCGCGCCGGCCTGGCTGCCCGGCACGGCATCCCCCAGTCCGAAGACGTCGTCGAGCGTGGCGCCGTCGATCTGGATGCTGTTGTACCGGTCGTTAGCCCCCGCGAGGCTTCCACTGCCGCCAGCCTGCGGGACAAGCCGCGAGAAGTCGGTGATGCTGCGACCAATAGTGGGCAGCTCGTCAATCTGGTCCTCCGAGACGTTCGTGGCTGCGCCGGTGCGGTTTTTCGATATCACATCGCTGCGGCGAGCGACGACCTCAACGGCGTCCATCTCTTCGGTGCGCGGACGGAGCGTGAAGTCGAGCGTCCGCTTCTCATCCAGCTCGAGGGTGATTCCGGTTTCCTCGATGCTCTGGTATCCGACGAAGGAAGCGCGGATGGTGTAGGGACCACCAACACGCATGTTGAGCACCGTGTAGCGGCCATTGGGGCTGGTGGCCGTGCCGTACTGCGTACCGGTCG
>CAYFQN010000132.1:0-9115 GCA_964345285.1 uncultured Rhodothermales bacterium
CTGTCGCTGGTCGTCTGTCGCTGGTCGTCTGTCGCTTGACGAAGGAGCGCGGGAAGATACCTTACACGCCTTTCATCTAGAAACGTACTGGCCTATCGTCCGGGGATTTTGGAATGTACTCTGCGCATTTCGTTATTAGCGTATGAAATCTTCGCACGTCTTCCGTCGTGTCGTGCACCTGCAAGCCGCGTTGCGGCACGTCTCGTGACGCGCTGCTCACGTTCCCATCTCATTCGAGAGGAGGTCTCTCATGGCTAATGTTATCCGCTGCAGTGACGTCGGGTTTGATTGCGACGGAGTCATCCGCGCCGACACCGAAGAAGAGGCGCTTCAGCAAGCAGCCCAACACGCGCAGGACGTGCACGACCTAGAAGCAGTGACCGACGGGTCCTAGCCAGAGTACAGTCTGTGATGGAAGACGAGTGACGCTTCCTACCGTGGACCACCCGCGCACCTCAGGTGGACAGCGCAAGGTCAGGACTTCAACGGGGGCACAGGGGCTCCCGCCTCGCACCTCAGCCTGTTCACAACTACCCTCAGACGGAACTACCCTCAGACGGAGAGACCTCTCATGCCCTCGACCGACATCCCCCACTTGCTGCAGAGCGCACGCAGCGGCAGCACAGCTGCGCCGATCGAGCTGTTCGTGCAGGTTCGTGACGCCGTTCAAACAGTAACTGGCGGCGCGCCGATGGCCACCTCTAGCTTCCCTGCACGCACTTGTATCCATGCGGCTTATCTGCAACTGAGTCCGTCTCAAGCGCCGGATCAAGAGGCCTACGCCACATTCCTAGCCATTGGTGCATCCGTGATCCGTGATCTGATGACAGAGGCTGCCCAGCAGCAGTTGGACCGGGCGACCGTGCATCGGTCGACGCCGTCGTTTCAGACGCTGTCGCAAATGATCCAGAACGGTGCGTCGTTCGAGCCCCGTCACTGGAGCACGCTCCGGTCTCTCGACGAGGCACTTTCCAAGCTGGAGCGCGATAAGCCGCAGGTTGCCGAAGCGCTCGAAGGCCGTTTCTTCGGGCGGATGAGCGGAGACGAACTCGCCGACGCTCTTTCGCTGTCTCGCGCGGCGGTTCAGGACGCGCTGGCGGAGGGCACTGCGTGGCTGCAACAGGTCGAAGCAACTGAACGGCTCAGCGCGCGGCACCGACCGTTTCCGAAGTCATAGCCTCGACAGCATCGGCCGCCTTGGGAATCGCGGGACCAAGCACGTGAGCGCCCTCCTCAGTGACGAGCACATCGTCCTCGATCCGGATGCCACCAAAGTCGCGGTAGTCGGCCACGCGGTCGTAGTTGATGAACGCGGTGTGCAAGCCCTCGGCCCGCCACTGATCGATTAGGGCGGGGATGAAGTACAGCCCGGGCTCGACGGTGAGCACGAACCCGGGCGCTAGCGTGCGGGCCAGGCGGAGCGCGCTCAGCCCGAACTGGTCGCTGCGCTCAAAATCGGCCCCGTACCCGACGCGGTCCTCGCCGAGTCCCTCCATGTCGTGTACGTCGAGGCCCATCATGTGGCCGAGCCCGTGCGGGAAGAAGAGCGCATGCGCCCCAGCCGCAACGGCTTCGTCCACGTCGCCTTGCATGAGGCCGAGTGCGCACAGCCCATCCGTCAGGTCACGGGCAGCCTGGAGGTGGATGTCCCGAAATGCCACACCAGGACGTATTGCCTCGATGGCCTTTTCTTGTGCCGTCAGCACCACGTCATAAACTGTGCGCTGCCGGTCGGTAAACCGCCCACTGACCGGGGCAACGCGCGTGATATCGCTGGCGTACTGAGAGGGCACGGTGGCTCCGGCATCGCACAGCATCAGCTCACCCTCCCGGAGCGCGTGATTCGTCGGGTGGTTGTGCAGCACCTCCCCGCGGGCAGAGACAATTGGCGGAAACGAGAACCGGCCGCCCCGGGCCGCCACGGTGCCTTGCAGCTCGCCTGCAATTTGCTGCTCCGTGACCCCTGGCTGTACCATTCGCATGGCCTGCGTATGCATCGCGCGTGCGGTGGCTAGAGCGCTTTCAATCTCGGCCACCTCCGCTGCTGACTTGGCGGACCGCTGCGCAATTACGGCCCGCGCAAAGGCCTCGGACACCTGCCCTGCAACGGCGTCGGGGGCAACGCCGAACCAGCGCGATAGCTTTAGGAGATGCCGGTCGCGGTACGGTGGAAGGATGTGCACTGTCCGCCCCGACTGGGCGGCCCGGCGCACCGCGTCGCCCGCCGCGTCACGCGGCTTCGTCTCGGCCACGCCAACGCGCTCCGCCCGCTCCTGAAGCGAGAGCACCGGTCCGGTCCATACAACGTCATCGACCGTCGGGTCGTGCCCAAACAGAACCTCCCGCCCTTCGTCCAAGTCGATCAGGGCGGTGAGTCCGGGCGTATCCAATCCCCAGTAGTACAGAAACGACCCATCTTGCCAAAATGGATACGAGTTGTCAGCGTAGTTCATCGGCACCCGTTCGTTGCCAAGAAACAGCAGCAGTCCAGACTCTACAGACTGCGTGAGCTGCTGACGGCGCTGGACGTACACATCGGAGTGAAACATGGGAGCCATCGGTGTGAAGGGAAAAGCCAGGTAAGAGCGGTTTCAGGGGTCGGTGGTACGCAGCGTCCGGTCGAAGAAGTCTGCTGTGGCGCGATATGCACGAAGCCAGTTCTCGTGGAGCAGAAAGCCGTGCACCTCGTCAGGGAAGACCAGCTGCTCGAACGGTACGTCTCGCTTGCGGAGCTGCTCTGCGAGGTCGACGGTCTCACTGAACGGCACGTTGCGATCATCATCGCCGTGGATGAGCAGCACCGGCGACGTCCAGCCATCCAGATACGCCATCGGCGACGACTCGCGGGCCAGCCGGGCAGCCTCCTCGCGGGCGGCGGGATCGTATGACGGGACGAAATTATTGATGACTACGTTCCAGTCGTGCACGCCATGGATGTCGACCCCGGATGCGAAGAGATCCGACGCCCGGGCAAGCCCCAGCGCGGTTAGGTAGCCCCCGTAGGAGCCGCCCCACAACCCGATGCGGTCAGGATCTACCTCAGGACGGCTCTGCAGATAAAGGCCAGCGCCCATTACATCGTTGAACTCGCTAGCCCCACGGGCTCCATAGTTCAACGCCTCTCGGAAGTGGAGGCCATAGCCAATCCCGCTCCGATAGTTGACTGACAACACGACGTAGCCTTGGCTAGCCAAGTACTGGTTCAACGCGTAGGCGTTGTGGTAGTAGCCGCGGTAGTGGAAGCCGAGCAGCATCTGCCGTCGCGAGCCACCGTGGAAAAAGACGACGGCTGGGCGCCGCTCACCGGACGTCAAATCCGGTGGGCGGAACAGCTGGCCATAGATTTGCATCCCGTCGGTCGCGGTGAACTGGACGGCCTCTGGCGTTACGAGTTGGCCGGCGGGAAAAGACGCGGGCATGGACGCCGGTGCAAGCGGCTGGCGTGCACCGCCAGCCGGTATGATCTCGGCGTGCGCGGGCTCGGTCGCGCTGGATGCGAGGAAGGCAATGGCCGCTCCATCCCCTGTCACGGCCGGGGCCCACTCGATGCCATCGCCCTGGGTCACGGTCTGAGGGGATCCCCCTTCCACCGACACACGCCACAGGTGCCGCCGATTGATGTCGCCCTGGTTGGACGAATACACCATCGCCTCGCCATTGGGCATCATCGTCACGTGTTGCACCTCAAAATCGCCCGCCGTGAGTGGTGAGGCGGCGCCATCGCCATCCACGGCGACCGCGTACAGGTGGAGCCACCCGGTCCGCTCCCACGGAAACACGAGGCGATCACCAGCTCCCCAAAACAATTGGTTTGGAGCGACGATGCCCTGGAACGCGCTGCCCGGTCCCTCTGTGGCGCGCCAGACGACGCGGCCTGAACCCGCCTCTACATCGGCCACGCGGATAGACCACGGAAGGGCCTCCCGCTCGGGCCTGAACGGCAGGTCTTCCTTTTCGTGCGGAACGCGGACATAAGCGATGCGGCGTCCATCGGGCGCCCATACGGGATGGCGGTCTTGATCTACGCTCGGATCCAGGTAGTGCAGGCTGGAGTCGGCCCGCGTGTAGACGCCAATAAAGCTGTGATCCCCCCGATTGCTCACAAACGCTAGCCGATCTCCACGGGGCGACCAGCGAAGCTGTCCGGCGGAGCCACGGATGGTGAAGAGGGCAGCTGCTTCGGCCTCGTCATTGAGCGATATGCTCCAGACCTGCCCCTTGCGCAGGAAGGCGATGCGGCCGTCGGATGAAATGGTTGGCGCGTAGCCTTCTGCGAGCCGGCGCGGCGGGCTTCCCCCCGCGGCGTCAACAACCCACAGCGCACGGTCCGGCGGGTTGGCGAGGCTCCGCGGGTTCGGGTGCTCGCCCTCCCGGTTTGGGCGTCCACCGCGGACGAACACGATGTGCCGGCCATCGGGCGTAAACTGCAACTCGCTCAGGGGTTGGCCATCATCGCCCGTGTACTCGGTGACGGGGGCCGCGTCGAAGGCCGGCCCGCGAGCAACCCAGATGTTACGCTCGCCGGCTGCGTTCTGAACCCACGCAACGGCTGCTCCCGAGGGCGCGGCAACCAGGCCGGAAGGAAACGGGGCGCTGAGGACGTGCTCAATGGTGAACGGCGACTGCCCCAGGGCCGCCGGACACCAGGAACCAATAACGAGTAGGGCAGTGAGGATGCGAGGGAGAATGGAGCGATGCACCGACATAGCGTGGAGGCGTTGTGGATAAAAGCCAAATGGTGCCGGACGAACCCGCCGTTATTTCCATACATTCACACGCCGCACGTGCACCTTTCATGCACGGCGCCTTAGTTGCAAAATGCACGATGCTCCTGTCGGCATCAAGTAACGCCGCGCCGCTTCGTTTTTGCATCAACGCCTCCCTGTCATGCCCCATCCGGACGTTCTCATCGTGGGCGGCGGCCTAGCCGGTCTCTCGTGTGCAGGCAAACTGCACCGAAGCGGCCACTCCTTTCTACTGCTTGATGCGGGAGCTCGTGTCGGCGGCCGCGTCCGCACCGACACAGTAGACGGATTCACACTGGACCGCGGCTTTCAAGTGCTGCTGACAGCCTATCCGGAGACGAAACGTGCCTTCGACTACGACGCGCTCGACCTGCACCCTTTTCACGACGGCGCACTGGTCCGCTACGACGGTGCATTCCACCGCATCTCCGACCCGTTCCGCCATCCGTTCACGGCGCCCAGTACCCTGATGGCCCCCATCGGCACGCTGGCCGATAAGCTCCGCGTAGGCGGGTTGCGGCTTCGCCTGCTGCGCGACGACCTCTCGACCGTATTTATGCGCGAGGAGACGACGACGATCGACGCCTTACGCCACCAGTGGAAGTTCTCGGATCGCATGATCGACCGGTTCTTCCGTCCGTTCTTCGGGGGCATCTTTTTCGACACGGCACTGCAGGCATCCAGCCGGATGTTCGAGTTTGTGTTCAAGATGTTCGCGGAAGGCCAAGCCGCCCTCCCCGCTGCGGGAATAGAAGCCCTCCCCCGCCAGTTGGCTGACTCGTTGCCCCCCGAATCGATCCAATCGAACACGACGGTTACCTCGATTGATGGGCAGCACGTGCAGCTCGCCGATGGTCGCACCCTGGAGGCCCCTGCCGTTGTCGTGGCTACGGACGCGCCCAGCGCGCAGTCGCTCATCCACGACATCCACCCGACCGGCAGGCGCTCTACGACCAGCCTGTACTATGCGGCGGAGAACTCTCCGCTTGATGCGCCGCTGCTCGTCCTCAACGGCGATGGCGAGGGTCCCATCAACAACCTGTGCGTCCCATCGGACGTGGCGCCGTCGTATGCACCGGACGGGCGAGCGCTCATCTCGGTGGTGGTCGTGGGTGACCCCTCGGCACCAGACGATGCGCTGGAGCAGCGCGTTCGCCACCAGCTTGCGGATTGGTTTGGCCCGTCCGTGGAGCTATGGGACCACCTGCGCACGGTCCGCATCCCGTACGCCCTCCCGGAACAGCGCCCTCCCTTCCTGTCGCCCCCGAAACGTCCCATCCGCCGGCGGGCTGGGCTGTACGTGTGCGGCGACCACCGCTACACGGCCTCGCTGAACGGCGCTATCGGGTCGGGCCGCGCCGCGGCAGACGCGGTGCTCAACGACTTGCCGGCGCTGACGCCCGCCTGATCCCCTGCTGCTCGTGGAACGAACGCCCCCACCCATGACAGGCCTTACGGTCCTCCACGCGGCTTCTACATTCATCATGCTGGGCGTTATTCTTGTGGTGCAGCTCGTCCACTATCCCCTGTTTCGCCTCGTCGGCACCGATACGTTTGCGACCTACCAGGCCAAGCACATGAGGCGCATCACCTGGATTGTGCTGCCAGCGATGAGCGTGGAGTTGCTCACGGCGATGGCGCTCGTCGTGTGGCAACCGCCAGGCCTCGCAGCGTGGCAGGCCTGGTCTGGCCTCGCGCTCGTCGGCGTGATCTGGGCTTCTACCGGCCTGCTGCAGGTACCGCTTCACCAGACACTCGCAACCGGTTTCGACTCGGCGGCCCACCGCAACCTCGTGGCCACGAACTGGATCCGAACCATCGCCTGGACCCTGCGTGCAGGCCTCGTGGGGTGGATGCTCATGGCCCTCGTGGACGCCGCCCCCTCGTGAACTCATCACTTCGCGCGCACAGAGAGTTTTGCGCATCCTCCCAATCATCCGCTACGTATTTGCTATGAAAGCTATCTGGAACGACACGACCCTTGCTGAAAGCAACGACACCAAAGTAGTAGAAGGCAACCACTACTTTCCGCCCGAATCGGTGAACGCTGACTACTTTGAGGAGAGCACACATCAGACGACCTGCCCGTGGAAGGGAACGGCGAGTTACTACACCATCGTGGTAGATGGCACACGGAACGACAATGCCGCCTGGTATTATCCGCAGCCCAAAGAGGCCGCTGCGGAGATCCAGGACCACGTGGCGTTCTGGAAGGGGGTCGAGGTGGTAGAATAGGCCCCCTTTGGCTCATGCCCAACCGCTCAGCGACCGACGCGACGACGCACGTGGTCCGGGTCTATGACGGCACGGCGTGGCACCGGCTGACCGCGCCACACGGCGCTGTGCTGCGGGACGTGCTCCTGCGGCATGACCTGTCGCCGTACACACGGTGGACGCGCAAGCTCAACTGCGGCGGACGCGGCCTCTGCGCGACATGCGGTGTGCGCTTCGATAAGAATGCGCCACCCCCCATCCACTGGCACGACCGGCTGGCAGCGCGCTTCGGCTACCCGCGCCTCTCCTGCCAAATCCGCGTGGCCCGCCCCCTAACCGTGCGCCTGCTTCCCGATAAGATCATCTGGGGACAACGTGCGTAGGTTTCCGATATCATCGATTTACTCACTCACGCCTTGCCCTCATGTCTACCGCTTCTGCTGCATCCACGGATCGTGCTGGCGCCTACGAGGCCACTGTCAAGCGCATTGACGCGCTGCTGGAGGGCGAAGACGACTGGATCGCCGCCATGGCTACCGTGGCCTGCGAACTGCACCGGTCGTTCGAGAGGTATGACTGGACCGGCTTCTACCGCGCCGTGGGCGGCAACGTACTCGTCGTTGGGCCCTACCAGGGGGGGCACGGCTGCCTGCGCATTCCATTCGACCGCGGCGTCTGTGGCGCGGCCGCCCGTACGCAGGAGACGCAGCTCGTGCCGGATGTGGAGCAGTTCCCCGACCATATCGCGTGCTCATCGTCAACGCGTTCGGAGATCGTCGTGCCCGTCGTCACGCCCGACGGTACGCTCCTGGCCGTGCTGGACGTCGACTCGGACGATCTTGCGGCGTTCGACGACACCGATCAGCAGCACCTGGAGGCGTTGTGCGCACGGCTGGGCCAGCAGTTCGCCGACACGGCGCAGCGGTAGCTCTTACGGGTACTGGCACGTAGCATCGTTCGCCTCGACGTAGTACGACTTGTAGTTGATCGCGTCGGGGTCGGTGCACCCTTCCAGGTTGAGCACCTCGACGGAGCGGAACTGGATGGGATGACTCTCACTCTGCAAGGCGATGTGCCCCTCCGTCAGCAGAGTGCCGTCCCGCTTTATCGTCGAGTCCGGATGCGACACGAAGCCTCCACCGATCTGTGGGTGCGTGTATTCCATCACCAGATCGCCATTGACGCGATGCTGGATAAGGGAGTCGCCCAGGACCCGCGCTTCCACGCGCACCCACTCATCGCCGGGATAGGTGGCCGACTGCGAGTTGGTGCAGTGCTGCGTAACCAACTCGCCGTGCATCACCACGTGCGTGCCAGGCGTGCACAGGTTGGCTGTCGGGCGCTCTTCCTGGCCCGCAGCGCCCAGCAGCTGCACCTCGATGGAGATCGGGAAGTCTTGATTCCGCGTCATCGTCTGGGCCGACTGGGCATGCACCATGATGCCGCTGTTCTGCCTCGCCCATCCGGGGCCGCCCGGCGCCTGCTCCCCCACGAAGCGGTATTCGATCGCGATCACGTAGTGGGAGAACGTTGTGTCCGACACCAAATGCCCGAAGGCACCATCGAAATCGTCGTACTGGTCGTAGCCGACGGTCAACATCCCGTCTTCGACGCGGAAGGTAGTGCGGGCGTTGTCTCCGGGCGCGTATCCGGCAAGCTTTGGCGTCCACCCACTTAGGCTCTCCCCGTCGAACAGCGGCGTCCACACCTCGTCGTCCGGTCCCAGGCGCGCGGGGCCGCATGCGCTTGTTACGGCGAGGAACGCGAGCACAGAGATCCCGACAATCCATGGTGATAGGCGAGTAGCAGCCATGCGGCGGGGCAGTCGATAGGGAAGGGAGTGGTACGCGTGCTCGATGGGTATATCCGACCCAGGAGCGATTCCAGTCTATGCATGCCGCTCGCGAAAAGCCAGCTTCTCCGTCCGGGGCCGCCTCGTCATCGCTCCACGACGACCGAGGGGGGATCCCCCGGCACGCGCTCTCTGCCCTCGGTCGCAGCCGGCCACCAGTACACGACAATCGCTTGGCTCGTGCGGCCGCCTGGAAACATCCGCAAGAGCGACTCGCTTGGACGTGCCCAGCGTAATGCCCTCGCCATCCAGCTACGGTGCTCACAGCATCGTGGTGTGCACCTGTTGCCCGGCGACGATCGCC
>CAYFQN010000133.1:0-9111 GCA_964345285.1 uncultured Rhodothermales bacterium
ACGCGCACCTGATAGGCCACCGCCAGCAGCCCGACGACCACGCCGAGCATTAACAGCCGGAACCACCCCGTCTGCCAGAGGAGCGGGCGGAGCGTGAGCGCGGCAGTCGTCGGCGGGCCCCAGGCGCTCATGCCGCTGGCGCTCTGGACCTCGAAGACGTAGTCGTCGGGCGCGAGGTTGGTGTAGGTGGCGGTGGCGCGCGTGCCGCCGTCTACCCACGCCTCGTCGTAGCCCCGCAGCCGGTAGCGGTAGTGGTTCTGCCCCGGCGCGATGAAGGACAGTGCCGCGAAGTCGAGTCGAAGCTGCCGGGTGCCGGCCGGGAGGGTGGCCGGATCTCCGTGAGGAACGGGCACCGGCTGCCCATCGGCTACGACGCGGTGGAGCGTGGTGTGCGGCGACGGCGGGGGCGTAAGCGCCCGCTCGGGGTCGATGAGCACGAGGCCGCGCAGGTTGTTGAAGGCGAGCCGCCCGTCCGCGAGGTGCCAGCCGCCTGGGCCAGCGCGGTTACACTCGCGGCTCGGCAGGCCCTCCGACTCGGTGAAGACGAGCGGGTCCAGCCGCGCCTCCGGCTGATGGCTTTGCTCCAGCGCGTCGGCCACGGCGTGGAGGCGGGCGTGCTCGACGCGGAAGACGCCCTGATCGCTGGACATCCAGATACCGCCGCGCTCGTCCCAGAGCATCCGCCAGATGCCATTGTGGTGGAGGCCCTCGCGCGTGGTGACGGCCACGAAGCGCCCGTCCCGGTAGCGGTGGAGGCCGTCTTCGTAGGTGCTGAACCAGAGCGTGCCATCCGCCTCCTCGTGGATGGCGACGACGAAGGGGCTTTGCAGGCCCCCGGCAGCGTCGTAGGTGTGAAGGCTATCGCCCACGTACCGGAAGAGCCCGTTCTCGCTGCCGATCCACAGGCTGCCATCGCGCGCTGCGTGGAGCGCCCAGACCTGCTTTCGGCTCCAAAACGCCGAGTCCGGCATTGCCAAATGCCCCGCACGCGTTCGCTTTACCAACTGGGCACTCGTCCCTATCCACAGCGTGCCATCGGGCGTTTCGGCAAAGCCGCGCGTCTCGCCGATGCCGGTCAATTGTGTGTCGACCTGGCCGTTGCGGAGGACTGCGACGCCGAGCCTCGTACCGACCCACAGCGTGCCATCGGGCGATTCGTGCAGCGAACGGACGCGGTCGTCGGGCAATCCGTCTACGGTCGTGTAGCGGCGCGCGAGTTGTCCATTGGTGAAGCGGTGGAGGCCGCCGCCCCAGGTGCCCACCCACAGCGCGCCGTCGCGCGTCTGGAGCACGGGCGCCGTGAACGTCTCGGCCAGGCCCGACCGCTCCGTGAGGGCCGATACGGCGCGTGGCGCCAGTTGGACGAGGCCACGGTCGGTGCCCATCCACAAGCTGCCCTCATGGTCCAGCACCAGATTGTTAATCGAGGTAAACGTCAGGTGCGCGTGCAACCCGAATGGGGTAACCTGTCTATCTTTCAGGCGATAGACTGTTTGAACGCCGTTTGCAACGAACGTAAACCAGTACGTTCCATCGCCTGCATACAGGACTCGACGCGGCCTACCCGCATGGCGCGAGGCATCGTTCTCGTTCAAGCCGAGGTGGATGCTTAGCTGGGATGGAAGCGTCACGGCGTGGCCGGGCCGCAGCCTCAAGCTGTCGAGGGGAAGCGTGGGCGTTTGGGCCCTCCGGTCGTAGCGCGTGTAGGAGAGGGCGCGGGGCGAGGCATCGCTGGCCTCCCGGAGCCGGTACTGACGCACGTGATCGTCGAAGGAAATCCAGACCCCTGTGGCATTGGCCCAGATGTGGCGGGCGCGAGGGCCGGGTGGCAGTCCGGTGAGTTCGAGCGGTTCGAAACGTACACCGGTGGGTTGGGAGCCATCGGGCTCAATGAAGGCCATCCCATCACGCATGACGACTAACCGCCGACCTCCGGGTGCATCGGTCACAAGGCGAACGGCGTCGCTGGGCAGTCCGTGCGCTGCCGTCATGTGCGTGTAGGGATCCTGCGCATTGGGATCGACACGAACGACCCCGCTCGCACTCCGAACCCAGAGCAGCCCGTCCGCTGTCTCGTAAATGGCGTTCGAGATGCTGCTCTCCAGCGCCCAAAGACGTGGCATCAGGTGGAAGCGCTCGTCCTCAACATAGCCCAACTCGTTTGCTTTAGTGAGCAGCCAGAGGCGTCCCGTGCGGTCCAGGTGCGCCGTCTCGATGACGTAGCTCTCAAAGCCGGGGAGCGGCACGTTCTGGAAGGCATATCCGTCGAACGCGGCCAGTCCGCGCGCGGTGGACATGTAGACGGGGCCGTTGGCGGGCTGGGCGAGGTGCCGGGCATCACCCACGGGAAGGCCGTCGGCCAGGGTGAAGGTGCGCACGTGATACTGGTCCAGCGGGTCGGGCACGGGCTGCGCATGAGCCCACGACCCGCAGCCCCCCGCTATCAGCACGAAGGCTGCTGCGATAACACGCAGAGCAACGTACAAGGCGCACGCCGCTGTATTGGAGGAGTAGAAGCCCGACACAGGAATCGTTGTATCATCGCCCCACTGAGCAGGTGGCGGTCGCACAGCGACCCCTCAATGCGAAAGGTCTGCTAGACGATGGCCGAGGGCGCCGTGAAGGAATGCTGTAATGAGTACCTGGTCACATTCAATGATAGAAAAAAACACGAAGCGTAACCCATGCGCCGGCCTTAGTGTCCAGAATGAGGTTTTCCTCCAGCCGGGGTGTAAGGCTAGCTTAATCCGGGCAATCCAACCTATGGAATGAAACATTCGCGGCGGGGCGTTAAGTTACAGTGTACTCGCGCCCATCCATCGCGCCCCGCCGCCATGCCTGACATGATCCACGAGCTGAAGGTGCTTTCCGACAGCGACGTGCCCTCGGTTACGGGGGCGCCGGACCGCGACCCGTCGGATGTGCCGGACGGGTTCGGGCTTGATTACGACGCCGATCAGGCCGAGGCTGCGACGCTCTCCGATGGCTTCGGGCGGCAGCACACGTACCTGCGCATCTCGCTGGTCGAACGCTGCAACCTGCGCTGCCAGTACTGCATGCCCGAGGACGTCGACTGGACGCCCGATGCACAGATCCTCTCCGATGAAGAGATCCTCCGCCTGGCCCGGCTGTTTGTCGACGAGGGCGTCACCAAAATCCGGCTGACGGGCGGCGAGCCGCTGCTGCGCCCGGGCATCGCGGACCTCGCCGCCGCGATCGGCGCGATGGACGGCGTCGAGACGCTGGCGCTCACCACAAACGGCCTCCTCCTCCCGAAGAAGCTCGACGCGCTCCACGCCGCCGGCGTTGATCTGCTCAACATCAGCCTCGACACGCTCCGCGCCGACCGGTTCGAGACCATCTCCCGGCGGCAGGGTTTCGACCTCGTGCTGAAGGCCATCGACATGGCCATCGCCCGCGGCTACGACCCGCTCAAGATCAACTGCGTGGTGATGCGTGGCACGAACGACGACGAGCTGGGCGACTTCGTGGCGTGGACAGAGGACCGGCCCGTCGAGGTGCGTTTCATCGAGTTCATGCCCTTCGACGGCAACCGATGGGACGATGATACGCTCGTGCCCTACGCCGAGATGCTGGCGCGCATCCGCGAGCGGTTCACACTGATCCGCAAGAAAGACGGCCCGCACGACACCTCGAAGACGTTTCAGGTGCCGGGCCACCAGGGGCAAATCGGCTTCATCACGTCGATGACGGAGCACTTCTGTGAGGGCTGCAACCGCCTCCGCATCACGGCCGACGGCAACATCAAGGTCTGCCTGTTCGGCAGCGCCGAGATCAGCCTGCGCGATGCGATGCGCGAGGGCGCCTCCGATGATGAACTCCGCACGATCATCAGCCGCGCGGTGGGCAACAAGCACGCCCGTCACGCTGGCATGTACAACCTCGCCCAGATGGACAACCGCCCGATGATCACGATCGGGGGATAGCTTCTCTTCCCGCCCCTTCGTCCTCTTGTCTGACGCCTCCCCCCACCCCGCCCCGGCTACGACGGCCCCCGCCGACGTGTCGCCCACGGCGTGGGCGCTGCTACCGCTACTCGTGTTCCTAGGGCTCTTTTTCGGAAGCGGGTTGTATCACTTGTGGGCGGGCACCGAGCGGGCGTTCTACCAGCTCCGCGCGCCGGTTGCTATCCTACCGGCCATCGGCCTCGCCCTGTGGATGGGCCGCGGTCCGCTCACGGAGCGCATCCAGGCGTTCCTGCAGGGCATCGGCGACCTCACCATCATGACGATGTGCATCGTCTTCCTGCTTGCCGGCGCGTTCTCCAGCGTGATGGACGCGATCGGTGCGGTGGATGCGACGGTGAGCGCCGGCATCGCGCTCATCCCGGGCTGGATGCTGCTGCCCGGCCTGTTCCTCATCTCAGCGCTCATCTCCACGGCGATGGGCACGTCGAACGGCACGGTAGCCGCGATCGTCCCCGTCGCCGTCGGCCTCGGCGAGGCGACCGGGCTGAACCTGCCGCTGGCGGTGGGCACCGTCATCGGCGGGGCGATGTTTGGCGATAACCTGTCGATCATCTCAGATACGACGATCGCTGCAACGCGCACCCAGGAGTGCTCGATGCGCGCCAAGTTTTTTGCTAATGTATGGATCGCCGTACCGGCGGCAGGGGCCACCGTGGCCATACTCCTCGCACTGGGCACGAACGCGTCGGCGCCGGAGGCTAGCGTGTCCTCGCCCTGGCTCGTCCTCCCGTACCTTCTCGTGCTGGGCCTGGCTGTCGCCGGCGTCAACGTCATCGTGGTACTAGCGAGCGGCGTGCTCCTGGCGGGGCTGGCGGGTGTCGCCGCCCCCGAGGGCTACAGCGTGGCGGCCTTCGCGGGCGACATCTACCGCGGCTTCGAAAGCGTGTTCGAGATCATGCTGCTGGCCATGTTCATCGGCGGGCTCAGCGTGCTCATCAAGCGGCAGGGCGGGCTGGCGTGGCTTACCCACACCATCACCCGCCTTTCGGATCGGCTCCAGACGGATGCGCGCCGCACCGGGGAGTTCAGCATCGCCGCGCTCGTGAGCCTCAACGACGTCCTGACGGCTAACAACGTGGTGTCGATTCTCCTGGCGGGTGACGTGGCGCGCGACATCGCCGCAGAGCGCGGCATCTCGCGGGAACGAACCGCTAGCCTGCTCGACATCTTCGCATGCGTGACGCAGGGCTCGCTGCCCTACGGCGCGCAACACCTGCTCGGCGCGTCGCTCGCAGGCCTCTCGCCCCTGGCTATCGCGGGCACCGTGCATTACTGCTGGATCCTCGGCCTTGTAGCCCTCGGCTTCATCGTCTGGCGGCCCAGCGGCTGACTGGGTGCGACTTCTTCTCTCAGGCCGCTTCAACGCTGACTTGCTGGACGGCGTCGCCCTGTTCGATGGCGTCCACCACGTCCTGCCCGTCCGTCACCTTGCCGAAGACGGTGTGCTTGCCATTGAGGTGCGGCTGCGGTGCGTGGGTGATGAAGAACTGGCTGCCGTTCGTGTTGGGCCCGGCATTGGCCATGGAGATGACGCCCGTCTCGTGCTCTAGCGGATTGCCCTCCAGCTCGTCGTTGAACTGGTAGCCGGGGCCCCCGCGGCCTGTGCCTGTCGGGTCGCCGCCCTGGATCATGAAGCCGTCGATCACGCGGTGAAACGCGACGCCGTCGTAGAATCCCTCATCGGCGAGGAAGACGAAGTTGTTGACGGTCTGAGGTGCGTGCTCGGGGTACAACTCCAGTTCGATCGGCCCTTTCTCGGTGCCGAGCGTCACGTGATAGTGCGTGTCCGTGTCGATTTGCATTTCGGGCGGTTCATTCCACTGTTGGGCCATGAGGGTCCCTCAGGTTGATGGCGGATGGTGCAGAAGCGTGTGTGGTACCTCTGTACGATGCAAGCGTCTGTCCGGTCCGACGGTAGCGATTAAGTCGTCGTTCCCACGCCTGCATGAACGCCTCGTACGCTGCCTCAGTGAAATCCCGCACGAACGCCTCACCTGCCGTGCAGAGCGCCGTGTACTGGTACGTGACGGTGACCACCATGCGCTTCGCTCCATCTGGAGTTAGTTCGATCTCGATCTGGCCAACCGTGTGGCCCGGCGTCACCTTCACGAACGCGATGGCATGCTCCGGGGGGCCGTGCTCGGTCGTAAGCCAGATGGCATCGGCTGTCTCCTCCTCCGGCATGATGAACACAGCGTGCTCCTCCGCGATGCCCGAGGCAGAAAGCACGAGCGACGGCGTTCATGCCGGGACCCAGTTGGCTTCGCAGAGCGGGCAGAGCAGCGGAGAGACGTGATCGAGCGGCGCGTCGAGATGCTGCGTGTGCGTCATAGCAACGCGCACCGGCGGTTGGATGGTCATGGTGGCGTGTCCGGCACGTCCGGCGTCTGGCCCTGCACCCACTCGGTGGAGCCGTCGGCGTAGTGCTCACGCTTCCAGATGGGAACTTGCGCCTTCAGCGTGTCGATGAGCCAGCGGCAGGCCGCGAACGCAGCGGCGCGGTGCGCGCAGGCTACGCCGATGATGACGCTCGCCTCGGGCGGTGGCACTTCACCCAATCGATGATGTACAGCGACCTTCAGCACGGGCCAGCGCTCCGCCGCCTCATCCGCCAGGGCGCGCATCGTCTTGACAGCCATCGGCGCGTAAGCGTCGTAGGCCAGGCGGACGGTCTCGCGGCCGTCCGTCCAGCGACGCGTGGTGCCGACAAACAGGGTGAGCCCGCCGGCGGCGTCGGTGCGCAGGAAAGCGTCCACGACCGCTCCATCCAGCGGCGCCGCTGCAAGATGGATCCACGTCGTCTCCGTCTTCTCATTGATCGGCAAGTCGTCCACGGCTCATCCTCCACTGACGGGGGTAATGAGAGCGACCTCATCGCCATCTTGCAGCGGCGCCGCGGCGGGCGCGTACGACTCGTTGACGGCCAGCCGAATGGCCGATCGGTACGCCTCGACCGACGCGTTCTCGGCAGCCAGATGATCGAGGAGGTCCTGCCCGGTCGCCGGCGCGTTGAGCGTGACGTCGAGCGCATCGGTGCCTAACTTCTCGCGCAGCACGCTGAAGAGGAGCACGCGCAACTGCACGGTCGGTGACTCTGACGAGGCAGTGTGGGACGCAACGGAGGACATACGGCAAGCAGTTCAGTCGAATGGGTGCACACCCTGTGTACGCAACACGGCGGATGAAATGTCCCCACGCGCTACGTACGGGTGAGTAGGTGCATGATGAAACGGACGGGCACGTCGTACCACGCGACGAGATACAGCCCTACCCACGCCGCCATAAACAGCGGACTAACGACCAGTGTGGCCAGCGCCAGCACGGCGGGCAGACGCATCACCGCCATCACGTCAGCCAGTATTCGCCCCGTCATCCACAGCATGGTCGCTCCGGTAGCGATCCACAACCAGGAGACGACTGCGCGCGCCGTTTCCGCCGATAACGACGGCACCGTCAACGCGCCAACCATCACCAGTAGCAACGGCCACTGAGGTGCCCCAACGAGCATCAGCGCTTGGCCGCCCGAGATGGACGTGGTGTAGCGTCCCACCCCAACCACCCCGCCCATCCACAGGACGAGGCTGATCCCGTACACCGCAGCGAGAACGGCGCCGGCTTGCCACCCGCTTTGCAGCAGCATCGCGGCCGTGTCGCCTATCGACGCCGGGAGCGCCTGCACGCTCCACAGCACCGCCGGCAGGTCCTGAACGCTGCGCCCCGTCACGATGGTGAGCACCGCTAGGCCCACTAGAGCACTGCCTGCCACAGTTAGCATGCTGCCGGTGAGCACCTCTCGCCCCTCGCGCACGGACTCTTGGTAGAAATTGTGCCCGCCAAAATATCGTGACGCCATGCTCTGAAAGCGCGGCCCGCGGAAGTAGACGATGGCAAGCAGCCCAACCAGCCCCCAGCCGACGAGTGTGAGCCAAGGGGCCGCTTCCTGAGGCGCCGTTCCACCTGGGAAGGCAAAGACCGTTTGGGTGCCTGTGTAGAAGCCCGCCACGACCTCGGACGCGGGACGTGGCGTACCATCGGCCGCATACAGCCCGTAGCTTCGGGCGTATGGATCATTGGGCGGATTATCGCGCCATCGGTACGCGAATACGGAGGTGGGTGGCGCTTGTACCGTGTCGGACAGCGCATAGCCGAGGTGCTGCTCGATGTAGCGCGCTTGGGCCTCGGGCGAGTGCGGCACCAGCAGGCCACGCAGCGTGTCGGCCCGCACCCACGTCCCGATGGCCCCCAACCCGGCCGGCGTATCCGGATGGGCCGCCTGCCACGCACGCAGCCGCTGCATGGGGTACGCCATGCTGCGCCCGTCGAGTAGCACGCCGTCGACAGTCGAGGCACATGCGTCAGCCCTCGTGAACGGCGTCACATAATACGTGCGGCTGCCGGGCGGCCCCCGGTCCTGTACAGCAGCGTGCAATTCCCGCAGCACCACGCAAGCCCTTGGGTCGCTCGTGTCACTAAGACGAGTGAGCCCGACATGGCGGAGCGACGCGTGCCGCCCCGCTACAGCAAGCCACTGATCGAGTTGCACACGCGCGAAGCTGAGCGTGTCCTGTAGCGCCTCGGCGGGGAGATACGCCAGCGGAAGATCCTGGTACCACTGCAGCCCTAGCGTATCGGCCACACGGATCAGGCGCTCGTCCAACACGAGGGGCGTGCGTACGGCCTGCACACCATCGGCCGCCATCGCGCGCAGATCGCGAGATGCTTGTTCGACGGACGCTGGCGGGGTCCATACGACCCCCTGCACCGGCTGGTCCTGAGCCTGTGCCGGCCCGGCCAGCGCAGCAACAATAATGCAGAGAGCAGCCAATCGGGGCACGAGCGAATGACAATGGTGAAGCAGAAGAAAGGGACGGTCCGAAGGTAGGGGATGGATCAAGCGCAGTCAATCCAGAGCTATCGTTTCCCGTGATCCGCTGGCGAGAATCCGCACAGGATTCGGGGATGTTTCTGTACCCGATCCTTGCATGGCCGCTCCGTCGGTTTATTTTCGCTATTGTAGTAAGGCGTATTACGATGCGTCAAGCGTCATTCGACTCTGCTGTTCATTCCCCATAACTATCTACCTCCAACTCATGAGAAAGCTTTCTTTCATCGCACCCGCCCT
>CAYFQN010000134.1:0-9026 GCA_964345285.1 uncultured Rhodothermales bacterium
CCTGCTTACCGGTGTGGACCCGAACCCGCGAAAAGTTATATCCGAGCCGCGGCTCCATGAACGAACGGGTGGGCGCGTCAAGTGGCTTGCCCGGCCGCTTCAGTGTGGCATCTACTTCCGTGGGAACGTCCACCGGCTCGCTACGCGTCCCCCGTGACGCCTGCGGTGGACGCGCACTCGTGGATGACTGTGTGACTCGCCTCGCCATACGATCCGCTTCCTTTTCATAGCGATCCCCCGGCCGACTGATATGCAGCTTCGCCTGTATACCGAGTTTTTGCTGTCGCCGACAGGCCGCGCATGCGCCGGTTGGGCCGGGCGTCCCGCCACAGGCGCACTTGCGTTGCAAAACAGAGCCTCGGGGTGTGGTTGGCCCCTGGACCCGATGTTTGGCGGTTTCAATAGTCATCATCGCGAGCCTCCATGGATTGCCTTGGCAATGTGTTTTCCAATCTGAACGGGGTTAGCGCTCGATTGCGCGTCCAACGAAATCGCATCAATTCGTGGACAGTCCGCGCTGCGCGCCCATCCCGCGGGCATCCCCTGTTCGGTACACAAACGGGTCAGTTCACGCTGCATCGCGTGCCGTACGCGCAGGGCATCTTGGTCGCTCATCCCCTCTAGGACGAGCGTGTCGACGTGCAGCTCAACCGATGCGGGCGTCATGTCCATCTTCCCACCTCGATGTCGGTAAGCGGACGCTCCAGCTTGGCATATTCGCTCCGCGCAGCGTGGATGACGTGGACCATTTGCACGGGCTGCCCCGCGTCGGCTGCCAAGAAGGCGGCCCCCAGCGCGATATTTCGGATGGTACCGCCCGTCACGTTCAGGCGCGCCAGCGTGTCGACCTCCAACCCATCCGTCGGCGTTTCGGGCGGGAAGATACGCTGCCAAATCGCGGCTCGCTGCGACGCATCGGGAAACGGGAACGACACGATGAATCGCAGCCGTCGAAGAAACGCCTCATCGAGCGCGCTCTTCCGGTTCGTAGTCAGGACGGCAAGCCCCCGGTACGCCTCCATCCGTTGCAGCAGATAACTCACCTCGATGTTGGCGTAGCGGTCGTGGCTATCCTTGACCTCGCTGCGCTTGCCGAACAGCGCATCGGCCTCGTCGAAAAGCAGGATGGCCCCACCCGACTCAGCCGCGTCAAATACGCGTGCCAAGTTCTTCTCCGTCTCACCGATGTACTTGCTGACGACCCGACTGAGGTCAATCCGATACAGGTCTAGATCGAGGGCGTTGGCGAGCACCTCCGCCGCCATCGTCTTCCCCGTTCCACTTGGCCCAGCGAACAGCGCGCTGATACCCAGCCCCCGTGACGACCGAGTCCGGAACCCCCACGATTCGTACACCTGCATGCGCTGGCGAACGTGCACAACCATCTCGCGGAGCATCTGCCGGTGCCGTTCGGGCAGCACCAATTCATCCCACGTCGCCACGGGCGTGATGGACCGCGCGAGGTCGCGGAGCTGGGGCCGCGCCTGACTCCGACACGCCGCCCACAGATTTTTCCCGAGGGCCTCGGCATTCTGCGCATCGGCTTCCTGTTCATCCCCCCGAGCGCGCTGAAAGGCAGCCTCGATAGCCGGCGTACTGAGATCGAAGTGACTCACCAGCCGGTCAAGGTGGCCGTTCAGCCCGCCGGCCCGCTCGCCCAGGAGCGTCGTCCAATGCGCCCGCTGCTCTGCGGCAGTTGGCTTTTTGACATCGAACGTCACAACAGGTCGGTGCGGTAGATTGAGTCGCTCAAGCCCCGTGACCACGAGCGGTGCGTCGGTAGTGCTCAGAAAATGCCGGAGCGAAGGGGATCCGTCGGTGTTCGCCGGATCGGCAACCGCGATGAGCAGGAGGCCTGCGCTAAGGATCGCCTCGCGCTCCCAGAGCCGCATTAACACATCGCGCTCGTGGGGCTTGCCCGGCAGCACGTGCGCGTCCATGGTATAGAGGGTGCGTCCGAGGTGCGTAGCAAGCACGGCCCCTACGGCCTGGGTTTCCAACAATGAAGCACCGACCAGTTGGAGTACAGGTAGCGGTGCGTGAGGTGAGCTAGATGCCTTCTGCCACACGGCCGAGGCCGCCTCTACAACACGGGCGTGCGATGGCAGGAGTCCGTCAGAGTGCGAGGTCACGGGCTCGACGAACCCTCGAAGGTGCGCATCCTGCACCTGGAGGCCCAGCACGTAATGCAGTACGCGCTCATCCATGCGCAGCGGACTCGTCACGAGCCGGTCACTGCTTCCCACTTCGATCAGCTGCCACCGGCGGAGCGCACCATCCGGAGCGATCGCGCTCCAGTGGGCTTCCGGCAGCGCCCCCAGTGCCAGGCTGAACGTCGGCGCCGTCTCGTTCTGACCCTGCACCGAGGCGACGAGCGACGCAAAGGACGCGTCCAACTCGACGCCCGCGCAGAGAAGGAGTACATCGCGCTCGAAGGGCGAGAGCCGAAACGCGTCACGCAAGCGATGCAGCTCATCCGGCCCGTGCTCCGGTCCCTCCTCAGATGGTGAACCAGCCTCGGGGTTCGGCGCCGCCCCCGATGCGCCACGGCCATAGCGCTCAAGGCAGGCCCGTATCCGCCCAAACGCGGCCAGCCATGCCTGCGGATTGGCTTCGTGCCCGGATATGTGAATGGTCTCGCTCATCAACAGCTCATGCGCTCAGTTAGGGCAGTGTTACGGCCGGGGTGACGTAATAGCCTGCGTTCGGGCTCGTCGCATCCGTCTCCAGGTCGAGCGTGGTTTCGGCCCCGCTCACAGCGACCCGCACGAGATACGTCCCGGACGCCACACCGCCGACGGGAAAGGTTACGGTGTCTGTCACGGCGGTGCGCTCTACCGCGTCGATACGATATGCGCGCCCCGGGCCCGTCGCTGGCCGAAACTCATTGAGAAGCAGTTCACCGCGCTGCTCGGGCGCCACCTCGGGCGTCAGTACTACATCCAGCGTCTCGGGGCCCGGGTTGTGCGTAATCTGGTAGTCTCCCCCGCCATCCTGAGTGATGCGTGGCCGCACCACCAGCGCAGCGACGTTAGATGTGGCCCCGCCGGCGTATACGATTTGGGCGCCCACGACGCCGGCACGTAAGCCTGGATCGGTGAGCGCGACGTGCACCGCGGTGCTGCTCACGGTCCCGGGCGACAGCGTGTCCACGCTGTCAACGCGAATCCGATCGATGGGCCCTGCCAATCCGGCTCCCCGTAGAATGATGGTATCCCCCATTTCGATGGGATCTCGATCGCCGGTCGCTGCCACCACCGCGTCGATCCGGGCATGCTGAAACGGCGCCACACCGACGACGCGCTCGCGCACCGGAAGCGCCCGCCGCGGCGTCTCATCGGCCTCAATCAGCACCGTCGTACCGACGTAGACCATGGACAGTGTGTATGGCGTCTGAAGAAGCACCGACCATAGTTTCGACAGCTCGTCGACGTCAAGCGGCATCGGCGTCATCTTCACGCGCTCCACATCGGCGCCGAGGTCCGATGCCAACAGGTAATGGTTAGGATCTTCCAGCGCCGCGGCGTCCAGCGTCGCCTGAATCATTGCCTGAGTGAGCACCGGGCGCGCATGCAGAACGCTCACCACGACCCCCTGTGCGCGCTGGGGCTCCAAGTCGCTCTCCTCCCCGTAAAACGTGAGCAGGTAGTAGAGATCGAGTGCCATGACGGGCCGCTGCACGAGCTCTCCGCGTCCTGTCCGCGTCGGCAGGTCGGCATTGCGCCACGCCGCATTGGGGACGACCTGGTAGAGATACAGGTTAGCTCCCAGACCCGGCAGCCCGTCACTGTCGTGCGGCTGAAGCGTGGTGACCTGCGCCCCGGCCACCTCTTCATTCAACGCATCTTGAAGGAGCAAGCGCAGCGTGGCCGTTACGGTCGCTATGGCGAGGTGGTTGCTCATCCCTTCCCCTCCTCCCGCTGGTTGAGGTACTCTCCGAGCGAAAGGACAGGCCGCCGGGGGGGCGGTGGGTGAGACGGCGTGCGTGCCGGCGGCTTCGGCGCCTTAGCTCGCACCTCGACCCGCCCGATCGTCACTCGGATGACCGGCGCCGCCGGCTTGGGAGCCGGTGGATCCTGCCATCGCGGCGGCGCGGCGTACTGCGCAGACAGTGCACCCGGACGGGATCGCGGCCGCAGCGAGGACGTCGTTTCGGCATGCACCGTCTCGTGCTGCGAGGCGTCTCCGGCACGTACAGTGGGGGGCGTTTCTCCAGCTGTTGGATCGTGCGCGAGCCGATTGTCCCTGCGCGTTGGGGCGAGCGCCTCCGGCGCGGACCTCATCGCAGCCGAGGTCTCGTCGGGCGCCCTCTTTGCTGCAGTGGCCTCATCGGGGATGTCGGCCTTCATTGCCCCGCGCAATCCGGCCGCTTCACGGCGCCCCAGATCGGTGGGGGCTCCGGCCCTCCCGGCATTCTCGCCACCCAACCCGCGAGGACCTCGCAGCGTGGGAGCAAACGGTTCAGGAGGCGCCCCCTCGCGTTCCGGCGGGGTCTTTACCGCCGGCACGCCGGCACTCGGTGGCGATGCGGGTGGTGATATGGGAGGCGCCGCGACATCGGCTTCAGGTGCCGGATGAGCGGGCTGCCCGGACGTCTTGGCATCGGGATTTTGCACCGTGCGATGCGGGGATCGCGACTGTCCGCCCGGGTGCATGTCCCGCGCTGCGTGAAGCAGATCGCTGGGCGGTGAGGGGCTTCGTTGCAATCTGTCCCAGCGTGGAGCGACGGGCGATGGGAACGGACGCGTCGCCGCCTCAGCGACGGAGGAGTGGAGGCCCACCGCTGGCGCAATGGCAGGCGCCTCGGACTGAGCCGCCGGTTCGAACCGCGCCCGCACACGGGGCCGCACCGATGCCGCGTCGGGCACCGTGCTGCGCTGCATCAAAACGTGGAGGTAATCACTCATGAATGAATGTGGCTCAGGTACGTCTGGCGGCGAGGACCGCTCAAGGCCAGGATGTCCGCCTCTGGCCAGCCGTAGGCCGAGGCGAGCAGGTGGACCGTCCGCAGCATGCGCTGGGCCCAGTCATCGATCTCGGCCCAGAGGTACGCGACAATGTCAAACGGGGCCTTCCAGCGATGATCACAGGCGGTGCACGTCAGCGCAAGCTGTACCCGCGCCATCGGATCTGCTGCAGCCATGCGCACCGCAATGGCATCAACCACGCGGGCCGGGAGGTCTGCCTTGGCCACCGCCTCCCCGCCGCGCTGCGCCTCCAGCACGCAGCGATGAAGCAGCCCGTCCGGCCCATCGGCTCCGTCGTCGATCACGGCGACCAGATCGCCCGCCGTGGGCACGCGGAACCGCACCGTATAGCCCGCTTCGGTCACCGAAAGAGCCACGCCATCCTTCCGGTCGGCAGGCTTTGCCGGCTCGGCGCGAAGGCGAGCGAGCGGCACGTCGAGCTCTAGCTGTTCGCCGCACGCCGGACAGGCCACTACACTCTCGATGCGGCCGCCCATGAGGCGTTCGCGGAGCGCCATCAGCCGCGTGTCACGCGCGCCGACGGCGAGTTGACGTAACGATTCGAGCGCCGCGTCCGGGTCGGCGGCCTGCAAAAGCAGCAGGCCCCGGTGCGCAGGCGGAAGCGACTGTCCACGTTCCCATACGTCCAGCAATGTAACGGCGGAAATCGAATGCATGGCAACAGCTCACTAGGGTACATCCTGTCCGAAGGATTAGGAGCGTCGAACAGGCACGGGCGCCTCGAGCACGTTACTCGGGCTCGGTGAACGACGGCTCAGTGGGCTCCGTCACCGCGTAGTCGCGCTCCCAGCCCTCGTTCTGGAGCTGGATGGACTGAATGGCTACCGCGTTGCCACTCGCATCGAGCTCTGGAAGCGCCGTAACCTCAGAGACCCAGCAGCGATACACCTTGTAGGCGATTGCGAGCTGGCCCGCCTCGTTGTACATCTCGATGATGATGTCTTTGCGAAAGTCCTGCAGTGAACTTTCCGCCCCCAGACCGGAGCCCCAGTTCCATACCTTGTTGGCCCACTGCTCGAACGCCTTGTCGTGCGTGACGCCGCGCTCCAGCGTGATGGGCTCATAGGACGTCTGCCCCGGCGACTTACGCACCGTGCTCGGGTCGCCGCCCTCGCGGTGCTCGATGGGCTCGGTGGACCGCGTCAGCGCGCCCACCTTGCTCACGCCGGCGACGTATCGGCCGTCCCACTTAACGCGGAATTTGAAGTTTTTGTAGGGGTCAAAGCGCTGCGGGTTTACCGTGAATTGCGCCATGAAGAGCCTCCGTGAATATCGTCCTTCGTGATGGTATTACGTTTGGATCTCGCCAGCAATCTGGCTGATCTTGATGATGAGGAACTCGGCCGGCTTCAGTGGAGCAAACCCTACGAGCAGGTTGACGATGCCCCGATCGATGTCGTTTTGCGTTGTCGTCTCCCCGTCGCACTTCACGAAGTACGCGTCGCGGGTCGAGGCGCCCTGGAAAGCGCCCTGCCGGAAGAGATTATGCATGAAGGCGCCGACATTCAGCCGGATCTGTGCCCAGAGTGGCTCATCGTTCGGCTCGAAGATGACCCACTGCGTTCCGCGATAGAGGCTCTCTTCGATGTAGAGCGCCGTTCGCCGCACAGGGATGTATTTCCATTCTGAGGCCAAGCGGTCGGCCCCTTCCATCGTGCGTCCGCCCCACGCCACGGTGCCGGTGACAGGGAACGTACGGAGGCAGTTAACACCCAGCGGATTGAGCTGCCCGTTTTCGCCGTCGGTCATGTTGTACGCGAGTTCACGCACGCCGAGCATCATGGCATCTTGCCCGGCGGGCGCTTTCCACACGCCCCGCTCGGCATCGGTGCGGGCATAGATGCCGGCCACCACGCCGCACGGCGCAAACGTTTCTAGGCGATTTCCCTGCAGCGGATCGGCGATGCGCACTCGCGGAAAGTAGAGGGCGGCGTTCTCGTCGCGCGCCGGCAGGTCTGCACCGGAGCCGTCGACCCCTAGGGTACCGTGTTGCACGTCGGAGGGGTCATCCCACACGGACGGCGGATCCACGATGAGCATGGCACGCCGGCTGCGGCAGTACGCCAGCGCGTTCGTCCACGTGGAAGCGTCGACGTCGGTGGTGCGCTCGAAGGGCGGGATGCACAGCAGGTTGAACAGGTCGGCGTCGTCGAGCGCGTAGAGGCCCATGCGGAGCGTCTCCAGCGTGGGACTCGCCACGTAGTCGAAGTCGATTGCTCCCCCATCGTCCCCGCCACTGGTCAGCGACGCGGGGAGCGGCTGGCCGCTAGGGTCGGTCAGGTTCTCGTCCGGCGCCTCGGCGGGAATCGACGTGACGGACGGGTCCTGCACGCGCACGAGGTCGGACTGCTGCTCCAGCACGCGCTCTACGAAGCGCGGCGATGTGCTGTTGACGGACAGATTGCGGAACGACTCGGTTGCCCGCACGGCGCCCCCCTCCACCCGATTGACGGTTAAGTTGAACAGCGTCGCATCAGACGGATCGGCCGTGTCCTGGTCGACGAAGAGTTCCAGGTCATCGCCCCACGTGCCAGGGTTCGCCGCGACTAGCTCTAGCGGCCCGACCGATCCGGGGAGACTAAACGTGGCCGTGAACGCTCCGAAATCGTCCGGCGCACTCGGGTCGGTGTTGTTGAATGCCCGCACGATGAGGGCGTCGCTTCCTCCATTGAGGAAGAAATGCTGCACGGCGTAACTCATCATGCTGTCGCGCCATAGCCCCCCCATGCGCCGGTCGAACTCCGAGAAGCTCTGCACCCGAATGGGGTGACCGACGGGCCCACGCCGAGCCCGGCCTATGAATGCCGTGATGGAGGTCGCGACGCCGGTAATGGTACGCACCTCACTCGGCACCTCTTCAATGTAAACGCCTGGGTAGGTTGGGGTCGTGGGCATGGGTCCACTTGAACTGGAAGGGGAGCATGGCGATGAGTGCCCTCATTACGGGGTGGCATCCCGACCGACGAGGAGTGTCACGGTAAGATCAGCATCGGAGCTGTTGGAAAAGTCAATCGTGTTCACGGCCCCGAGGAGGCTGAGTGCTCCACTCCCGACGAGCAGAAGCGGGGCATCGAAATCGATGGCTGTGCCACTCCCATCCACCTCGTAAGTCAACTCGGCCGCACCCGTCCCGTCAAGCGGATAACTGCTAGCCGTGAGCAGGAGGAGTTGTGCTTGCCCGGCGCCCCCGGGCTGCACCTCAACGGTGGCTGTGCCGGGGCTTCCGGTAGGGACGGTGATATGGATCTTATCGTAGGCCTCCGCATCGAGTGCATGCGTGGCCGATTCCGTTCCGGCGCCAGTCACTTCGACGCGGAGAATGGCTTGAAGTGTGGTAGGCATGGGCGTCTCTGGACGATAGGGATGCACGAGATGAGGCGTCCCCAAACGAGCAGAGCGAGAAGTACGGGCGACGGGACCAGATACGGACGAAGCCACCGACGACCCGCTTGTGATGACTCCTGCTCCCGTCCGGACTCCCCCACTGCCTCCCCCAACTGATTCGTGGACCTCACCGATTTGGCTGCCGACCCCGAGGATCCACGCTGGCCCTATGCTTCGGCCGATTAACAGGCTCCATCAGGTACCGCAGCGCACCAAACGCTACAGAAAGGCCCCGCAATGACTTCATCCAAACGTCGAATTGCTTTCTGGGATGAAGCGGGGATGAACTTAGCGCTCCTCTAGTATAGCCATACACCTTCTCCCACCGGCGGATGTATGGAGCAAGGCCAAGTGCATCTTTGGCGCAATAGAATTCACTGAACCGCCTGGTCGTGCCCGATGAGCCTCTTCACCAGCCCAACCCCGATAGCACGGAAACTTACGATGAGGTTGACGAGCAGGCACCTGCCACGACGGCGTATTGAATAACGGGATCCGCGCCGCTGCCAGCACCCTGCCTTCCCGTCGAATACGGGCAAGGCGCCGACTCAAACTCTCTGTGGTGCTGAAATAGGTCATCCAAACCGTCTGCGCTTGACGTTCTTCCTTCTTATGCCGTTAGCCATCTTGTTAAAAGCGCAATCTGGCACCTCG
>CAYFQN010000135.1:0-8923 GCA_964345285.1 uncultured Rhodothermales bacterium
AGCGAGTAGGCGGTGAGCGCCGCAATGGGCGTCGCCCCATGAGCGGACCGGCCGCGCAGTTGGTGGAGCACATCCACGCCGCTAGGCCCTCCGCCCAGGTTGATGTCTAGCAGCACCAGGTCGAAGGTCTGATCTTGTGCCGCGCACAGTGCCTCGTCCGCATCTGCGGCATGGGTCACCATGCAGGGCGTTTCGTGGAGCAGGTCGCATACCATGGACGCCGTATCGGGGTTATCTTCCACCAGCAAAATGTGCATTGCGGACATGCCATTAAGCATTGACGGGACGTTAAACGCAGCCGGCGCGATTTCGTTGTCCTGGTTTTTGTCGGAGACGGTAGCGCGCGGGAACGACACGGTGAACACCGTACCCACCCCTTTCTCGCTCTTCACGCTGATGGCACCGTTCATCGACTCCGCCAGGCGCTTCGTGATGGCGAGGCCGAGGCCGGTGCCTTCGTGCGAGCGGCTTACGCCGGTCGACTCCTGCACGAACTTGTCGAAAAGCTGCGGCGCAAACTCGGCCCCAATGCCAATGCCTGTGTCCTCGACGTGCACCTGCACGGCGGCGGCGGTGGAGCCGACGCGCACGGCCACGGTGCCGTCCTCCGTAAACTTGGTGGCGTTGCCCACCAGGTTTTGCAGGATGCTGCTGAATCCGCCGCGGTTCAGGAAAGCGTGGGTGTCCTCAGGGGCACTGAGCGCCTCAAAGGTGAGCGTGAGGTTTTTCTTCTCGGCGAGCGGCTGGAACAGCGTCGTGATCTCCTCGGCTTCTTCCGCTACGTTCAAGAGGTCGAGGTCCATCTCTTCGCCGCTGGCCTCCAGGCGGGCCAGCAACAGCACCGAGTTCAGCGTGTCCATCAGCCGCTTGCCGTTGCTCTTGATGAGCTTGGCGAAGCGCCGGTGCTTTTCCAAGGCTTCCCGCGAGAGCACCGAGGCATAGCCGATCACGGTGGTGAGAGGCGTGCGGATTTCGTGGCTCATATTCGCGAGGAAGGCCGACTTTAAGCGGGCGATTTCTTCCGCTTGCTCTTTGGCATCTTGCAACGCCTGCTCGTAGCGCTTGCGCTCGCTGATGTCCTCGAAAAAGAGCGCGCACTTCTGCTCGCCCGCAAACGCGAACGCGCTCACGGCCAGCGACAGCGGCACGGTGGAGCCGTCGCTCCGGCGCCCCTGCACGTCTTGCCCACTGCCCACCTGCTTCCAGGCAGCCGTCTCGCTGCCGGCCGCCCTGTCCACAAGCATCTGCTCGATAGGCGTACCCACCGCCTCATCGGCAGGGTAGCCCAGGAGCTGCTCCGCCGCCTGGTTAAACGTCTCAATCTGTCCGTCCTCGGTGACCACGATGATGCCTTCCACCGAGGTTTCCAAAATGATGCGCTGGCGGTGCTCCTTTTCTTCCAGTTCTTGCATCTGGCGCTGGATCTGCCCCGTCATCGCGTCGAAAGTACGCGCGAGGGCTCCAATCTCGTCCTGCCGTGTAGTGGGCAACGGCACCGGCGCACCAGTCACCTCGCCATCGTGTCCAAAGCGAGACAGCGCGCGCGTGATCTGCCGGATGGGGTGCGTCAGGTACCCCGAAAGCCCCAGCGCTAAGGCGATACCCACAAGCCCAAAGAGGAGCGTGATGAGCAGGCTCCGGCTCCGCACCCGCGAGACGCGCCCCAGGATGCTCTCATAGGGCGATGTAATCCCCACCACTAAATGGTGTGGATTGGGCTCGGTGCCGAACGCCACGCGCTCGAAGTACGCGATTTGGGGAGGCTCTTCGCCACTGTCCAGCTCTTCCACCAGGGCTGGCGATACCCCGTCTCGAAGCCAGGACGCCGCCGCCGGAAAGCGTGCCGCGAAGTTGCGGGCCTTACCCGGCCCGATGAGCAGGCGCCTGCTGCTGTTCGCCAGGTACAGCGTGAGGCTGGGGTCGATGAGCGACTCGAACGCCTTGAACATGTACCGAGCATCCACGTGAATGGCGATGAAGCCGTACACCTGCCCGTTGGACGCGTACACCGGCGTGATGGCCCGCACCAGCGGCACGGCGCTGCTTCCGTTAGGGCGGGGTTCGAGTGTAATGTCGGATAGGTAGAAAGCCCCCGACTCCAGCCCCACGGCCGTGCGGTAGAAGCCCTCTTCGCCCTTCGATTCAAGGCGGTCATTGGGCACGCGAAAGACCTCATGGCTCCGCTTCTCCACGCGCACCAACTCGCGGATGTCGCGGGTCAGGCCGAGGAAGCTGACCCGGAAGTACGACGGCCGGTTGTCCAGGAAGACGCTGAGCGTGTTGGCCAGCTGATCGAGCCACTCGCGGTCGTCGATGTACGTCTCCGGGTCGATGAACGTGCGGTCGCTGCGGATGCCGCTGACGTGGGCGCGCATCATACCTTGCACCGGCGGCGTAGCCACCAGGAAGCGCAGATCCTTGGCGATGGCCTCGACGCTGGCCGCCAGGCGGACCTTGATGACCTCTGCGGTGTGCTTTAGGCGGTCGTTAGAGGCGTCGATGAGGGAATCCTCCGCGCCACGGTACACCATAAAGCCCACGGTGCCGGTGGCCACCAGCACCAGCAGGGAAAAGATGACGGCGAACGGGGCGGCAATCCCTTCCCGAAACTTGGACACGGCGCCCACCTTGGTCGCCGAGAAGTCGTGCCGGCTTGGGATCTCGGCTCCCGAGAGCGCCGCTTTCGCACGCCACCACGCGACGCGGAGCCGCCGAAAAAACGGTTCATCATACGTTACCTCGTGGGCCGCTCGGTCCAGTATTCCGCGCAGCAGCCTCGTTCCGACCTACAGATCGCCGCCAAACATGGTGCAAATCTGCGCGGTTTCCAGATAAGGAGTAGGGCTCTGGAAAGCGTTTTGGATCGCCCGATGTGCGCGCTCGTGCGCTCCGAAACAGGGCAATAATTATTCCACTCATGCATCGTACTACTACCTCGCCGGTACCGGATTCGGCCCATGTTACGGCGCCTGGCGGCTGCTCAGGACGATGCCGATGAAAAAGAAAGTATCCTCGCGGAAGTCCGGGGGCAAACGCCCATCAGAGAACCGCACGAAGACCTCGTTGACGAAAGGCACGCGGCCCACGAGTTCGTAGCTGAGGCTGGCCGCCGCGTAGGCGGCTTCGTCGAAGTGGGCCGCCTCCAGCACAGGATCGAGGCGCCAGCTTTTGTAGTACCGCGTGTCGATGTGCAGGCCCAACGGGCGGAGCGGCGCAGCGCCGAGGAGGGCGCCGATGGGCACGTTCCACGACGCCGCCAGATGCAGGCGCGGAAACGCCTCGTCGGGGAGCGCCAGCGCGTCTCGCACTTCCGATTCCACGGGCGTAACCCACGCCACCTCGACCACGGCGGAGGGAATGAGCGCTTCCCACCCCTCGTTGCGGATGTAGGTGTACGCCGCCCGGACTCCGCCTGAGAGATTGACTTCCTCGAACGACTGATTCGTTTCCGCCCGCCCCGACGCGCCCACCGCCAATCGCCCGAAGTACGGGTTGCGCGGGCGCACCACTGCCGTCGTGGTATCGTCCGGGTTGAAGGGCGTGGGCGTGTGGCGCGACAGGTTGATGGAGAGGCCGCCGTCTACACTGGCGGCAAGGTTTTCGGGATTGTACCGCGCCTTCCAGGCCAGCGCGCCCTCGGTTCCGGCGCGGGCGTACCCTCCTTTGCGGAACGCATTCGGGCGCGGAGCAGAGTACCAGTGGCGGTCGTACTGGAATCCGAAACGCAGCCCACCGACCACCTTATCGTGCTGATCGCTGTGCAGGAGCACCGGCGCTAGCCGCGCGCTGAACGGCCCGCCCTGCGCCTGCGCCATCACCGGCGCCAACAGGCATACGCTCATCCATACGAGCACCGCCCAGCCAATCCTTTGCCTGCTCCCGCGCTGGTTTCCGATCCGCATAGGCGTCACCGCTCGTGCCTGAATTGGTAGAGGGCATCGATGAAGGCGCCCGTCTCGGCCAGCGTCTTGTCGCCATCGGCCACGAACGCGGCAATCTCGTTGATGGTGTGCGTGGCGCTGGCGCCGTTCTCGCCGGTTGCACCATTGATGCGCACGTGGGTATCAACGTTCTCGGCAAGATCGAGGCATTTTTCCCGAAAGATCGACGGCGCCTCATGCTCCTTATTCCAGTACTGCATTTGCCGGAGCCGCAGGTACCCCGCTTCGTCGAAGCGCAGCGCACGGTGGCGGCGGTACATCTGCTCGGAAGCGAAGAACGCGTGCGCCCGGAAGTGGGCCTCGTTGTTGCGCGACCAGTGCGGATTGACGCGCTGCACGGTGAACGTCACCCCGCCGACAGTCGCCTCGATGAGCTGCGCCAGCCACGGCGAGGGCTTGTGCCCCACGGCTCCGCTGTGGGCCGCGATGAAGTGGGCGTACCGCTTGATGTTGGGCCGCGCGCCCTGCCCATCGCTGCGAGGCAGCCCCAGAAACTGCCGGGGCGTCACCTCGCTCATCTGCACAAACTGGTGCGCCGTGAGCCGCGCCTGAAAATATCGCCAGAAATGCTCATCCGTGAGCTGCGTGCGCACCAGCCATGCATCCGTGCCAAAGAGAATGCGACGCCGAAATGGCGAGGTGTTGAGCAGCCGCTTGAGATTGGCGAAGTACTGCGCTTCCGCCGTACCGCCCTTCATCATATCGACGTGACAGGCGACATCGGTGTAGACGTTCGGATGGGCCTCGATGAGGTCGCACACCGTCGCCGTCCACGAGTCCGGGGCGATTGCCTCGCCGATGAGGCCGGTGGCCCCGCCGAAGTGGGCGAGGCACACGCGGAGGTCGGGAAACCGCTCCAGCACCGCCGCCCACTCTTTGGGATCGGAGTTGTCGATGTCGTCGCGGCTGGCGTAAAAGCCGCCTTCGGTGCAGTGCACGAGGATCGGTACGTCGTGCTCCAGGCTGTACCGGTACACCTCGTCCATCGCCGGGCTGTCAATCGCATAGCCGAGCGACGGGTAGAGCTTGATGCCCACGAAGCCCATCTGCTGGATGGCCCGGTCCATGAGGTCCAGGTAGTTGCTGCGCTGTGGCGTGACAGCGACGAACGGAAGCACGCGTCCGGGGTAGATGCGCGCCGCACGGGACGTGGCAATGAGCTGTTTGTCGAAGAGCGCGGCATCGTCATCTGCCGGATCGCCCGCGGTGATATCCATCATGAGCGCCACCAGGGCGTCTTCCTCGCCCATGTGGTCGAGGTACTCATCCGCGATGTGCCACGGCTCGGGACGTAGGCTAAGCCGCAGCATGTCCACGATGTCGAAGAAATTGCTCTTGCGCGCGTCGTCATCGGAGCGGGCGAGGGCCACGGCGAAGCGGCTCACCATGCTGCGCAGGAAGGAGGCGCCCAGCTCGTCGATGGGTGCTTCGCCAATGAGGCGGATCTCCGATCGCAGGTCGTCCGGCACGCGTCCAAGGAAGTCGTCAAACCCCGGATGGCGTCCCACCTTTTTCAGCAGAATGCGCAGCACATCCTCTTCCCGCAGAAACTCCGGCGCCGCCAGGTGATCGATGAGGAACTCTTCGATGGCTTCCACCAGAAAGCCGGGCACGCCCTCGTCTTCCAGTCGACCAATGAGGATGCGCACCGCTTGCTCCGAGAGGACGGTGTAGAGGTTGAAAATGTGTGCGTGAGCGTTGATGCGCATGAGCGGAGTCAAACTAATTGAGCGGCGATGAGCGAGTCGCTGTTCGTCTTGACCGCTGCTGAAACGCAGGCCGGGGCGGTGCTTACTGCAGCCACGCCCGCAGCCGCTGCACCACGTCCGGATGGCCGAACATGTCCGTGTGCATCACGCCGGCGCTGCTGGGCAGCCGGAGCAGGCGCTCGGTGGGAATGGGAAAGCCGTCGAAGTCATCGGCGGCGTAGACGCCCGCTTCGGGCACGACGAGGTCGTTCCCCGCGCCGCCAAACACGTGATCCGCCACGAGGTCTTTTCCGCGGCTCAGGAGGCCGCGCAGGCCCGGGTCCGTGGGCTCGTAATTGGCAGCCACGGCGTAGTACTCGGCGTTGTGGCGGGCGGCCTGTTTGAAACGCTTGAGGAACGGCCCGTTCGGGTTCATGGCCTGCAACCCGGCGAGGCCTTTCAGCGCGCCGTGCCCGATGATTTTAACGGCGATCAGGATGCCTTCCAGCACGTCGGCCACACCGCTGGCAGGCACGAGGTTGAGCCCCGTCGTGAGCCGGTCGATCATATCCACCATGTGGCTCGGCTGAGCCAGCAGCGTCCCCTGATTCGGCACGCCGACGAAGGCGACACGGCGGACGCGCGCCCGCCTCGGATCCACGTCGAACGCCTCCCCTGCGCCGTCCAGCACGCGCGCTACGAGGCCGCCCCGGCTGTGGCAGATGACATCAGCCTCGATCTGAGCATTGACGGACAATTCGCGGATGCGCCCGGCAAGCCACTGTGCATTGCGCTCCGGGTCGTGCGAGAGCGTGAAGTGATTGAAGGCAAACACACGTCCGTCGTAGCGCTCGTGGAGGTCCTTCATCAGATCGAGCGGGAGATCACCAAAGGCACTGTGGGCGGTGCTGAAGGTGCCGTGGATGAACAGCAGCGCCGGGCCCTCCGCAAGCCGGTTCACATCTGCCCCCGTGAGCCCCCAGCGGCTGCGCCCGTTGCCCGTGTCCTTGGTTTGCCGGTAGTTGCCCGGCGAGAAACTGCGTATGCCGTAAGCGCGGTTCTTCGCTTCCCAGCGCTCGGCAATCGCCGCGGCGGGCTTGCCGATGAGCGCGTCGGTGATGGGGTAGACGATGACTTTCAACAGCTTCCGCCCGATCGCCCCGAACAGCACACGGTCTTGTCCGGTGCCGGACGGCGGCTGGGCCGGCACGTACCGCCGGATGAGGAACCGCTTTGTGCCATCGGCCCCGCGCTCGGCAGCGGCCGACGCCGGGGCTCCGTCCAGCGGAAAATGCCAGGACAGCGCCCCGGCCTCATCCACCGAGAGCACGACTTGGCCGGCCTCCGGGCCGAGGTCCGGCACTTCGAGCATGAGGGCGTCCTCGCCGTGCGCATCTCGGAGCACGCGTTCGGAGCGGGCGCCGGGCGTCGGTTTCGCCTCGACCTCCACCGTGGCCACCCCGCTCATCTCCACCCGCTGCATGGCTTCCTCCAGCAGGGGCATCGATTCCTCACGGGCCCGGATGCTGGCCCCTCCGCCCCGGATCAGTTCGGCGCGTCCCTTTAGGCCGGGGGCCATGATGGTGTATCCGCGGCCGAGTCCTACTCGTTCCGACCCCCCATTCAATTTGGGCATAGCGGTTCGCTCTTGTTCTCTCGTGATAGGTTAGGGCGCTGAAGCGGCCGACGGGCTCGGTGCGTTGGCAGGAGTGAGTTTCAAATGCGGGTTGCCGTAATAGACGTAGGCCAGGAACGACGGCGCCGGATCGTCGGGCTTGTAGTGGGCACGCAGGTCACGCAGCACTTCGGCCACCGAACGCCCGTCCGCCAGCGCCTCTTTGTAGAAGGCGAGTGCCACCGACTTGGCCGCTTTGTCGTCGACGGCCCAGAGCGGGCCGACGAGCCCGGTGAACCCGCCGGAGAGGCAGTGGCCGGGAAACCCGCCATAATCCCCCAATAGCTCGCCGCCCGTACCTACCATGCAGGCGTTGAGAAAGAGGAACGGGGCATGCTCTCTTCCCAATGTGGAGCGGCGAAAGAAGCGCGGGTTCAACGCCTCGCCATTGTTGAGGAATAGCGCTGCATCGCCCGGGCGGTGCGGATCCACCTCGCCGTGGCCCGCAAAGTGCACGGCCTGCACGCCGCCCACGTGGTCGAAGTTGTAACGGATAGAGGCATCGAGCAGGGACTTGAGATTGTCCGGCGTACAGTCCAGCGGAACGGCAGGAATTTTTTTGTACGTCTTCGCCAGCTCCTTGGCCTCCTCAATCGCCTCGGGTAACGCTTTGAGGCCGCTGCTCAGCTGGTACATCCCGGCCATCACGGCCATGGCCTTCACGGCCACCGTCTTGCGCGGCGGGGCGGCCACCTTGGAATTGCCAAGAATCCACCGTGCCATGGCCACCTGTGCGGCCAGATAGGTTGGGCGGGCCGGGTCGATCGGCGAGTCCACCAGCGCCAGTTCCCAGGGCACGTACGGCTCGGCGCTGTTGAACTGCAACGTCACGGGCCGCCCGTCCACCCGGTCGGCCACGGCGCGGAGGACCGCCCAAAACGCGGGCGGCAACTGATCGGCAATGATGTCCCCGGTGCTTTCGAGTAAGTTATCGACGAGGTCGTTGCCGCTCCACGCGCGGATGCCGTCGATGTGCGTTTTGGCAAACGTCTGGGCGTCTTCGCCGAGCTCGATGGGCAGCGGTTCGTCGGGAACGGGAACGCCGTGCGCATTTCGGAGCACGCACCGGTAACTTCCCGTGGCCGCGTTGCCATCCGGCTTGGCGATGTCCACCTCCATGTCGGGCGCCTCGGCGTCGGGGCGCAGTACTAGGTTGGGCGGCCCGGACTCGGCATCGAGCCAGGACAGCCCCCGCTCGTCCGGCGATGGTGCTGCGCCGGCAAATTGCTCCACGACGATGTGCCGGGCCGCGGAGCCCCGCACTACTCCGTCCACGGAGAAATGGACGAGCAACGAGCTCAGGCGCACCAACTCGTCCTGAGTCCGGGGCGTGAGATGAAACTCAACCCGCGCGGCCGTGGGATCGTCCGCCTCAACGGCCAGGATCAACCGCCACCCGTCCCGCGCCTCGAATCCTTCGGCCACGAGGTGCACCTCCACCAGCACGGTCCCCCCCAATGGCGCGCGAAATTCGATCGGCCCGGTGGAGCGCACCTCAGGCATGGCCTGCTCGGTGAGGCCCACAGCGACGGTAAATTCCTCTTCCGCGACCACCGTCCGGGGCCGCACCTCAGGCATGGCCTGCTCGGTGAGGCCCACAGCGACGGTAAATTCCTCTT
>CAYFQN010000136.1:0-8835 GCA_964345285.1 uncultured Rhodothermales bacterium
CCACATGGTGCATAGCTCCACATGGTGCATAGAAGACGTAGGACTATTCGTCGCTCTTGAAGTGAGACGTGGGAAACCACTCCGCTTTGGGTTCGACCTCGACGGCAGGTTCCGGCCCCGGATCGTCCCACCCTTTCTCGCTTGCTCGCATGAGGGGCTCGACGGTCATTGGGCGATCGACGACGACCTGGCACGCTAGGCGGAATTCGCCGAGGCGCTTCATGTCGCTAAGCTTTTCGTACTCGGCGGCGGTCATTACGTCGGGCTCACCGTCGTCGAAGGCGACGCGGCACGTAGTGCACTGGGCCTGGCCGCCGCACCGATGGCCGATATCGACACCGGCCTGGGCAATGGCATTCACGAGGCGCTCGCCTTCGTCAACGTCGAACGCACCGACGCCTTTGATGGTAAGGGTAGGCATACTGATCGGAATTAGATTGGAGGGAGGGAAAGAGGGGACGCAGAAGACCGGGCGTGCCCGTGCTACGGGTTAGTAGCTGCGAGCGAGTTGAGCATCTTTAATATTGGCGCATCAGTAGTGCTGGCGCATCAGTTGTAGCTTCTAGCTGGCAATACCATCCGCTGAGGCAATGTCGCCCGCCAAGATGGACAGCGCATGTGCCTGGTCCTCGCCGCTCCCACGGGTCGACAATGCTCGCCGCACAGTACGTGCCTGCAGTGCGATCGAGTGTGCCCTGCAACAATTGCCGGAGGATGACTAACGGCACAACCGGGGCTGCCTTGTGAACAGAGCGCGAGCATAGTGCGCGCGGGAAGAAGCGCTACAGGGGAAAATACGTTGCTGGAGCAAGCTAGGAAACGAGACCCAAAACTGCGAGCCGCTTTCCCGCTCCTTCCTCATCCGCTACGGACGCAACTCGAGCCCAACGATCCACCAGCGCCCTGGCATCGGCGCGTCGAAGATGTCGCTGTAGTCGGTGTCAAACACGTTGCGCACCTCCAGCGCAAGGCGCAGGCGCTCCCCCCACGTTGGCACGGCATACGCGATGCGGCCGTGCACCACGCCGTACGATGGCCGCTGGCGGCGCTCCTTCCACAGCCCCCGCGCGGACGCGGTGACGGTCCTTATGGCTGCACGCAGCGTGCTCTTCACAAGATGGCGCGCGCTCGTCAGCGCATACTTGGTGCGGACGTTCGGATCAACGCCACTCAGCGAAGCGCCCAGCCGCGTGTACGATACTGTCGCGCGCACCTGGGCAGGCCCCATCTGCCGATGTGCTCGCGCGTCAATCTCCAGTCCGCGCGTCTCCGCCGTGAGAATGTTGCGCGCCACAAACAGCTCCTCATTGGGCCGCTGCGCGTAATCGATGCGGTTGTCCGTGCTGCGGTAGAACGCCGTAGCATGCAGCGAGGCCCCACTCGTCGGGTAGAGATCAACACCGGCTTCGTACGACCACGCGCGCTCGGCACTGAGCGACGGGTTGCCCAGGTTGCCTGCGGGCTTCTCCACCTCCGTGTCGATGTAGCGCTCGGTGTAGGTCGGCGCGCGCACGGTGCGGCCCGCGGCAGCGCGGAGCGTCACCACTGGCACCGTGTACGCGATGCTGGCCTGCGGCGTCGCCTCCCAACCGTACGCTTCGTCGTAGTCGATTCGTCCGCTGCCGTTCAGCGTGAGGCGCTCCGTGGCTTGCCACTGGCTCGTGAGAAACGCCCCAGCAGCGGCGTCTTGATGATCGCCCATCGTGGCGCTGTTGATGCCCCGCACCTCGCCCGAGACGCCGGCCGTCAGCGTGAGGTGCGGCGACGCCGAGCGGCTGAGGTGCGCCTGGCTCGTTAGCATACGGCTGTAGTCGCGGCTGCTAGCAAACATCGGGTTATAGACGTACAGGCCCTCGTGCTGCTTGGCAGCCGCCTGCACCTGCCACTGGGTTGAACCGGCTGCGCCGTGAAGCCGCGTCTGCAGCCAGTACGTGTGATTGTCGCTGCGAGCGCGGTCGCTGTCGAAATCTGTGTAGAAGTGATAGGCGTTGAAGTCGCGCCGATCCATCCCGGCACGCATGTACCACGTCGTGCGCTGCCCCACAGATTGCCGTAGCGCGAGGCTGTGCGCCTGCCGGGTGAAGTCGGTACGCAGCGGCCCGGCGGCGCTGGTGAGTTGCGTGCCGCTGGCGCCGCGGATGGCCTCGCCGTCCGTGCCCTGCCACGTCGTCGCGCCACTCACCAGGGTCTCATCGCCGGCCCATCGGGCACGGCCATTGACGTCGTACAGCGCGTGGGCACCGTACTGTGTCTCCAGCGATCCGTCCCAGCCGGTGGGTGATGGCCCGCCGCTCTTCAGTCCGGTGCGGGTAATGATGTGCACAACGCCGCCCACCGCATCGGGGCCGTAGAGCGCCGACGCCGGGCCGCGCAGCACCTCGATGCGCGCGATGGCATCCAGCGGAACGGGGACGTCGCTCAGGTAGTGCGCCGTTTGCGGATCGTTCAGCGGCATACCGTCGAGCAGCACGAGCACGCCTTTGAAGTTGGAGCCCCGCATCGTGAAGTCGCTCTGCACGCCGAACCCGGCGCGGCTTTGCACCTCCGTGCCCCCGGCCATCCGAAGCGCCTCATCAAGCGCGGCCACTGGCTGCGTAGCCAGATTTTGGGCCGTCCACACCGTCACGCGCCGCCCTGTCTGCCGGACGGCCTCCGAGACGCGCGAAGCCGTCACGACGAGTGTATCCGACATTTGGAAGGACATGGCAACCTCGTCGGATGCCGGATCTTGCGCAGCAACGTCGAACGGAGCCGTGATGCCGAGAAACAGCGCGGCACTAGCGAGGAGGCGATACAACATAGGATCATTTATTCGTGCAGAGCGAGAGAGACAAGCTAGCGCACGGGCAACGAGCGCAAACGTTCTCGGGGGGTCGCACGCCTCACCCTGAGAGAGCTGTGCCACGAATGGACGGCCACCGTGGAGGCGGGAGGTGCCGCCCGGAGCTACGTTCGCTCGAGCGCATGCTGAGCGACGGTGCGGCCCTCGTCGGTGAGCCGCAGATACCCGTTCTGCCGCTCGATGGTGCCGTGGCGCGACGAGCGGTTGACAACCTGCTCAGCGAACGGCACCTTCCAGCCAAGGTGCTCCTGCAGATGCGCCATCCGGCACTCGCGCTCGGCCTCGGGCGTGTTCTCGTGCTGCAGCAGGTGGATCGTAAGCATCTGCTCGGCGAAGCGCCACCGCTGCTGACGCCGATGGCGCCACTGGGCCACGAGGCCGCGCTGCGGGGCGAAGACAACGGCCGCACCGAACACGATGCCCGCCATCGTCGCCATGGCGCCGGCGATCGACGCATCCAGCGCGTAGGCCAGCCAGTAGCCGGTCACCGCGCTTACTGCACCAACGCTCGCGCTCAGACCGATCATCAGGCCGAGCCGGTCCGTGAGCAGGTACGCGGTGGCGGGCGGCCCGACCATGAGCGCAACGACCAGAATGGACCCGACGGCGTCAAATGCGCTCACAGCCGTCACGGAGATGAGGCTCATCAGCGCGTAGTGAAGTACACCAGGCATGAAGCCGAGTGTAGCAGCCAGTCCGGCATCGAAGGTCGACAGCTTCAGCTCTTTGTAAAACAGCGCAAGGAAGAGCGCGTTGAGTCCCAGTGCAGCGCCCATCACCCACAGCGCACGCGGCCCGAGGTCCATCCCAAACGCCGCGAATCGGTTGAACGGCGCAAAGGCCAACTCGCCCAGCAGCACGGCGTCCGTATCGAGATGGACGCCGCCGGCGTAGCGCGCGATGAGGATGACGCCAATGCTGAAGAGAGCGGGAAAAACAATCCCGATGGCGGCGTCTTCCTTTACCCGCTTTGTCCGCTCGAGGAGTTCGACGAGGGCCACGGTGAGCAAGCCCGTCAGCGCAGCAGCCACGATGAGCAGCGGCGAGCCGAGGTGTTCGGTGACGAAGAAGCCTACCACGATGCCCGGCAGAATGGCGTGACTGATGGCGTCGCTCATCATGGCCATGCGGCGCAGGATCAGGAAAACGCCCGGCAGCGCGCACGCCACTGCCACGACGATGGCCACCAACTGAATTTCAAGCTGAGGAAGGGTCATGCGTCGGCGTTGAACGTTTTCACGTCGAGCGTTTGGGCGTTTGGGCGTCGGTGGGGATGAAGTGCCGCTCTTCGGCGAGGGTGCGGGCCCGCTCGGCGCCGGCCTCCGTGAGCCGCCATTGGCGCGTGCTATGTCGGGCGACGAGCCCATCGGCTTCCAGGTGCTCCAGGGCGGGCCGCGTACGTCCAGCCCAGGCGTTCATCGTATCCAGCACCGATTCGTCGTGCGGATAGTCCACTTGACCGTGCTTGGCAGCGAGCACGTACAGGTCCATCAGCACCGTCTCGCGGCGGAGGCGGCGCGCATTGCGGCGGTCGCGCCACCAGGCCCACAGCAGCCCCCGGTTCGGTGCGCCCAGCAGGGAGATCACGACGACGGCACCCATCACGAGCACGATGGTCGGCCCCGTTGGTAGGTTGGGCACCGACGCACTCATTACGGCGCCACTCACGCCGCTCACCGCGCCGAACGCCGCGGCCAGCCCCACCATCACCCCCAGCCGATCGGTCCACTGCCGGGCCGCCGCCGCTGGGGCGATGATTACCGCGCTCATCAGCACGACGCCGACCGTCTGCAGCCCGATCACGATGGCGATGACCAGCAAGGTGGTCAGCGTGATGTCGAGCGCGCGCATCGGAAAGCCGAGGCTGGCGCCGAAGTCGCGGTCAAAGGCGAGCAGCTTGAACTCCTTCCAGAAGAGCGTCATCGTGAGGAGCGCCGCGCCGCCCAGCCTGGCCATCGTGATGACATCGCGCTCGACGAGCGCCGCGGCCTGACCAAAGAGGAACGCGTCCAGCCCCGCCTGGCTGGCCCCCGCATGGCGCTGGATGTACGTCAGCAGCACCAGGCCGACGCCGAAGAAGACGGCCAGCGTGAGCGCCAACGCGCTGTCGTACTTCACCCGTGTCGACTCGGTGACGCCCAGAATGATCAACGTGGCGATCACGCCGGTGCCCGCCGCGCCGAGCATCAGCGCAATGGGCTCCTTCGTGCCCGTCAGCAGGAAGGCGATGGCGATGCCGGGCAGGGCCGCATGCGAGATGGCATCGCCAAGCAGACTCTGGCCGCGCAGCACGGCGTACGTCCCCAAGCCCCCGCCTACGATGCCGAGCGTCGCCGCGCCGAGGGCCACGGTGCGCAACGTGTAGTTGGTCAGTAGTTCGTGGAGCAGGTCGAGCATCAAAAAGTGATCGGGTGAATGCCGATGAACCAGCGCACGCTCGGGGAGCCGCCGCGTGTCAGGCCGCCGACGACGCGTCAGTCCGTTGCCGCAGGAAGCCCACCCGGCCGCCGTATGTGAGGCGCAGGTTGCCCTCTGTGAAGGCCTCCTCCACTGGGCCACTCGCGATGCGGCGCACGTTGAGCAACATCACGTGGTCGAAGTACTCCGCCACCGTCTGCAAGTCGTGGTGCACGACGATGACGGTGCAGCCCCGGCTCCGCAGCTCGCGCAGCAAGTCGATGATGGCGCGCTCGGTCGTCGCATCGACGCCCTGTAGCGGCTCATCCATGAAGTAGAGGTCGGCGTCCTGCACGAGCGCCCGCGCCAGAAAGACGCGCTGCTGCTGCCCCCCGGAGAGCTGGCTGATCTGCCGATCGGCGTAGTCGAGCATACCCACCTCGTCGAGCGCTGCGCGGGCGGCTTCACGCTCTGGCTGGCCAGGCCGCCGGAACCAGCCGAGCTGGCCGTAGAGGCCCATCATCACCACGTCGAGCGCGTGCGTCGGGAAGTCCCAATCGACGCTGCCGCGCTGGGGGACATAGCCCACGCGGTCGCGCTGCTCCTCATACGGCGCGCCGAAGATGCGCACCTGCCCGGCCGCCGGCGCCACGAGCCCCAGCACGGCCTGGATGAACGTCGTTTTCCCTGCTCCGTTTGGCCCGACGATGCCCATGAGCGTTCCGGACGGCACGGTCAGGTCGATGTCCCACAGCACCGGATCGTCCCGGTACGCCACCGTCAGATCGCGGACGGCCAAGGCAGCATGTCGTGAAACGTCATCGCTCATACTGGGCGAGGGGGCGTTGTGTCAGTCGGCTGGAACGCTGGGCGGCTCTTGAAGGAGGCCTTGCACAATGGTGTCGATGTTGTGTCGCACGGCGCCGACGTACGTGCCCTCCGGCGTGCCTGCATCGCCCAGCGCATCGCCGTAGAGCGTGCCCCCCACGCGCACCTCGAACCCCTGCGCCTGGACGGCCTCGCGCACAGCTTGGATGCCCCGTGGTGAGACGGACGTTTCGACAAAGATGGCTGGGATGCGCCGCTCCACCACAAAGTCCGCGAGCGCCTGCACGTCGCTGGCGCCCGCCTCGCTGGTCGTCGAGATTCCTTGTAGCCCGCGCACCTCGATGTCGTACGCGCGACCGAGGTAGCTGAATGCATCGTGCGAGGTGATCAGCACGCGCTGCGCCTCGGGTACGCGCTGAGCCTGCTGGATCACATACTGGTCGAGGCTGTCGAGCCGCTGTGCATAGGCGTCGGCGTTGGCGCGGTAGCCCTCGGCCCGGGCGGTGTCTTTCTGCGCCAACACATCGCCCACGTGCCGCGCCGCGCGCGCCCACAACGCCACGTCGAACCACACATGCGGATCGTGGTTGCCCACGTACTCCATCGAGCCGATCCGCAGGCTGTCCGGCACCCCTTCGTCAGCAATCGCGGACGTCGTGATCTGGCGCTGACGCATCTGCGCGAACACCTCGGTCATCTTCCCCTCCAGGTCGAGGCCGTTGTACAGCACTACGTCGGCCTCCGCCATGCGCCGCATGTCGCCTTCGCTGGCTTTGTAGAGGTGCGGGTCGACGCCGGGTCCCATCAGCGTCGTGAGATCGACGTGCTCGCCGGCCACCTGCCGGACGAGGTCGCCGATGATGTTGGTGGTGGCCACCACGCGCATGGGACGGTTGCTAAAGTCAGCCGCCCCCTGCCCCACGGTGGACGGCTGCGCGCAGCCCGTACAGGCGAGGAGTGTGACAAGCAAGCAGGCCGCAATGCCAGACTGCAATCGACGCATACAGTTCAGGACCCGTCCCAAAGGGTGTGCAATGAGTAGAGCGCACCGCTCCGGTGCGTTGCGCAACGCTGATCCTATATTTTAGCCTAGGCTAAAATGTTTCGCAAGCCGTTGCATTTTGTTTCACCTCGGCTCATAGATCGGTCGCTGAGGAGGCCGCGCGGTGCTTCCGCAGCTGAGTCGCCAGTCCCAACAACGCGACGGCCACGGCCGCGATCAACAGAAAGGCCTGCGCATACCCTGCTGCGCCGCTTGGGCCCGACTCGGCCACGGCCCCGATGAGCGCTCCGCCAAGTAGTTGGCCGACGCCTAGAAAGAGCGCGATGACCCCCTGCGCCACCGTCCGCTCCGCCGCGCTCGACTCTTGCAGCAAGATGTAGCTGAGGGACGAGCCCAACAGGCAGGCCAGTCCAAACCCGATGGCGATCGAGCCGCCGTAGAACGTGACCCGATCGACGGGCAGCCCCCCCATCACAGCGAAGCCCACAGCAAGTAGCATCGTCCCCGCCAGCACAATCCGTCGTACGCCTACGCGGTCCAAGAGGCGCCCCGCGACGGGCGAGCCAATCGCGACGGCGATCACGAGCGGCAGCAGCATGAAGGACGCAGCCGACTTCGACACGCCGAACGCAGCCACCGCCAAATCAGGGAAGAAGATGAACGCCGCTTCCGTGAGCCCGGCTCCCACGGCCAGGGCACTCGCGATCTGCACCTGTCGGCTGGTGAAGAGGTCGAGCCGCAGCAGCGGATCCGCTGCGCGACGCTCCACGCGGATGAAGACAGGGACAAGCGCCGCCGCGACTACCAGCATGAGCCCGGCCTCTACGGTGAGGAGGCTGTTCCACACGGCTTGCGTGTCGATCTGGTTGATGCCATACGCCAGCGCCGCCAGCAGTCCGCCGATGGTCACCATACCGGCAACGTCTAGTCGCTCTTCACCGTCAGACTGGGTGGCCGGCAGCACCCGCCAGCCCATGCCCGCCACGCCCACCGCCAGCGGCGCGGTCAGCCAGAAGAGCCACGACCAGCTGGCGATGCTCAGCACGATGCCCGCGAAGATCGGCCCGATGACGAACGCCACGCCGTACACGGCGCCGAGCACGCCCAGCGCGCGACCGTGCTTCTCCGGCGGAAACGTATCGCCCACCACGGCGCTCGCGGCGGGAAAGATGCCGGCGGCCGCTATTCCTTGCACGGCCCGCCCAGCGAGCAACATCGGAAAGCTGGTCGACGCGCCAACGAGGAGGGCCCCAGCTCCGAACAGGAGCACATCTGCCGTGAACAGTGTGCGGCGCCCGAACAGATCCGCCAGACGCGCCATGAGCGGAATGCTAACCAGGTTGGCCAGCACGAACACGTTGAACACCCACGCGATCGTCCGCCGATCCACGTCGAAAGCGTCCTGCAGCGCGGGCAGTGCCGGCCCCACGATGGCGATGTCGAGCGCGGCGATCAGCACGCCGACGAACAGCACAGCAAGCACGCGGCGCGGAGCGCTCATCGGCACAGGATGATGGATGGAGAAGGAGCAGACATTGCTGTCTCACGATCAGCGCGAACCGCTGTTTCCCCTCCAGCCGGCTCGCCGTCGATGGCACCCGCTGCAGGCGGCCGCGCAACCATCTCCCTCGCGACGCAACGCGCCGATGTCACTTCTCGGACGTGTCGCCTATATTCTGAGGACCTCTCGCACTCTTCTCCTGCCCTGTTGTAGCGCTCCATGGCTGAGGTAGACACGGATTCTGCGCCCATCGATTCGAGCATC
>CAYFQN010000137.1:0-8806 GCA_964345285.1 uncultured Rhodothermales bacterium
CCTCAGCGATGATGGACAGATCGAGCGCATCATTGACACGCAGGACGGGCTGCAGGACAACACGGTGACCAACCTCTTTACCGATGGCGAGGGCGGCCTCTGGCTGACCCTCAACGATGGCATCGCACGAGCTGACTGGCCCGCACCGTTCACATCGTTCGGTGAGGCCAATGGCCTGGCGGGCATCGTCGAAGCCATCGCGCGCCACGACGGCCGGCTCTATGCCGCGACGAACCGCGGCGTGTTCGTGCTGTCGCCTACCTCACAGCGGGCCGCCCGCTTCTCGGCGCTTACCGCGCCCCCAACGGATTGTCGCAGCTTACTATCGGTCGGAAGAGACGTATTGGCCGGCTGCGGAGACGGCCTGTACCGGATTCGAGGGACGACGGCTACTCGCCTGTTTGCGAGTTCTTCCATCCGCGCGCTCGGTGCCGCCCCCTTCGATTCCACCCTGGTCCTGGCCGGTGACAGTGACGGCCTGCGGCGCGTGGAGCGACGCGGCGACCGGTGGGTGGCTGCGGGCCTGATAGCGGGCCTGGATCAGCCGGTGAGCAGGATTGCTTTCGCCTCCGACGGCGCCGTGTGGGCAGGCCTGAGCCCGGAAGGCGTGGCACGCGTCCGGAACGTGACCGCGGCGGCGCCCGAGGTGACGGTATTCCGCCCCGGCGAGCGCGATCTTCCGTCCGGCGGGATCTATCTCGCACGCGATACGGAGCATCCGCTGTTTCTCACGGAGACCGGGCTCTACCGCTACGTCGCGGACCCGGATGGCACCGAATCCTTCCAACCTGATGCCCGCTTCGGGCCGGCCTTCGCCGGCGCACCGGACGGCTCGCCCGGCCGCAGCGCCCTGGTAGCCCAGACCGACGCGCAGGACAACGTGTGGATGTTTGCGTGGCCGGACGTCGGCGTGGCCCGCCGCCAACCCGGTGGCTCGTTCCGGTGGCAGGCCAGCCTCTATCATCGCGCACGCATGCCATTCGTGTACGCGATTTACCCCGACCCGGACGGCACGCTGTGGTTCGGCGGTACCGAAGGAATCGTCCGCTACGACCCCAGCCAGGCCCTTTCCCCTCCGCCGCCGCGCCGCCCGATCGTGCATCGCATGACGCCCGTGGGCAGCGACTCGGTGCTATTCGCGAACGCCGCTGCGCACACGCCTGTGCTGCGGTACAGCGACAATGCGGTCCGCTTCACGTACGCCCTACCGAGCTACCATCGTCGCACGGCCGCTCGCTTCCAGGTGCAGTTGGACGGATTCGATGCGGGTTGGTCAGCATGGACCGAGGAGACGCGGAAGGACTACACGAACCTGCCGGAGGGGGCGTACACCTTTCGCGTGCGCGGCGAGGATGCTTTCGGGCAGGTCAGCCCCGAGCGCGCCGTCGCCTTCACCATCGTGCCGCCGTGGTACCGCGCTCCGTGGGCCTACCTGCTGTGGGGGCTGCTGGGCGTAGCGCTGATTGGGGGCGTGGGCTACGGCGCCGTCCGGTGGCGCACCCGCCAGTTGGAAGCCCGCGGCCGCGAACTGGAAGTGCTCGTGCAGGCGCGCACGAAGGAGGTGTCCCAACAGAACCAGCAACTGGAGGCGCAGGCCGAGCGCCTGGCTGAACTCGACGCCGTGAAGTCCCGCTTCTTCGCCAACATCAGCCACGAGTTTCGCACGCCGCTCACGCTCACACTCGGCCCGATTGAGGACATCCTCTCCGGCGCACACGGCCCCGTTCAGGACGCCGTCGACGGCCAGCTCCGGCTCGTGCATCGCAACGCGAGCCGCCTCCTGCGTCTCATCAACCAGCTGCTCGACCTCGCCCGGCTCGAAACGGGCCACGTGCCGCTCGAAGCCACCCGGGCCGACCTGGTCGAGATGCTGGATCGGTTCGTGCGCGCCTTTGCCCCGCTGGCGGAGCGCCGCCAGATGACGCTGGCTTTTGAGGCGACCGAGCCGCACCTGCTGGCGTACATCGACCCGGACAAGCTGGAGAAGATGATCGCCAACCTGCTCTCAAACGCCTTCAAGGCCACCGACGCGGGCGGGACGATCCGCGTGCGGCTGCGCCGGACGGACGCGCACGCCGAGATCGCCGTGGACGACACCGGGATGGGCATCGCGGCCGATGACCTCCCGACGATCTTCAATCGGTTCAACCAGCGCCTGGAGGGGGCAGCCGCTGGCGCCGGCACGGGCATCGGACTGAATCTGACGAAGGAGTTCGTGGAGCTCCACGGCGGCACCATCGACGTGACGAGCACCCCGGGCGTGGGCACGACGTTCACCGTCCGGCTCCCTCTCGGGCGCGGCCACCTGCGCGACGACCAGCTTGTCGATGCGACCCCGGACATAACGCCGCCCTCTCCGCCGCCCCCGATGGCACCGGATGGCTACGCGACCGATGCGGACGGAAACGCCACGCCACCTGCGCCGTCGGAAGACAGGCCAACGGTACTCATCGTGGATGACAACCCCGATGTCCGCGCGTACGTCCGCGACCAGTTGACGCCGCAGTATCACGTCGTCGAGGCAGAAGACGGGGTAGCGGGCTACGAGCGGGCGAAGGCCGTGCTGCCGGACTGCATCATCTCGGACGTGATGATGCCCCGCCAAGACGGGTACGCCCTCACAGCCCAAATCAAGGCCGACGCGGACCTCGACCATGTGCCGCTGATCCTGCTCACCGCCAAGGCCGAGGCCGAGCACAAGATCGAGGGCCTCACCGCCGGGGCGGACGACTACCTGACGAAGCCGTTCAACGCCCGCGAACTGGCCGCGCGCATCCGTAACCTGATCGCCTCGCGCCATCGGCTGCGCGAAAAGTTCAGCCGGGCCGTCGTGATGACGCCGTCCGAGGTGACCGTAGCCTCCGCGGACGAGCAGTTTCTGCGGCAGGTGCGCGAGGCCATTGAGTCCCGCATGGTGGACGCCGACTTCAGCGTGGCGGCGCTGGCGGAGGCCGTGGCGCTTAGCGAGTCGCAGCTGCAACGGAAGGTGAAGGCACTCACGGAGCAGACGCCGGTGCAGCTCATCCGCACGATGCGGCTGGAGCGGGCGGCTCAACTGCTGGAGCAGGAAGCGGGCAGCATCACGGAGATCGCCTATGCGGTCGGCTTCAACAGCTACGCGCACTTTGCGCGGTCGTTTAAACAGCACTTCGGCCAGTCGGCCTCGGAATACATGGCCACGGCGTAGCGCACGCCTGCCGGCCTTTTCTTGCCCGCCCAGTGTCTCTTACGCCGCGCATGCGGCGATCTGCGGGATGTCGTCATATCTATGCGGGGTTTGATCACCCCCAATCATGCATTGGCCGGATACGGTCATGCGGCAGCAGTCTACAGCGTGCATCTTGACTAGCGCCACCCGGGCTTCCGTACTGCTGCACCTGACCGACTACCGGTATGACTTCCTCTCCAACCCCTGCCCCGACCCGTCCCGCGGCGCTCTCCGACATCGTACGGCTGGAGCTGGCCACCCTGGGAAGCGAGGTGGCTCCCTCCTCGCTGCGCGGGGAACGCGCTCCCACCGGCGACTGGGTGCTCGTGGCGGAGGGCAACGATGACTTACGCGCATACTTGCAGGCCTGCCTGAGTCCGCGGTGGAACGCCGCAGCGGTGACCGATGGTCGGGCCGCACTGGAGTACAGCCGCACGCACGCGCCGCCGCTCGTCATCGCCGGCGTCCACCTACCCGGCATGCGAGGCGCCGAGCTGTGCCGCGCGCTGCGCGCACGCTCAACCGCACACCAGCCCCTCCTTCTGCTCGTCGGGACATGCGCCCCCACGTCGCACAGCGCCGACGCCTTCCTGCCAACCCCCTTCGCCCGGCGCCGGCTCGTGGCGACTGTGCATCGCCTCTTCCGTCGGGCCCCGCCCACCGGCTGACGCGTCTTCCCCGTAGCCCTTTGCTCCCTCGTTCACACCTCGAGCCCCAGTCCCATGAGTCCATTGATTTCACGCCTCACGAACACGACCGCCCTGCCCGGGGGACCTGCCTACGCGCTGTATGTCATGGGCCTTGTCCTCGCCGTTCTGCTCCTCCTGCTTCCGGTGCATACGAGTCGTGCGCAACCCTCAGCGCTGCGCGTCGCGCAACCCACAACCTATGCCTGCGGCGGCGAGGAAGAAGCGCCGTGCGCCATTGATACCGAGTTCTTCTGGTCCAATGGCAACTTCTTCTGTGATCGCGGCCTGAAGGCGACTGGATTCAACGTGCTGCCCGACATCAGCTTCAACCTGAACGATGCGGTCGACTTCAATCAGGCCGATCTGAGCCAGATCGCTCAGCTCATCAATACGGACTGGCCGACCCTCCAGAGCAGGCTACGCACCCTTGACGAGAGTGATTTCCTCTACCAGCAGTGCACAGGCATCGAGCAAGATGGAGCGTGCTGGACCGTTCCACCTACGCCAGCGGTCAAGGTCTCGGGCAAAGAGTTCGACGGCACCTGCGTGCCCACCGGTGACCTCGAAAGCTGCACGATTTGGAATCCCTTCGGCGACGATGTAAGCGGATATAAAGACCCTGTCCTAGGGGCCTGCATTCCAACGGGCGACCTCACGAGCTGCGAGGTGACCATACCGGCTACACCGGGAGTCCCCGCTCCATACATCTGGCTCCCCGACCCGAGTGCGTCCGGCTGGCAGTTGCCACTTCACCTTGCGACGTTCATCAGCCAAGTGGACGCAGCGGTGGCGGCCCTGCCGGGCGACCTCGGCGTTGCGCTTCCGCCGCCGCCCGACCCAACCGGTATCTTGGCCTTCGAAGATCTGGCGACCGTCGATTTTAGCTCGTTCTCCACCACGCTCGCGACGCTGAAGAATCTTGCGTCACACCCGTTCTTCACGGTCTTCGAAGACCTGGCGACCGACTTCGCAGCCCCGCCAGGCACGTGCGTTAACGAGACGCGCCACCAACCGACTGCAACATCCGTGCAGGAGTCTTGGACGTACTGGGCACTGACCAACCAGCGCGAGTTGGCCAAGCAGGAGCCGCTGAACTGGGTGACGCAGGTCTACACGCACAACGCCTACAACAGCGCCGCGGATGGCTATCCGTTCCCGAACCATGAGTACTCCATGACCGATCAACTGCGGATGGGCGCCCGCGTGCTGGCGCTCGACGTGCACTGGCACAACGGCCGCATGCGCCTGTGCCACGGCCAGTCCAACCAATTCGGCTGTGCAGACCTCGACCGCTTCGTCGACGGCGGACTGAAGGAACTGGCCGATTGGCTGGCCGCCAATCCGGGCGAGGTCGTGCTCATTGACCTGGAAGATTACCTGTATGACCGTGAATCGACGTTCGACCACCTCGTTGCCACGTACCTCGGCGATACCGTATACCGCGGCGCGGATCTCCCTGCTCACCTGGCCGATGGGCCATCGACGTCGAACGTACGGGGGACGGTGAACGGCAACATGGTGACGGCCACCCGCTGGCCCACCCTGCAGGAGATGCGCGCCATGAACAAGCAGGTTATCATTTTCGGCAATAACACCTCCGAGTGGACCTGGCACGGCTCAGCCACCGGAGGCGGTAAAGCCTCGCACCTTCCCCTCGCGGCCGACGGTGGGCTCGACGGCTGCTTGCTAGGCGAAGGTCTCTACGACACCCCGATCGACCTCTCCACCCCCGGCGACAAATTTATCTCGGTGTACGAGGCACGCAGCCTGCTCGACCCGTTTGCCTTCCCCGGATTACTGAACCGCATGATGGTGGCCGACCTGGCGACCTGTGGCGCCAGCTACGTCGGCCTCGATATGTTGCAGGCGACGGAGACTACAGCCGACAACATCTGCAACGCCGAGCGAGATCGCGTACTGGAAGCGACCGGCAACAGCGCCCTCGCCGCGATCGCCTTCGAGGAGTGCGCCTCGTCTCACCGGCGGCTGACGTCGTTCGTCTGGAGCTGGGGGCCGGGCGACCGAGGCCAGAACGGATCATACGCGGCCCTGTCGATGGGCGATGGCCGCTGGCACTCGACGAGTACGGGCAACTATCATTACGCCTGTGCCTCTCCGCGGACTGGCGACCCCGCCAGCTGGCCGGCTCCACACGAAGAAACGTGGCGCGTCACGGAGGCCACCGGGCCGTGGGACGAGGGCGAGGAAACCTGCATCCGTGAGTTCGGCGACCAAGGGCTCGTGTTCGTCGTACCCGTCAACGGCCGGCAGAACGAGCAGCTTCGCGCCGCCGCAAGCGCGGCCGGACTCGGCAACGGCGATGCCGTGTGGCTGGACTACCGACGCCTCAGCACCGACACCTGGCTGCCCGGCAACGAGGCTGCGTTCACCGGGCCCGCCCGCACGATAGCGGTCGACCTCACCGGCGATGGCCCAACCGACCTGGTCAGCAACTGGACCGGGACCAACTTTAACCGCGTGCGCACGTTTGCGCCCGATGGCGTCGACGCGTTCGCCCAACAGCATACGCAGCTTCATCCGGTGCAGTCCGTCGACTGGACGTCTCACACGCTGTACACGGGCGACTTCAACGGCGACGGGCGTACGGACTTGCTCTGGAATGACGTATGGAATAGCTACGGCACGTTTTACGTCGGACTTGCGCAGCCGGATGGTCGGTTCGATTTCGCGACGTCGGCGCACGCCATCCCGCTCTCCGAATACACCGACTGGCTCGTTCATCCGGCCGATGTCGACGGCGACGGCGCCACGGACCTGCTGGCGGTCTCCAGTTCGGCCACGCCGGGCTTCATGCGGGTGGGCCGGTCAAATGGCGACGGCACCTTCACCTTCGGAGACGTACAGGTCCACTCCAGCGTGCTCCGCGAAGGACAGGAGCAGTTTAGGCGCTACGAGGCGCTCGTCGGCGACGTGACGGGCGACGGGCGCGCGGATGTCGTGTGGAACGCGCGCGCCGGCTGGAACCCGCTCGCTAGCGTTCGCAACCGTACCTATGTCAGCCAAGGGCAGAGCGATGGCACTTTCGCGTCGGGCAACGCGCAGAATCACCCTGTTAACCTGACCCACTGGAGGGCGTACTCGCCCGTACTCGCTGACGTCGATGGGGACGGCGCTGACGACCTCATCTGGAACCGACGGGGCGAAGGGGCCAATACGCTGTACGTTGCATCCGCCACCGGCACCGGCGGATTCACCTTCAGCCCGGACCCGCAGGTTCATCCGGCGAACGCGTCGTGGCGTGACTTTGACCTGCACGTAGGCGACCTGAACGGCGACGGCCGGGCCGACCTCGTATGGAACCAGCGCACGCCGACGGAGAACGTCTGGTACCTCGGCGTCGGACAGGCCGATGGCACGATCCAGCTATCGGCGCCCCGCCAGCAGTACACGGAGGAGCGTGACTGGACGGCCTTCTCGCTCCACCTCGCAGACCTGAACGGCGACGGCAGCGACGCGCTCGTGTGGCACGACCCGAGCGCGGCCGTGACGACCCACGTGTGGATTCCGCCCCGCTCGGTGCTCCCCGTCGAGTTGACGCGCTTTACGGCCACCGCTGACCAGGCCGACGTCGTGCTCCAGTGGTCCACGGCCAGCGAAACCAACAACGCCGGGTTTGAGATTGAGGCGCAGCCGACCGCTGACCCGGCGGCGGGATGGAACGCGGTGGCCTTCATCGAAGGGTCCGGCACGACAAGCGAGCCCCGACAGTACCGGCACCGCGTAAGTACTCTGGGCTTTGGCACGTACCGGTTCCGCCTCAAGCAGGTCGACACCGACGGTACCACGCACTACTCGAAGGAGGTCGAGCTTACCGTCGCCCTCGATCGGGCCGTGCTCGTGAGCGCGCCGTACCCGAACCCAGCCCGCGCGGTAGTTACGCTCGACATGACGGTGCGCGAAACACAACACGTGTCCGTCGACGCGTACGACGTACTCGGGCGCCGTGTGGCCACCATCTACCACGGCCGACTTCCGGCTAACCGCACCGAGCGCCTTCGATTGGAGGGCCATCGCCTCCCGAGCGGGCTCTATTTCGTTCGGGCTGTCGGGGATGACTTCTCGATCACGCGCCGGGTGACGCTGGTACGCTAACCGGCCGCTTTGGACAAAAAGGGAACGGGCGGAGCGCATGGTGTACGCTCCGCCCGTTTTATGTTGGGCTCCATTCCCCGCTGTCCCCAACGCTTACCCCATCGCGCGCTCCATTTGGGCTTTCTTACGCTGGTTCGGGTCGAGGTAGCGCTTGCGCAGGCGGAAGGCTTCGGGCGTGATCTCAATCAGCTCGTCCTCGCGGATGAACTCGATGGCTTCTTCGAGCGACATCTGGCGGGGCGGCGGGATTTTTTCGAGTTCCTCAGCGGCCGCCGCGCGCATGTTCGTCAGCTTCTTCTCCTTCGTCATGTTCACGTCGAGGTCTTGCGGGCGGTTGTTCTCGCCCACGATCATGCCCTCGTACACGGTATCGCCGGGTGCGACGAAGAAGATGCCGCGGTCCTGCAGATTGAGTAGCGCGTAGCCGGTCGTCTGGCCCTTACGGTCAGCGACGAGCGCGCCGGTAGAGCGGTGCGGGATCTCGCCGGCCCACGGCTTGAATTCGTCGAAGCGGTGCGTGAGCAGCCCCGTGCCCTTCGTGTCGGTCAGGAACTCGGAGCGGTAGCCGATGAGGCCGCGGCTCGGCACCTCAAACGTAAGGCGCACGCGTCCGCTCTCCTGATGCTGCATGGTCTGCATCTGGCCCTTCCGCTCGCCGAGCCGCTCCATCACCACGCCCATGTGCTCGTCGGGGATGTCGATCTCGGCCCGCTCGAACGGCTCGTGCCGTGTGCCGTCGATCTGCTTGGTGATGACCTGCGGCATGCCGACGCAGAACTCGTAGCCCTCGCGCCGC
>CAYFQN010000138.1:0-8771 GCA_964345285.1 uncultured Rhodothermales bacterium
CGATGGCCACGTCGGCCAGCTCGGCGCGGAACGCCTTGGGCAGGTTCGACATGGCGGCGAAGTCGTCCACGCCCTTGCCGTAGATCCAGTTGAAGAGCTGCTGGCCGCGGTAGCTCGGCTGGCCCATCGCCTCCACGAACGCGGTGAGGTCGTCCGGCCCCATCGCCTTCAGATCGACGTGGCCGTTGGTGCGGGCGTCGCGCGGGATGTCGGGGTTGGTTATCTCCATAGCATCTTACCAACGTCCACAGGTGGCGGCGCGTTTCAGAATGCGCTCACAAGGTTTGCAGTCAGATTGGTCGCGATGCTCGCTGTCATGGTTCGCCTACGCTCACGTCACTCCTCGTCGGGCAGTATGAGGACTCATGACAGCGAACGCAGCGAGCACGTGACGCGCCGCAGGCGCACGTAACGGCATGACTCAATCCCCAAACAACGGGCGCCGCACGGTCGCCACGGCGAGGCCCATCATTACCGCGGCAAACCCCACCGTCACCGTTAGGCATACGAGCGGCGAGGCGAGCGTGGCTGGCGCCTCCGCAAACCCGTACAGCCCATGCCGGATGCCGTCGACGGCGTAGGTCACCGGGTTGGCCACCATCAGCCAGCGAAGAACGGACGAGGCGCCCTCCACGGGAAACATCGCACCGGACAAAAACCAGAGCGGCAGCAGGAACAGATTCATGACGGCGTGAAAGCCGCGCGTCGTCTCCATCCGCCAGGCGATCGTAAAGCCGAGCGCGGTAAACGACAGGCCCGTGATGAAGCTGATAAGCACCACGAAGGCGAGGCCCGCCGCGTGCAAGGCGAGTCCTACGAGCGGCACCGCCAGAAGAAAGAGGAGCGCCTGCGCCGTCGAGAGCAGCGTGCCGCCGAGGGCGTTGCCAACGACAAGTGCCGTGCGCGGCGTGGGGGCTGTGACCGCCGCCTGCAGGAAGCCAGACTGCCGCTCCTCGACGATCGAGATCGTGGAGAAGATGGCGGTGAACAGGATCATCAGGGTGATGATGCCTGGGAACAGAAACTCGATGTACCCCACCCCCGCGGCAGCATCCATCGGCATCTGGAACGTGCCCTGGAAGCCGAGCCCGAGCAGCAGCCAGAAGCCGAGCGGCTGCACGATGGCGCCCAGCAGCCGGCTGCGATCCCGAACGAATTTAATAATTTCGCGGGCACAAAGCGCCCAAATCGTTTGGAGAGCAACCATGATGGAGCACGGGGGAGAAAAAGGGGAGGCCGGTAGTCTACTCATCGACGACCTGCAGGGCGCCGCTGGGGCGGTGGCCAGTGCGCACCATAAACACGTCGTCGAGCGTGGGGGTGCGCACCGTGGCGCTGTCGATCGTGTCGCCGAACGCTTTGTACAGGGCGGAGAGCAACCGGGGTGCGTCGTCGGGCGCGAGGTGAACCATGCTATCCAACACGGCGGCGTCGAGGCCGAATTGCGCTTCGATGCGATCGCGGAGCCCGGCGGGGTCCTCCGTGTCGAGCCAGATCGTCTCCTGGCCGAGGGCGGCCGTCAGCTCCTGCGGCGTGCCGGTCGCAACGAGCGAGCCTTCATCCAGGATGGCAACCGCGTCGCACCGCTCGGCCTCTTCCATGAGGTGGGTGGCGACGATCATTGTCGTGCCCTCCGTGTCACGAAGGCGGTCGAGGGTCTGCCAGAAGGTGCGGCGTGCGGCCGGGTCGAGACCGGTCGTTGGCTCGTCGAGGAGCAGGACGTCAGGGCGGTGCAGCAGCCCGCGCGCGAGGTCGGCGCGCCGTTGCAGGCCGCCGGACAGCGTATCGACGGTATCGTCCGACCGGTCGGCAACGCCAAACCGCTCCAGCAAGAGGTTGATCCGCTCGTGCAGCGACGGGCCACTCAGGCCGTACAGCGCGCCGTGGACGCGCAGGTTTTCGCGGACGGTCAGCTTTTCATCGAGGGCTGGCGACTGGAAGACGAGCCCGAGCCGTTGGCGGACGGCGTGTGCATCCTGCGTCGTCTCCATGCTAAAGATGCGGGCCGAGCCCGATTTCGGAGGAATGAGCGTCGACAGGATGCGGAAGAGGGTCGTCTTGCCGCTGCCGTTTGGGCCCAGCACGCCGAATAAGCTGCCAGGCGCTATGGAGAAAGAGACGTTGTCCAGCGCGGTACGATCGCCGTACTGGTACGAGACGGATCGAATGTCGACGGCAGGAGATGCCATGGAGACGCGGGTGGAGAAGTGCAGGTGGGACAAATACTCATCGGGGGGCCACAGCGCTCATCGGGAGGCTACAGGACGAGCCAGTCGGCCACGATGAAGAGCACCAGCACGGGGATGTAGACGATCGATGCCTTGAGTACGCGGCGGGCCCGTTGGCCGGTCCGCTCCTGGTAGAACGCGAGCGTCGTCCACAGGAACCATGCGCCGAGCGGGATGGCGCCGAGCGCATAGAGCCAGCCCATGGCGCCAAACCACGTGGGCAGCACGCTCACGGCGAGCAGGAGCGCCGTAAACAGCACCGTCTGCAGCGCCGTCGAGTGGCCGTTCGGCTCCACGACGGGCAGCATAGCGTAGCCGCCGCGCGCGTAGTCCTTCCGGTACATCCAGGCCAGTGATAGGAAGTGAGGCATCTGCCAACATACGAGGATCGCGAAGATCGCCCACCCGGCCGGCCCTACGTCGCCCGTGGCGGCCGTGTAGCCGCCCAGGGCCGGGAGGGCGCCGGGCACCGTGCCGATCAGCGTATTCCACTTGGTTGCCTGTTTGAGCGGCGTGTAGACGAAGAGGTAGAGGATGGCCGTCAGCGCCGCGAGGATGGCCGTCAGTGGGTTTACGAGGGGGCAGAGCGCGCCGACGCCGGCGCACACCATCCCCGCGCCCACCGCACGCACGTTGGATGCCGAGACGCGGCCTGCTGCCAGGGGGCGGCCCATCGTGCGTTTCATCTGCGCATCGAGGTCGTGCTCGATCAAATGATTGAGCATCCCGACGCCCCCGGCGCACAAGCCAACGCCGACCAGCGTCGACAGCAGCGTCCAGCCGTCGATACCGGCGGGAGCACCGAGCAGATAGCCAGCCAGGGCCGACACCACCACGAGGAACGAGATCTCGGGCTTCGTCAGCGTCCAGTAGTCCTTGAGCACATCGGCCAGGGGCCGGGTGCTCGCTGGGGCGGAGGCGGCCACGGCCTGCGCCGTGTCAGACGGCATCTTGGATTCAGAGTGAGGCATGAAAGCAGCTATTTCGCAGGAACGGAGGCAGTGGCAGGGATAGGCTCGTGCGCCATGGCATCGCCGCTCGACGGCTGCGATGCATTCGGCTCCTCCGAGGCGCGAAGGGCTAGCAGCGTGGTAGCCACAGCGGTGCCCATCAAGAGCGCGCCCATTACAAGGTGCGCTGCCGTCAGGATGATTTGCAGGTTGGTCCGCAGCGCCATCGACATCTCATGGAGCAGGACGAGGTAGGCCGCCAGGCCGAGCGCAAACTGAACGCCAATCGCCCCGAGCATGAGCCACGTCCAGCGGGTGAGCGCTGCGTTGTCCGCAAAGTGCTTCTGCACATACACGAACGTGGCAAAGACGAGCCCTGTGACAACGAACGCGCCGGTAATGTGAATGGTGGCAAACGCGCCGTCGATGCCGTGGCCCATGTGCCGCAGTAAGGCGCCCAGTACGATCTGTCCATAAATCGCAACAGTTGTACCAAGGACCAGCCGGCGGAACGAGTGCGTGCGGGAGGAGGACGAGAGGGTCGAGCGGACGCGCATCCACGTCTCCGTGGTGAACAGCGCCATCGCGACGAGCAGTGCGAAGAAGATCTGGGCCGTGCAAGCATGCACCATCGCCAGCGTCACTGAGTTTTCCGTCACCCGCACGCCGCCGAGGACCCCCTGCATGATGACGAGCGCCAGCGCCGAGACGCCGAGCATCCGCATCCAGCGGCGGGGGTCAGCGTACCACGTCCACAGCGCCAGGATCGTCGTGAGGAGCCCGACGAGCGCGCCGAGCAGCCGGTGGCCATGTTCTGCGAGGACGGGTGTCTGGGTCCACCAGCCATCCAGCCCTGTCCGAAAGGGGTCGTACGAGCCGAATGTGGCGGGCCAGTCAGGCACGGCCATGCCGGCATTGATGCTCGTCACAAAGCCCCCCCACGAGATCAGTGCGATGGTCGTCAGGATGGTGAGCACCGAGAAACGACGGCGCCAGGGGGTCTCGGTGGAGACGGGATGGAAGCGGGTTCCAAATCGCCCAGTGTCCATGGCCAGAAGGGGCTCGTTGCGTCGGTATTACAGGGTGTGTGGAGCAACGGAAGGGGGGAGGGGCAGTTCCAGTTTCAGTACCAGACGCATCCAATCTTCGGAATCTTTTCAGGGGCGCTTAGATACATGAGAGCCCGGTCGTGCCGAGGCTGCCGCAGCGGCCTCGTTGCACATCCGTTGCATTGGTTATCCAATGTAGTCCATCGCACCCGACAAATTCTAGACGGCTGATGAAAAACTCCGGTACACTCATTGTCTCCATCTCAGGAATCCGCGGCATCTTTGGGGATGGCCTCGATCCATCCGTGCTGGTCACGTATGCGGGCGCATTCGGCACGTGGTGCCGCCGCCGGGCTGACGCAGCAGGGCGAGAGCCAGTCATCGTTGTCGGGCGGGATGCGCGCATATCCGGGCCGGTGTGCATGCAGATCGTGGCAGCCACGCTGCGCAGTGCGGGATGCGACGTCATCGACGCAGGGATGTCGCCCACGCCCACTGTGGAGATGGCCGTGCTGGCTGAGAAAGCCGCCGGCGGCATCGTGCTGTCCGCCTCGCACAACCCTGCCGAGTGGAATGCGCTGAAGTTGCTCAACGAGAAGGGAGAGTTCCTCTCCGCGGAGGAGGGCCAAGCCGTGATTGACCTGGCTGAGGCCGGTAAGGCCGAAACGGTCCCGTACGACGCGCTGGGCAGCTTCCGCTCGCACGACTACCTACCGCACCACATCGCACAGATCAAGGCGCTCGAGTTTATCGACACCGAGGCCATCGTGGAGCGCGATTTCAGCGTGGTGGTTGACGGCATCAACTCGGTCGGTGCCATAGCGATCCCAAGGCTACTGCAAGCGCTGGGGGTGCAGGGAGAACACGTCACGGTGCTGAACGGCGAGCCAACGGGGCGTTTTGCTCACCCGGCCGAGCCCCTCCCAGAAAACGTGACCGAACTTACGAACGCGGTCCCTGCGCAGGGCGCCGATTTCGGCATCGCCGTCGATCCGGACGCTGATCGGATGGCGCTGGTGGACAACGAGGGCCGCTACGTGCTCGAGGAGCTCACGCAAGTCATCGCCGCCGACTTCCTGTGGGGTTTCCGCGATGGGCCGTTCGTCACCAACCTGTCGTCCTCGCGCGCCATCGACGACGTGGCGGCGCGGCGCGCTCAGTCCGTGCACCGCTCGGCGGTGGGCGAGATCAACGTTGTCAAGAAGATGCAGGCCATCGAGGCGACGCTCGGCGGCGAGGGGAACGGCGGCGTCATCCTGCCCGATCTGCATTATGGCCGCGACGCGCTGGTGGGCACGGCGATGGTCTTGCAGCACCTTGCCAATGAGGATACGACGCTGGCTGCCGTGCACGACGCGCTGCCGCACTACGCCATCGTCAAAGACAAGCTGCCGCTCGATGGGCTCGACGTGGATCGCTTGCTCGGCCTCATGGAGCAGCGGTACCAGGCTGCGGATGATGCGTCCATCTCCACGGTGGATGGCGTCAAGATCAGCTTCCCTGCGAGCTGGGTGCACCTGCGTGCATCCAACACGGAACCTATCCTGCGCATCTATGCCGAAGCTGCCACAGCGGACAAAGCCCGTTCGCTCGTGGACCGGTTCAAGGACGAGCTACAACGCACGGCGTCCGGCCCGGCTTCATCGTCACAATGAAGGGGGTAGCAGGGTCACGGGATGGTAACCCACCTCGCCCTTGACAGCGGCCCCCCTGCCGGCTAGCATGACACAAGCACAGTTCACGCCTCTTCCCTGCACTGGATGATCTCCCACTGCTGATGGACACGACCAACGGCTCCTCTGCTCAAGACACGACCTCCGATCCGTCGTACGATCTGCTTCGCCCGCGCCGCCCAGCGCTCGATACCGTCTTCGATCCGGAAACAGTGGCTGTCATCGGGGCCAGCGACCAACCGGGCAGTGTAGGGCGCACGCTGCTCTGGAACTTAGTGAGCAACCCGTTCGGCGGGACGGTCTTCCCCGTCAACCCCAACCGCTCAAACGCCCTCGGCATCAAGGCCTACCCGTCGATCGGGGATGTGCCCGCTGAGGTCGATCTCGCGCTGATTGCCACGCCAGCCCGCACGGTGCCGGGCATTGTACGACAGTGCGCCGAAGCCGGTGTGAAGAGTGCGATCATCATCTCGGCAGGCTTCCGCGAGGTAGGCGAGGAGGGCAAACAGCTGGAGCGCCAGATCAAGCATATTGCGCGCGAGAGCCATCTCCGCATCGTGGGACCAAACTGCCTCGGCATCATGCGCCCACCGACGGGACTGAACGCGACGTTCGCCAGCTCGATCGCGCAGCAAGGCAACGTGGGCTTCATCAGTCAGAGCGGGGCGCTGCTCACGGCCATCCTCGATTGGAGCTACCGTGAGAATGTCGGCTTCAGCGCGTTTGTCTCTGCCGGCTCTATGCTGGATGTAGACTGGGGCGATTTGATTGCGTACCTGGACGCAGACCGCTACACGCGCAGCATTGTGCTCTATATGGAGTCGATCATCGACGCGGGCTCCTTCCTGTCGGCCGCCCGTGAGGTGGCGCAGCAAAAGCCCATCATCGTCATCAAGGCGGGGCGGACCCAGGCGGCTGCTCAGGCAGCAGCTTCGCATACCGGCACGCTTACCGGCAGCGACGCCGTGCTCGATGCGGCCTTCCGGCGCACCGGCGTACTCCGCGTTGATCAAATCGACGATTTGTTCTCGATGGCCGAGGTCCTGGCTAAGCAGCCCCGTCCACGCGGGCGCAACCTCACTATCCTGACGAATGCGGGCGGCCCCGGTGTGCTGGCGACCGATGCGCTGATTGGCGGCGGCGGCGAGCTCACCGAACTCACCGAGGACACGAAGGAAGCGTTTGACAAGTTTTTACCGCCAGCGTGGAGCCACAGCAACCCCGTCGACATCCTCGGGGACGCGGATCCGGAGCGCTATGCGAAGTCGTTGAAGGTGGCGTGCGAAGATAAACACAGCGACGGCCTGCTTGTAGTGCTAACGCCTCAAGCCATGACGGAGCCGACCGACACGGCGAAAAAACTAGCCGAGTACGCCAAGAATAGCCGCAAACCCATCCTGGCCAGTTGGATGGGGGGCACCGCCGTGGCGCAGGGCGAGCGTATCCTAAACGAGGCAGGGCTGCCCACCTTCGCCTATCCGGATGCCGCGGCGCAGCTGTTCAATAACATGTGGCAGTACAGCTACAACCTGCGCGGCCTCTACGAGACGCCGAGCCTGCCCGACGACGAGGAAGGCATCCCCGACCGCGATACCGCTTCGTCACTCGTCGAGCACGTCCATGAATCCGACCGCGAGCTGTTTACGGAGTATGAGTCAAAGCAACTCCTGGCGGCATACGGCATCCCGACGGTCGACACGCGCATCGCCGCGACAGAAGATGAAGCTGTTGCGCACGCCGAGGACATCGGCTATCCCGTCGTCGTGAAGATTCACTCAGAGACGATCACGCACAAGACCGACGTGGGCGGCGTGCGGCTCAACCTGGACAGCGCCGACGCGGTCCGCTCCGCGTTCTCCCAGATCCGTGATGCCGTATCGGCCGATGACTTCGGTGGCGTCACCGTGCAGCCCCTGATCGACCTGGAGGGCTATGAGCTTATCGTGGGGAGTAGCATCGATGCCCAGTTTGGCCCGGTGCTGCTGTTTGGCACAGGCGGCACACTCGTCGAGGTGTTCAAGGACCGCGAACTGGCGCTACCCCCGCTGAACACCACGCTGGCTCGCCGGATGATGGAGCAGACCAAAATCTATGAGGCGCTGAAGGGCATCCGCGGGCGGGACCCGGTAGACCTCGACGCGCTGGAGGCGCTGCTCGTTCGCTTCAGTCAACTCGTCGTTGAGCTGCCGCGCATTAAGGAGATCGACATCAACCCGCTGCTGGCCTCCTCCGAGCGCCTCGTGGCGTTGGATGTTCGTGTCGTGCTCCACCCGGCCGAGACAGACGACCAGGACCTGCCTACGCCGTCCATCCGCCCGTACCCGCGGCAGTACATGGACACCTGGACGAGCCGCAGTGGCAAGACGATCCGTATCCGGCCGATTCGGCCCGAGGATGAGCCGAAGCTGGTCGATTTTCACGAACACCTCTCCGAACGCAGCATCTATCTGCGCTACGCCAGCATGATGCAGATGAGCCAACGTGTGGCGCACGAGCGGCTCTCCCGCATCACTCATATCGACTACGACCGGGAGATGGCGCTTATCGCTGAGTGGCATGACCCCGAAACGGATGACGATCTCGTCGTAGGCGTGGGGCGGCTTACGAAAAGCATCGGCACAAACGACGCCGAGTTTGCCATGCTGGTCATCGACGAGTTCCAGCGAGAAGGCATCGGCACAGAGCTGCTGCGGCGGCTCGTGCAAATAGGCCGCGATGAAGGGCTCGATCGCATCACGGCTGACATTCTCGTTCAGAACCGGGCCATGCAGCATGTGAGTGAAAAGCTCGACTTTGAGATCGTTCACAGCGACGACCCGGCCGACCAGATGGTGAAGGCCGTGAAGGTGCTTGACTAAGCGCTGCCTGACT
>CAYFQN010000139.1:0-8712 GCA_964345285.1 uncultured Rhodothermales bacterium
TAGCTATGTGCGGAAGGGATAAGCGCTGAAAGCATCTAAGCACGAAGCCCACTCCCAGAATAGGTTTCCCCAATAGGTCGTTCGAGATGAGAACGTAGATAGGCAGCAGGTGCAAGCATGGCGACATGCTCAGCCGAGCTGTACTAATTACCTATAAGGCTTAACGCGCACTATTTTACACATTTCACCACGCAGTCTCCCGACTCCGTGGCGTCTCGTGCCGTGCAAAATCACATCATGTCAATCTTATGCTCCGGCACTGACCGGACACAAGTTGTCTGGTGATTATAGCGCAAGGGAAACACCTCTTCCCATTCCGAACAGAGTAGTTAAGCCTTGCAGCGCTGATGGTACTACCTTCGAGGTGGAAGAGTAGGTCGTCGCCAGGCTGTTACGCGAAAGGCCCTGTAGCTCCCGCTGCAGGGCCTTTCTTTTTTGATGCCCTGATCCGCTCTTGGCAATCATGTGAACCGGGTCCATGGTTCCCGCTTCAAATTGATGGGCGATTCGTATCGCCACAGCACCTGATCGTGGAATGAGAGGCGCAGCGTTCCGTACCTTAGGTATAATCGTCTCCTCGTTCAGCTCAGCACTCTACCATGTGTGACGCCGCCGTCGAAGTGCCAAAGGTAACCGTCGAGCTCGCAACTGAACACGGGTTGACCGAGGAAGAGTACTCCTGGATTCTCAACGAGCTTGGGCGTACGCCCACGTTTGTCGAACTCGGCATTTACTCCGTTATGTGGAGTGAGCACTGCTCGTACAAAAACTCAATGGCGCTGCTGAAAACGCTCCCCAACGAGGGTCCGCAGCTGCTCGTCGCTGCAGGGGAAGAGAACGCGGGCCTTGTTGATATTGGTGAGGGCGTGGGCGTGGCGTTTAAGATTGAGTCACACAACCACCCATCAGCGGTCGAGCCGTACCAGGGTGCAGCGACGGGTGTTGGCGGCATCCACCGCGACATCTTTACGATGGGAGCCCGTCCCATCTGTGCGCTAAACTCGCTGCGCTTCGGTTCGCTGGACCATCCGCGCGTCCGCTACCTATTTGATGGCGTGGTGCGTGGAATTGGTGATTATGGCAACTCGTTTGGCGTGCCAACGGTAGCCGGCGAGGTACACTTTGATGACGCCTATGAAGGCAACCCGCTCGTGAATGCAATGAGCGTAGGCACGGTGAAGGCGGACGAGGTGGCCTCGGCCGTGGCCCGTGAGCCGGGGTGTGATGTGTATGTAGTAGGATCCTCCACGGGGCGTGACGGCATTCACGGGGCAACATTTGCCTCGGAGGAGATCTCGGAGGAAAGCGAAGATCGGCGGCCGAGCGTGCAGGTGGGCGACCCGTTTCAGGAGAAGCTACTGCTGGAAGCTACGCTGGAAGCGCTCGATGCAGGGGTCGTCTCCGGCGTTCAAGACATGGGCGCAGCGGGCCTCACGAGCTCATCCTTCGAGATGAGCGCATCGGGCGGCTGTGGAATGGAGTTGCACCTCGACCGCGTGCCGACCCGCGAGACCGGCATGACGCCCTACGAAATCATGCTCTCCGAAAGCCAGGAGCGCATGCTGATCGTGTGCAAGAAAGGCCGTGAAAAAGACCTCGAAGCTGTCTTTGCCAAATGGGACTTGAACGCGGTGCCCATTGGCACAGTAACGGAGGGCGACCGCGTACGGCTCTTCTGGCACGGCAAGAAAGTGGGTGACCTCCGCGCCGAACACCTCGACGCGGGCAGTGGGGCGCCGGTCTATGAGCGAGAAACGAAACAGCCCGAATACATCGACAAGGTCCGGTCGTTCGATGCCAACACGCTGGCCAACCTGTCGCGCGATGGTGTCCAGGGCGCGCTGACCGACATGCTCACATCGCCCAACATTGCGTCGAAGCGGTGGGTGTATGAGCAATACGACACGATGGTACGCACCAACACCGTCGTGGGGCCGGGACCGAGCGATGCAGCTGTCGTCCGCATTAAAGGGACCAATCGCGGGCTCGCCGTCAAGACAGATTGCAACGGACGGTACGTGTATCTCAACCCACGGCGCGGCGCCCAAATCGCCGTGGCTGAGGCTGCGCGCAATGTCGTGTGCGCTGGAGGCGAGCCGCTCGCTATCACCAACTGCCTCAACTTCGGTAATCCGTACAAGCCGGAGGTCTACTGGACCTTTGCCAATGCCATCAAAGGCATGAGCGACGCCTGTCGCACCCTCAACACGCCGGTTACGGGAGGCAACGTGTCTTTCTACAACGAACACCCGGAGGGTGCTGTCTATCCGACGCCAACGATCGGGATGCTCGGGTTGGTGCACGACGTTGAGCAGCACGCGACGACAGCCGGTTTTAAATCGCCAGGCGATGTCATCTTTCTACTCACACCGCAGAACTGGATACACCGTGATGACCTTGGCGGGTCAGAATACCTCAACCACGTACACAATCAGGTAATGGGCAACGCGCCGCACCTCGACCTCAATGAAGAAGTCGCCGTGCAGAACGCAATGCGCCTTCTGATCCGGGATGGACTAGTTCGTAGCGCGCACGACGTGTCCGAAGGTGGGCTGGCGGTGTGCCTGGCCGAAAGTGCCATCTTTTCTGAAACGCTTGGTGCCGACATCGACTTATTCGCGCCCAACGATATCCGCCTTGATGCGCTGCTCTTCGGTGAATCCCAGTCTCGGATCGTATTCACGGTAGCGCCCGATAAGACCGATGCGATGGCCGACGCGCTTGCCGGCCAGGCCGTACAGGCCACACGCCTTGGCACTGTAGAGAGCGACACGCTACGGATTGCCGTTGATGGAACGCCGGTCGTTCACGCCGCTACCGGAGACCTGCGGATGCAGTACGAAGCAGCCATCCCGACACGCATGGCTGGTTAGTGGCCGCCCCGACACGCGACGTCGCGCTGTGCGTGTCGCGTTCGTCTCACGTCCGACAGGAACAGACAGGTGCTCCATGTGTCGCTCCAGACTGACAAAACGCGCGGTCAGTACCTAGCGATGACTACACCTCTGCAGTTCTGGCATCATTCACGGAGCGGAACGGGTATTGCACGAACCAACTGGTGAAGCATTCAGCGCAGAAACTGCAGGGTGCTCCTTTGGTATCATACATTCTGATAAGCAAGGTCCGTACACTGCTCTCCTAAACTAACAACCAACCATGGCCGAAAACGGAAAAACAGTTACGCTGACGGACGACAACTTTAAGGACGAAGTGCTGGACGCCGACCAGCCCGTGCTCGTAGACTTCTGGGCCACGTGGTGCGGACCATGCCGGCAGATCGCGCCTATCGTGGAAGAGCTGGCCGAGGACTTTGAGGGCCGCGCCAAGATCGGCAAGCTGGACGTGGACAACAATCCACAGGTCGCCCAGCAATATGGCGTGCGCTCCATTCCGACGTTGCTATTCTTCAAGAACGGGGACGTCGAAGATCAACTGATCGGCGCGATGTCCAAAGGCGAACTGTCCAAGCGCCTCGAGGCGCTGTCCGGTCAGCCGGCCTAGCGGAATACACGCACCGCACCGGCTGATCTACTGCACTCGCACAGATTTACGATTATGGACGCTACAATGCAAAACGGAACGTCAAATGGGCAGACCCACTGGCCGGACTTGTCCGCGTTCGACGGTGTTGACTTCTCCGAGGCGGAGAGCCGCAACGTCGTTATCATTGGCACGGGCCCGGCGGGCTGGACGGCGGCACTGTACGCTGCTCGGGCCAATCTAGAACCCCTCGTGTTTCAGGGGCCCGAGCCGGGCGGCCAGCTCATGACGACGACCGACGTCGAAAACTACCCCGGCTTTCCGGAGGGGGTCCTCGGGCCGGAAATGATGCAGAAGTTCGAAGAGCAGTCCAAGCACTTCGGTACGGAGGCGCGATACGGCGTTGTGACTGACGTCGACTTTTCCGACCGGCCGTTCCGTTTGCTGGTAGATGGCGAGACGCCCATCTACGCACAAACAGTCATCGTATCAACGGGGGCATCGGCGCGTTACCTCGGGCTGGAAAACGAGAAACGGCTTATCGGCCATGGCGTGTCGGCCTGTGCCACGTGCGACGGTGCATTTTTCCGGGACGAGAAAGTGGCCGTGGTCGGCGGCGGCGACAGCGCAATGGAGGAAGCGCTCTTCCTCACCAAATTCGCTGAGACGGTGTACATCATCCACCGCCGCGACGAACTGCGCGCCTCGCAGATTATGCAAGACCGCGCCTTCGAAAACGATACCATCGAGTTCATCTGGGACACCGAAGTGATTGATGTGCTCGGTGAGGATGAAGTCGACGGCATCGAGGTCATCAACAACACGACGGGCGAGACCCGCGTGATGGACGAGATCAGCGGGCTGTTTCTCGGCATCGGCCACACGCCCAATACCGAGCCGTTCGAGGGCTGGCTGGACATGGACGAGTCGGGCTACATCGAGACGAAGCCGGACTCGTCATACACCAATATCCCCGGCGTCTTTGCGTCCGGCGACGCGCAGGATCACGTGTACCGGCAGGCCGTCACGGCCGCGGGCACCGGCTGCATGGCGGCCATCGATGCGGAACGCTGGCTGGCAGAGCATGGCGTTATCGAGGCGCCCCGCACCGAGACGGAATATCACGCCACCCCTGCGGTGGAGAGCGCTGACCAGTAACCCCTCCGATTGATGATACATCCCGCTCGCGACGTGCCCACCCCCGACACGCCGCCCCGTTGGAGAACGCTGTGCGTCCTACTGCTCGTAGGTGGCGTGGCGCTCATCCCACTGGCCTGTACGTCCAGCTCCGCCGATTCGCCGCAGCCAGATGCAGCGACGGCTGCAGAGTCCAGTGTGGATCCGGAGCATGAAGCGACGTATGATGTCCCGGCGTACACCGACGAACGCTCCGTGCAGCAGCGTCTCAACGATGCCACAGTCGCCACGCAGGTTCAGCGCGCGCTCGTCCGCCAGAGTGCGCTCCGCGTGTTCGACTTCACGCCTGACGTGGCAGGCCGCACCGTCACGCTACAGGGAGACGTGAACACGAAAGCTCAGTGGCGGCTTGCAGGGCAGGTGGCAGAGCGCGTAGCGCAGGGCCGGAATGTCGTGAATGCCGTGACGGTCGGTGGACGGCCAGCTGATGAGGTGAAAGAGGGAGAGGGCGACGACGGCGCGGAAACGACGACGGCGGTGTATCACACCGTGCAGCGCGGCGAGAGCCTGTGGCTCATCGCACGAGAGTATGGTGCGTCGGTGCAGCGGCTCCGCAGTCTCAACAGCATGGGCTCAGGCGGCTTGCAGGTTGGCGAGCGCATCCGGGTGCGGTAGCCGGGTGCGGTAGCCACGGTGAGCTGGGTGCCGGAGGACGACTCCTGAGCGAAAGCGATGTGGCGCGTCCGCTGCAAAAGCGTCACTTCCGGAAGAAGTTCTTCAGGATAAACCAGACGTTCTCCTTGCGCTCGCGCAGGCGGCGTGAGAAATAGGGAAACCACTCCGTTCCGTACGGCACGTACACCATCATATTGTAGCCCTCACGCCGCATGGCGCGCTGCGTCTCGGGGCGGACGCCGTACAACATCTGAAATTCGAAGTCGTCGTGGTTTACGTCGTTGGCAGCCACGAAGCGTCGCGTGGCATCGATGATCTGGTCGTCGTGCGTGGCGATACCGGCGTAGCCGCCCGCCTGCAGGAGTTGCTCCATGTAGTCAATGTAGCGCGCCCGGATCGTGTCCATGTCCTGGTACGCCAATGCGGGCGGCTCCTTGTACGCGCCTTTGCAGAGACGCACGCTCGCGCCGAGTGCGCACATCCGGTCGATGTCATCGTCCGTACGCTTGAGCATGGCTTGCAGCACCGGCCCGACGTGATTGGGATAGTCGGGATACACCGATTCGAAAATGGACAACGTAGAGTCGATGAGGTCGCTGCCCTCCATGTCGAGCCGCACGAAGACGTCGTGCTCCGCGGCGACACGCATCAACTGGCGCAGGTTGTCGAGGCAGAACTCGTGGTCGATCAGTTGACCCATCATCGACAGCTTGATTGAGATGCGCACCGCAGGGCTCCCCTCTGTATACCGCTCCGCAAGCGTGCGGACGAGCTTGATGTAGTCATCGCGCGCTGCCTCTGCCACCGAGTGGTCGTGCACATGCTCGCCCAATTTGTCGAGTGCGACGAACAGCCCCTCATCTCGCAAGTCGTCGATGGCGGGGAGGGACGCGGAGAGCGACTCGCCCGCCACGAACCGGCTCGCGAGGAAGAAAGGCAGCGTTACGTTCATGGGAATTGACAGGTGGATGAGAGGTGCTTCAAACCGGCACCAACCTATAAAACGAACCGCAAAATTGCGGGCTGTCGTGGCGGCTGAGTGGTGAAGACGTTAGGAGATTGTTTCGAAGACTGCGCCGCAGCGCCGGCTAGCCGTCAAGCGCGTGGGTCAGATCATCGACCAGGTCATCGACGTGCTCCAGTCCAATTGACAAGCGCAATAGGCTGTCGGGCGTGAGCGAGGTGTCGGGTTCAATAGAGGCGCGGTGCTCGATGAGGCTTTCGGTTCCTCCCAGGCTGGTGGCGCGGCGGAAGACGCGGACCCGGGCCGCCACGTCCATGGCTGCCTCACGGTCGCCATCCACTTCAAACGAAAGCATCCCGCCGAAGTCGTCCATCTGCCGGTTGGCAACCGCGTAGCCCGGATGATGCGGCAGGGAGGGGTGATGAACGGTGGTTACCCGCTCGTGTCCGTCGAGAAACGAAGCGATCTGGCGGGCCGAGGCGCACTGGAGGCGAAGGCGCGGCGCTAAGGAGCGCAGGCCGCGTAGCGCCAGCCACGCGCTGAACGGATCCAGCACCGCGCCGCCAGCTTCCTGCATGGAGCGGATGCGGCTGAAGACGGCCCCCTCCTCGGCTGCGATGACCGCCCCGCCTAGCACGTCGGAGTGCCCGGCCAGATACTTCGTGATGGAGTGCAGCACAAAATCGGCACCGTGCTCCAGCGGGCGCTGGAGGAGCGGCGTTGTCCACGTGCCATCAACAAGAAGAAGTGCGTCATGGTCGTGCGCCAGGTCGGCTACGGCCCGCAGGTCGGTGATGCGTAGCATGGGGTTGGACGGCGTCTCGGCCCAGACCAGCCGCGTGGTTGGCCGGACGGCCGCGGCTAGCGCATCCAGGTCCGTCATGTCAACGGCTGTCGTCGTGAGGCCGTGCCCCTCGAACGCCTCCGTGATGAGTTGACGCACGCCGTAGTACACGTCATCAGGCAACAGGATGTGGGCATCGGACGGTAAGGCCTGTAGCACGGTCATCACCGCCGCCATGCCCGACGAAAACGCTACGCATCCGGCGCCACCTTCGAAACTGCTCAGCGTCTCCTCCAGCTGGGCGCGGGTCGGGTTGCCGGTGCGGGCGTACTGAAAACCGCGCGGATACGAGCCATCTGCGGCCCGTTCATACGTCGTAGTCAAATACGGAGGTGACACCACGGCGCCTGTTGCGGGGTCCGGGGCACAGCCCGCGTGGGCCAGCAGGGTTTCGGGACGAGCCATGAAACGATGCAACGAATTGATGATGGAGCAAGACGAGCATGCATCGCAAGATAGGAGCGCCGACGACGCAAACCAACCGGTGGCAGCCCGCAGTGACTTAGCAAATGCGTGGGTTGCCGGAGCGGATGGATGCCGGAGCGGATGGGTCGTGGTGTTGCACGACGGGCGCACAGGCGCCGTGCAGTGCCGGCTCGTGTCCAGCTTTGAGGCACTACTGAACCTTCCTGAGGCGCCATCCTACCTCGGGATCGATGTCATCATTGGGTTGCCCGACGCGCCGCGCTCCGGGGGGCGCCGGTGCGACCAGCAGGCGCGGCAACTGCTCGGCTGGCCGCGGTCGAGCAGCGTGTTCTCCCCGCCGGCGCAAGCTACCATCGATTGCACCTCGTACGAGGAGGCACTCGCCACGAACCGCCGGGTGAGCCCGGACGAGGTGGGCATCACGAAGCAGGCCTTCCACCTGTTTCCCAAACTCCGCGCCGTGGATGCCCACATGACACCGGCGCAGCAGCACCGGGTGCGCGAGGTCCACCCCGAGTTGTCCTTCTTCGCAATGAATGGCGAGACGCCGCTCCAACACAGCAAGCACGACGCCGCAGGCCGCGCCGAGCGCCAGGCTTTGCTGCGCACCCACGGCTTTGCGAACATCGAGCACACCGTGGATGCCCACATGAGCCGAGACGTCGGGCCCGACGACATTCTGGATGCCCACGCTGCCTGCTGGAGCGCCGGTCGGATGGCCGGTGGAAACGCCGTTCGGTTGCCGGGAGACACCCCGCCGCGCAACGCGTCCGGCCTGCGGATGGAAATCTGGCGATAGCGACTCGCGACCTCGCCCGGATGTGCAGAGCTTGAAACAGACACGCCCGCCGGGAAACGCCCCTGCGGGCGCCGACGTTGACGCTTCTGCATTTTGTTTCACCAACTCCACGTTCGATGAGCATCGCCGATCTACGCAAAGAGTACTCGCAGCGCGCGCTGCACATGGACGATGTGACTGATGATCCCATCGACCAGTTTCAGCAGTGGTTCGATGAAGCGTTGAACGCTGAGCTCGACGAGCCGAATGCGATGACGCTGTCCACGGCTACACCGGACGGCCGCCCCTCTGCCCGCATCGTACTGCTCAAGGGCCTCGACGAGCGTGGGTTTGCCTTCTACACCAACTACCGCAGCCGCAAGGGGCGCGAGCTCGACCAGAATCCCC
>CAYFQN010000140.1:0-4261 GCA_964345285.1 uncultured Rhodothermales bacterium
CTGTATCGTCGGTGCTCTGCGAGTCGACGACGACGATCTCATCGGCCCATCCGGCGATAGGCTCCAAACAACGGGGCAGGTTCTCCGCCTCATTCCGCGTTGGGATGAGGACAGAAACCGGCACAGACGCGTCAGTGTGGTTGGCCATAGGGTTGCAATGGATCGCGATGACTCTAACAGGTGCTCATGTCGGCTCCACCCTGCGGCCCATTGTGGTTTTCACAGCACCGGCTGCAGCGCATGGCAGCTCTCCCTATCAAGCGTCTTCAGCGGCGGTCGTAAACAGGTCTCGCACTTCTTCGACGACCTGCGCATCGAGGATGCGCTCGCGAGCCAGTTGATGAGCCGACTGGCGGTAGGAGGCATACGCCGCCCCGTCCATGGCTGCCGCTTCTCGGAGCGCCTCCGCAAAGGCCGTGTCGTCGCCCAGCGGAGCGATCCACCCGGCCCCCTCGTCCGGAATAGTATGCCAGGGCGTCCGGTCACTGATCAGCACAGGACAGCTAGCCGCTAAGGCCTCCAGAATCACGTACCCGTAGTTCTCACTCTGCGTGGGCAAGAAAAACAGGTCGTGGCGACTGAGCGCTTGGGTGACGTCCTCATAGGGAATGGTGCCATGGTACGTCGCTGTCACATTCGGGGGCAGAGTGTCCATTAGCCGCTGGCACTTCTCCCAATAGCCTTCGTCTTGAACGGGCCCGTAGATATCAAAGGTAATCCGGGCGTCCTCAACGCGTTGTAACACCCGCAGCGCCTGATCCAGATTTTTGATCCGGGAGATACGCGACAGGAAGATGATGGACAGCTCGCCGGCTTCTTTGGTCTTTTGTCCGGGCGGCGCGAGCAGTCCACGATCTGGAATATTCTGGGCGACGCGAACCGTCGACGCATCACCGAAAATTTTGTAGATATTGTCCTTTTCGTCCCGGTTGGTCGCCATCCACACGAGGTCGTCATAGAGCCCACCGAGGCGCGCCCCCGACAGATATAGGTTCTTTTTGGTCTTTTTCAACTGTAACGCCTGCGGAAGGAGTTCGCCGTGCGGAGCCAAGACGACCGGCGTGTCGTCAATCCGACCAAGGCGCCGCTGCACCAGCGGCTTGACGGTGAAGTCCGTGAAGCAGCTATTCAGCCACAGCACGTCGTACTCAAACTGGTTGATGAGCGATGCAATACTTACCCATCCGAGCCGATCGGGCGCTGCGTAGTGCACGCGGGCGTGACCGACGGTACGCGTTTCATTCGGCTGGATGCCCGCTTCGGCGTACTCCTCCAGGTACCGCGTGATAATCGTAAACTGGATCGCGTCGCCCAGTCGGTCTACTGTGTTAGCCACTGTGCGTAGTACACCGGACGGCGCGTACGGAATGTAGGTCCCAGAAAACACGAGCACCCGCACAGAGGCGTCGCCCGAGGGCGGCGCGTCGGTTGCCGTAGTTGAACGGGGCTGGTGATCCACGGATAATTCCATCTATACTCGACAGCGCGACGCTTCTGGACGGGAGACTAGGCAACAGTACGCAAAAGGCATGCGAGTCCGGTGCTAACTCGGCAAAAGAGCCGCTGAAAGATGATGAGTGCGGGGAATCATGACACGGGCGCGACTTCGCGTTTGGCGCCGGCCACAGCGCGGAACGTCTGCATCAGATCCTCCACGTATCGCTTCCACGAGTAGTCCTTCGACCGCTCGCGCGCTGCCTGCCGGGCCTCCGATCGGGCCGCATCGTCCTCCAAAAGGTGTACAATCTGCGCAGCGCAGTCGGCCGCGTCAAATGTGCTGAAGTACTGCGCCCCGCCCTCGCAGACCTCTCGGTTCACGGGCGTATCGGCCGCGACGATGGGCAGGTTGTGGCCCATGGCTTCCACCAGCGTGTGTCCAAAGGACTCGATGAAGGACGGAAAGACGTACACGTCGGCGGCCTCGTAGAGCGCATGCAGGTGGGGCGGCGCCACGTAGCCAACCTCTTCGAAAAGATCTCCGACGCCCAGTTCATCCACACGGCGGAGCAAGGCGTCATATTCGGCTTTGTCGCTTGTGGCATCGCGCGAGGTCGTCACCACCAGCTTCACCGGCTCGCCGCTCGATGCGAGTTGGGGGAGCGCCTCAACCAGCGTTTCGAGGTTTTTGTGCACCGCGTACGTCGACACGTTCAGCAGGATGCGGTGCCCGTCGCGCTTCCACTGCATGAGGTCGGGCAGAAAGTCGGGGTCGGCGGCGTATTTCCCAAAGTTCTGCGGGTCGTAGCCGTAGCTCAAGACGCCCTGCTGATCGGGGGGCAAGCGAATGTGTGACGCCACCAGATCGCCCATGGCGGCAGTGGGAAAGAGCACCCGGTCGGCGCGCCGCATAGACAAGATGCTCATCCACCGGCGCAGCCGGTTTTCCATGAGGCTGCGCCCGAGCGCCTGGTACTTCTCCCGAAAGGCCTGGCTAAAATACACCGGGTTACGAACGAGGAGGACCTCCGGGCAGGGCGCGTACAACGTCCCGAATCCTGTCGATGAGAAGAGCACGTCGATGTCGAGGCGGCGCAGCACAAAAGGCAGTTGTACCTGATCGTAAAAGACGCGGGCCAATCCGCCCGTATGCTGGTACGGAAACGCGCGGACGTGCAGGTTCGGCGCATCGATGTCTCGCAGCGACGCGCGCGTCATGTCCGGGAGGCACACCCAGAACGTGTCGTCCGCAGCGGCGATACGCGGGAGCCAGCGCAACACATTCTGCAGGTACGTGACGTTCCCGCCCATCTTGGCCGATGCGGCATTAACGAATACGCGCATGAGACCTCCGATTTGGACGACGACGAAGTGGAGGGGGAGGGCCCGGAGGGGGTTGCTGGGCGGGCGGCAGCAGCGCAAATCCGATCAGTAGCCACATAAAGAGCCCGTTCCCCCCGATCGCGAAGAAGATCGCCTCCCCGGCGTTCACCAAGATGCAGACTGCCAGAACCCAGATCTGCGTCGCGCTGCCCTGCCGGTACGCGATGCGGAAGAGCATCACGATAAGCGTGATCCACAGCACAAACCCCACAATACCCGTTTCCTCCAGGACGGCGGCAGGCAGGAACCCTTTTTCGGTCGAGGCGCCGACCGGCAGGCCGAGCGCGCCGGTCTCCACGCGGTCCAGGTTCTCATTGGACGGCACGCCAAAGCCGATCCCTGTAAGCGGATACTGCCAGAAGTTATCCATCGAGCGCTGAATCAGCCCCATCCGGGACTGCTGCAGGGATTCGGTGACGGACACGGCGCTGTCGTCTTTCAGCAGGAAGCCCGTGATGCGGTCCCCGATGGCGGGGCCCTTCCACACGAGCACGGTTACCACCATGAGCCCCGCAAGCCATGGCAACACGTCGATCCCTTGATAGGCCTTGCGTTGCTTCCACTTCCCCGTGAGATAGCGGATCGCCAGTACGCCCCCTAGGCCCAGGGCAGCCGCTAAAGCCGCCGTCCGCGACAGCGACGTGAACAGCACGAACCACGATATGCCGGCCATCGCCCAGACGGGCGTCGTCCGGTGCCGGCCGAAATACAGCAGGCCGGTGGAGAAGGCGGCAAAGATGGCCGCAAATATCCCGGTGGTCTGCGGGTGCGTCAGGATGCCCTGAAACGACGTTCCATTTACCATGAACCCCAACGAGGTGGGATACAGAAGCATGCTCAGCACAAACACAACGAGCCCCACCGTGAAGAACCACGAGGTCCAGTATGGGCGCAGGTGCTGCGTGCGATACATGGACACGAGCACCGTCGTCGCCCCCACCGTAAACGACACGATCTTCAGCAGTGAGACCGCGGGCAACCGGCTCGTGAGCGCCGTAAGGACCAGTACGACGCCCACAAACAAGAACAGCGGCCAGATGATGCGGGGCCAGCGCGCGCTTTTGATGACCGAGTCCCATGCCATGCGCCCCGTCGCCGCAAAGAGGATGACCCATCGCAGCATCGAAATATCGCCCCGGATGAAGATGCGATTCATCATGAGCAGTACCCCGAGTACGGTCAGCGCCTCCACCGACTGACGCGGCCCCCTGAGCGCATGCACAACGAGCAGTCCGCCGATGATGATGGTGCCGGACGGAAGGAGGGCATTTGCCAACGCCCCGAAGAACAGCACCGCAAAGACCCGCCACAGTACGCGCGGGGTCGGGAGGTGCTGGGCAGCCCTCATGTATCCTATGCTCGGTTGGGATGTAGGCGTTTGCATGACAGTCGTCCTCACACGGCTCTACGTGATGCCGGCTCTACGTGATGCCGGCTCTAC
>CAYFQN010000140.1:4361-5577 GCA_964345285.1 uncultured Rhodothermales bacterium
GCGTTGCGTCTTGTTATCCGGAGTGCATCTGCTGAACGCCCTCGATGAGCGTCGCGGCCCAACGAGCTGGCGTGAACGGCTTCGACAGCGCGTGGCTGCGCGCCCCCATCGCCTGGCGGCGTTCTGGATCCAGCGCGGCCATCTGTGTCATGGCGGTAGCAAGGTGATTGGCATGGTTGGTTTCAACGAGGAATCCGTTGTAACGGTCCTGCAGCAGATGAACGGCCGCCCCGCACGCCTCCGAACAGATGAGGGGCAACCCGGCCGCGGCCGCTTCCTGCACCACCACGCCCCAGGGTTCGTGCCGGCTCGGCAGCACAAAGGCGCTGGCCCGGGCCATGATGGCCGGGAGCGCGTCCGGTTGGACGAACCCGCGATCTTCGACGCCGGGGAGGTCCTGCAACCGATCGGCCTGTGGGCCGGTGCCCACACACGTCAAGGTCCACGGCCGCTCCACAGCGCCGCGATACGCCTGGTAGGCCTCCAGCAGCACATCTATCCCTTTTACGTCCACGTATCGCCCCACGTACAGAAACGTGGGGTCTCGCTCGGATGCGGAGCGACGGGCTTCAGCAAAACGGTCCCAGTCGCAGCAGTAGATACCGCTCCAGCAGCGGGCGCCGCGATAGCCAAGCCGGCGGGCAAGCTGCCGCTGCCGCTCCCCCGGCACCCATAAGACGTCGATGGCCGAGTGCAGGTACCACGGCGCGACGAGCTGTCCGAGCCGCTGTCGCCACGTTCCGGCCCACTGCCGGTCGCACCCGGCGATGACAGGCACGCCGTCGCTTCGCAGGGCGCGCGCCACATTCAGATACCCGCGGTCCATCCACCCGACGATGTACATCGCATCCGGATCGAAGGCACGTACCCGTGCGAGGATCTCCTCGTCACTGTGCTGTGCGCGGTCGAGAACCGTCCCCAACTCGTCAAACAAAGCCCGATCATAGGGCGCTTCATCAGCGGGCGGATACTGGTAGATGAGGAGCTCCACGTCATGCGTCTCGCGCAGAGCGCGCAGGCACGCCACCATGTACGCCGCCAGCCGCGAGTACAGAATCGCAACGCGACGTACCGGGCGGCCCTGCGAGGAGGAGTCGGGCGCCGCGCCCATAGTCTCCCGGCCACTAGCCGTCATGTCGATATCGGCGGAATGCATGCGTATAATGCGCTAGGCTCTGCTGATTGTGGGGGTGGGCGTGTTCGCACGTACGTCGGA
>CAYFQN010000140.1:5677-8692 GCA_964345285.1 uncultured Rhodothermales bacterium
CCGGGAGCCTCAGAGCCGGGAGCCTCAGAGCCGGGAGCCTCGGAACACAGCGCCCGATACACCTCGACGGTGCGGCGCGCGTTTTCGGTCCAGCTATAGGCGTCGCGGTAGGTGTCGAACGCAAAGGACGCACCACGTTGCACCCGGCCACAAATCTCGTCGATGCCCGCCGCGAGCGCCTCCGGGGAATCATCCGCGCAGGCCACCCCGATCCCGGCGTCGCGAACGGTTTCGTGAATCACAGGCGAGGAGCTGGTGAGAACGGGGCATTCGTAGTGCGCGGCCACGTTGAGCACGCCACTCTGCGACGTAAATTGCTCCTTGTACGGCAGCGCGACCCAGTCGCACGCCGCAAACACGCGTCCCACCTCGTCGTCTCGGATGTAGCGGTTGACAAAGTGCACCCGGTCGGCCAGGCCGAGTTCAGCAGCCTGGCGCCGGTAGGCCTCTATGCCCCGGTGGCGGCTGGACGACTGACCGGCTACGAGCAAATGCGCTCCGGAGCGTGCGCGGGACAACGCCTTTAAGAGCCCCTCCAGGTTTTTCTCGTCGCGCATCTGTCCGAAGAAGAGCCCGACTGGCACCTCGGTGGGCAGGCCCAGCTCAGACCGCGCAGCATCCGGATCCTGGTCCACCTCGCCATGCGGGTAGGGCCCGTGTGGCACCACGTGCACCTTCCGCCGATCCACCTGGGCGAAGTCGACCAGCTCGTCGGCCTGGTGCGCCGAGTGGACGAAGAGCGCGTCGGCGTACTGGTACGCCGCTTTCAACTGGCGATCTTCCCATCCCCGATGTAGGATGGCCTTGCCCCGCTTCACGTCGTGGGCCGAGATGGCCACCTTGAGCGCCGTGCGGTCGATCATCCATTTCCACAGCGGGAAGGTCAGGTGGCTGAAGTCGGCAAAGTGGATGATATCGGCCTGCGCCTCGCGGGCCCGGCGCACGCCACGAAGCGGATTAACGAACTGGCCAAGCAGGAAGCGCGCCCGGCGCACCATGGGGATAGCATGCGAGATGCTCATGAGACCGGGCCATGTGGCATACTCGCCCGCGCCCCGCCACTCAAATTCTGGCAGGCACATAAGCTCGACCTCCACCTGGCCTGCAGTCTGCAGCTCTTGCAGGAGCATGGCCGTGTAGCGCCCGATCCCTCCACTGGGGAACGACACGTAGAAGTTGGCCTTGATGGGCGACGTGTCAGGCATGGAAGGAGCGGGAGGTTCTACGCGGCAGACGGTGAAACGGCGACGGCTTGGGCGGCTTCATAATGCTCAATGAGTTGATCAACATGCACGCTGGGTCGGAACCGGGTGTTGATCAGTTCGATGCCACGCCGCCCCATCTCTGCCAGTCGGGCGGGATCATCGAGCAGGCGCTGCACCGCGGCGGCAATAGCCTGCGGATCCTTCGGCGGCACGACGAACCCGGTGTCCCCGTCGATGCACCATTCGCGCACGCCGCCGAGGTCCGATGCGACGACGGGCACGCCGCGGCTCAGCGCTTCAATGCCCACGATGCCCAGCGTCTCCGGCCAAAGCGATGGGAAAACAAACACCGTCGTTTGATCGAGCAAGTCCAGCACCTCGTCCCGTGAGGCCCAGGGACGCAGTTCCAAGCGCTCTTCGCAGCCGTACTCTGTAGCTTGTGCACGCAGCCCATCCGCCGTGTCGCCCTCCACATCGCCCACCATCACGCCCTGCACGGCCTCTGGAAGGCGCCCAAGCGCCTGAATGAAATACTCGTGGCCCTTGTTCGGCGCGACGCGGCCCAGATAGGTGATGGTTGGCCGATCGGGCACGGGACGCGGCGCATCCGCCGGCTCCAGCTCGCAGAAATACGGAAGCACGCTCGTCGACGCATCGCCGAAGCCGGATGCGTCGTAGCGCGCCTTGGCGCCCTGACTCGGCGCGATCACCCGGGCAAACGCCGACGCGTGGCGAATGGCCCACTTCGTGCGGTGATAGAAGTAGGCGGCGTAGTGGGGCCGTGGCGTGACGCAGTGCTTCGTGAGGGTTGTCGTGAAGCAGCCCAGCCCACACGTCCGCTCGCAGACCTCCTGCGTGCGCTTGTAGAAGAAGGAGTTGGCCGGACACACCCACCGGTAATCGTGCGTCGTGACCACCGTGGGCCCGTACGCGAGGCAGGCCTTCAGGGCGCCGATGTTCTGCACGTTGTGGACGTGGATGAGCGTCGGCTGCTCTGCCTGCAGGATCGTATGCAGCTGCTCCTCGGCCGCGCTTTCGCTCCCAAAGCGGGCCTCCCGAATCGCCGGCGCAGCGTACGCTGCCTCGTGCAATTCGGGGTCCCCCTCGCTGTACGCCACGGCGGTCTCAATCCCACGTGCTTCCAGCCGCGGAAGCAGCGCGAGCAGGTACGTCTCGACGCCGCCCTTGTGCGCCAAGTGTTCGTTGACGTGTAGGACCTTCATGACACCTCCGTGGACTCTGTGCGCACGTGCTGCGGGGTCTCTTTCTCCGGCGGCCATCCGATCTCGTCCAAATACGCGTGCCACGCGGCTTCATCGTACCGCGCCGAGACGAACCGGCGGCCGAGGCGGAGCAGGTCGCTGTACGCCTGTAACGTCACCGTGGGCGGCTGGGACGACGGCGTGCCGATCACGCCACGGGCAATGCGCCGCGGCAGATCTCCGAATACCCACCGGGCCGCCCCACGCCACCGCGGCTCATCCGACTCGCGCAGCTCGTACAGCGCGCGGTTGCGGATGACCTGCCGCGTGCGGCGACGCTCCTGGGCCTCTGTCGTTGTGGACCCGCCGGAGAAGTGGCGGATGCGCGCGTCCGTGCAGAACCCGACCCGGTAGCCTTCGGCCCGAATGCGACGGCAGAGGTCGTAGTCCTCGTAATAACTTCCAAATACGGGATCAAACGGGCCCGCCTGCTGCAGCACGTCGCTGCGCACCAAAAGGCCGGGCGCCGGGGCATTCTGTGTGATCATCACATCGCCCAATGACTCAGCCTCCTCCAGGGCAGTTTGTTGGTCACCCGATAAGCACGC